>NZ_JANJTL010000160.1 GCF_024711105.1 Brevundimonas sp. | reverse complement strand
GCCTTGGGCCGCGCCCGCCGCGCGACCGTCACAGCCCGATCCAGGGCCTGGAGGAAGGCGGATCGGTCGCGCGCGCCGAACGGCGGCGGGCCCGGGGTGGCCAAGCCCATCGAGCGCAGGTGTTCGCCGACCATCCGGCCTGCCAGGGCAGAGCCGATCGAATCCGGCGTGAAAGTCTGACCGTTCGGCTTGATCGCCTGGGCGCCCGCCTTCAGGCAGCGGTCCGCCAGCGGGATGTCCGAGGTGACGACGACGTCGCCGGGGCCCGCGCGCTCTGCGATCCAGTCGTCGGCCAGATCGGGTCCCGCCTCGACCACCACCTGCTCGATCCACGGCGCGCGGCGCGTGTTGATCCAGCCGTTCGAGACGATGAAGACGTGCAGCCGGCAGCGTTCCGCGACGCGATAGACTTCCTCCTTCACCGGGCAGGCGTCGGCGTCGACGAAGATGCGCGGCTCGGCCAAGCGGTCAGGCGCTCCGCTCGCGGCGCAGCAGCTCCTGCTTGCGCTCGACGCCCCAGGCGTATCCCGTGAGTTTTCCGCCAGAGCCAACGACGCGGTGGCAGGGCACCACGACGCAGACGGGATTGGCCCCGCAGGCGGCGCCGACGGCGCGGGCTGCGCCCGGCGCGCCGACGGCCTCGGCCAGCCGGCCGTAGGTCCAGGTCTCGCCCGGCGGAATGTCGCGCAGCGCCCGCCAGACCTTCTGCTGGAAGGCCGTGCCGCGCACGTCGAGCGGCAGGTCGCGGCCGGGGTCGCGCGGATCGTCGATCAGTTGGGTGACGCGCCTGAGATGCGCGGCCAGGACCGGATCGTCGGCCACCACCTCGGCCCGGTCGAAGCGGGCGCGGAAGCGGGCCAGCATGAAGTCCGGATCGTCGCCGAGCTCGATGGAGCAGACTCCCTTGTCGGTGGCCGCCACCAGCACCTGACCCAGCGAGCAGGGCCCGACGGCCACCCGGATGGTCTCGCCCTGGCCGGCCTTCCGCCAGGCCGAGGGGGTCATGCCGAAACGCTTGTGGGCCGCGTCATAGAAGCGCGACGGCGCCCCGAAGCCGGCGTCATAGACCGCGTCGGTCACGCGCGCGCCGCTCTCCAGCGCGGCCTTGGCGCGGCGGTCGCGGACCTGGCTGGCGTAGGCTTTGGGCGTGACGCCGGTGCGCGCCTTGAACAGGCGGTGGAAGTGGAAGGACGACAGGCCAGCCTGGCGGGCGAGTTCGTCCAGGGTCGGCGGGGTCTCGGCCACCTCGATGGCGCGGCAGGCGGCGGCGATGACGTCGGCCCCGGGCCGGCCCTCGTCCGGCTTGCAGCGCAGGCAGGCGCGAAAGCCCTCGGCGCGGGCCTCCTCCGTCGTGGCGAAGAAGCGGACGTTCTCGCGCCGGGGCGCACGGGCCGGACAGCCCGGGCGGCAGTAGACGCCCGTGGTCTTGACCGCGATGACGAAGGCGTCGCGCAGCGAGGCGTCGCGGCGCGCCATCGCGTCATAGCGCTCGTCGTCGGTGAGGGTCGGCTCGGCGATCATCTCGGCCAGCATAGCGAAATCTCCGCGGGGATTGCGGATCATCGATAGGCTCGGGCCCGAAGGCGTGCGTCCCGCGACTTGCGGTCAATGTCCGGGAAGATCAGGCGTAGCGACGACGGGGAGCCGCGTCCCGGCCGCGGATGGCGGCGCGGACGAAGTCGGCCGGCGGCTCGGCCTCGGCCAGGACCTGCTCCTTGATGGCGCGCGGCTCGCCGAACAGGTGCCCCTGACCCAGCGACACCTCGAGATCGAGGATGTCGACGATCTGACGCTCGCCCTCGACCTTTTCGGCGATGACCTCCAGGCCGTAGCGGCGGGCCAGCTCGGCGAAGTCGGCGGGATGGATGTCCCGCAGCGCGCGCGCCTGGGGCTCCTCGGCCTCAAGCAGCTGTTCCAGAAGAAGCTCGGCCGACACCTTGATGAACTTGACGTCGGCGCGCTGCAGGTCGGCGAAATCGAGGTCTAGCGCCTGCACCTTGTCGATGGAGAAGCGGAAGCCCAGGTCGGCCAGCTTGGCCATGTTGCGGGCCTCGACCGGACCGCGCACGTCGAAGTTCGCCTGCCCCAGCTCGAAGATCAGGGAGTCCTTCAGGTCCCGGTTCTCGGACAGGAAGTCGAGGAACTGCGGGAAGAAGGTCTCGTCGGCCAGCGAGGTCAGGGCGATGTTGCAGAAGACACCGACACGGCGGTCCTGACGCGCCAGCCGACGCACGATCTGGGCGCAGCGGAACAGCAGCAGGTTGTCGATGGCCGCGGTCAGGCCCTCGTCCTCGGCGACGGCGAGGTATTCCGCCGGCATCATGACCCGGCCGGAGTCGTCGCGCAGGCGGGTGAAGCTCTCGTAGTAGAGGGTCTTGCGCTGCGGCAGGGTGACGATGGGCTGGAGGTAGAGGTCTACGCGGTTCTCGGTCAGGGCCTCGCGCACCTGGCTGACGACGGCGACGCTCTGGTGGCGGCGGCGGCCCTCGGCGGCGTCCATCGGCGGGGCGGCGCGTTCGACGGCGGCGAGCTTGGCGTCGAGGCTTTCGCTGAGCCGGCCGACCAGGGCCTCGAGCATGCGGACCTCGCCCGTCAGGGTCTCAGTTCGGTCGTCCTGTCCGGTCTGGACCGCGCCGGCGAGGTCGCCGATGGCGCCCTGCATGCTCTCCAGCGCGTCGGCCAGGAGGCGGTGCGCCTCGCGCACGGCGCTGATCTGCTTGCTGATCTGGGCCCGCCCGACCGCGCCCGCGATCAGCGCATGCACGCCTGCGCCCAGGCCCAGGCCGCCGAACAGGGCGGCCGTCGCCGCGCCCACGCCAAGACCGCTGCGCCAGAACAGGGCGGCGACGGTGAGCGCCAGGCAGGTCCAGGCGCCGATCAGGAAGGCGGTGGTCAGCTTCGACATGCGACCTTTCAGCCCCGACAGGGAATCGCTTGATTATCAGGCCATCCGCGGCCATCGGCTAGCAGGGAATTCGTCAGGGAGCGCAGCGATGGAACTCTTCGACCTTTCGGGCAAGTCGGCGATCATCACCGGCTCGTCGCGCGGCATCGGCAAGGCCATCGCCGAACGGCTGGCGGAACATGGTGCTCGGGTCGTCATCTCGTCACGCAAGGCCGGGCCCTGCCAGGAGGTCGCCGACGCCATCAACGCCCGCCACGGCGAGGGCCGGGCCATCGCCATCCCGGCCAACATCGGCTCCAAGGACGACCTGCGCCGGCTGGTCGACGAGACCGAGGCCGCCTTCGGCCAGATCGACATCCTGGTCTGCAACGCCGCGACCAATCCCTATGCGGGACCGATGGCGGGCATTTCGGACGAGCAGTTCGAGAAGATTCTCCAAAACAACGTCATCTCCAACCACTGGCTGATCCAGATGGTCGCGCCGGGGATGCTGAGCCGCAAGGACGGGGCGATCGTGGTTGTGTCCTCGATAGGGGGCTTGCGCGGCAACGCCCTGATCGGCGCCTACAACGTCTCGAAGGCCGCGGACATGCAGCTAGTGCGCAACCTGGCGGTGGAGTGGGGACCGTCGAACGTGCGCGTGAACTGCATCGCGCCCGGCCTGGTGCAGACCGACTTCGCCAAATACCTGTGGGAGAACCCGGACCTGCTCAAGCAGGTGACCGACCCGGCCCCCCTGAAGCGCATCGGCCAGCCGGACGAGATCGCGGGCGCGGCCGTCTATCTGGCCAGCCCGGCGTCGTCCTACATGACGGGTCAGACCCTGGTGGTCGACGGCGGCATCACCATCGCCTGGTGATCGGCCGCAGGCGCGATCAGCCGGCCTTGGCGGTTTCCGCCGGCGCGTCACCCTCCCGGCGCCACGGGCCGGCGTAGTTCCGGTTCGTCACCCGCCGGCGGCAGGGTCCGAAGTAACTTTCGGACTTCACGAAGGGCCGGGGCTTGTAGATGACCGCCTGGATGCGATCGAGGATCGCCTTGGCGGTGATCGGCTTGACCACGAACTCGGTCACGCCCGCGTCGCGGGCCTCGTAGACGCGGCTGCGCTCGGAGTGGCCGGTCATCATCACGATTGGCAGATAGGGGTTCGGGCTGTCAGCCGAATTGCGAATCAGACGGGTGAACTCGACCCCGTCGATCGGCGCCATGTTGAAGTCGACAATGGCCAGATCCGCCGGCCAGTCACGCAGGGCCTCGATCGCCTCGGCGCCGTCGCGCACCTCGCGGATACGACGAAAGCCCGCGGAATTCAGGATCGTCGCGGTGATCGCCCGCATGTGCTGGTTGTCATCCACCAGCAGGATCTGCAACGCCTGAAATGCCGACATGAACCCCTCAGCGTCCGGCCCCGGACGACGATTCCGGAATTGCTACGCCCATATGGTTGCCGACTGGTTGAGAAAACGCCGGGTTCTCCGTCCTCAGACGGACACGGCGCCGACCAGATTCGACGGGTCGAGGTTACGGTCCCGCCAGCGCGCGCGCCAGCACAGATGCGGCCCGGTCGCCCGGCCCGTCGCGCCGACACGCCCGATCCTCTGGCCGCGCGTCACGCGGTCGCCGCGCGCCACCTCAAGCCTGGACTGGTGCAGATAGACGGTGATCAGGCCCTGGCCGTGGTCGATGAAGGTCGTGCCGCCCTCATAGTGCAGGTCCGGCTCGGCGAGGACGACCAGGCCCGGGGCCGGGGCCAGGATGGCGGTTCCCGCCGGCGCTGCCAGGTCGATGCCGTAGTGCGGCCGGGCCGGCGTGCCGTTGAGAATGCGCTGCGAACCCCAGCGACTGGTGATGCGGAACTGCGCCAGCGGCCAGTCGAACCCGTCACCGAACCCCTCTGACGGATCGCGGCTGGCGTAGGCGGCGGCCTTGAGCTGGGCCTCGCGCTGAATGCGCTCCAGCAGCGCCGGATCGGTCGGATCGACGGTCGAGGGCGGCAGGCCCGAAATCCGCTGCGTCGGGAAATCGCCGGCGGAGATGTGCAGCCGCTCCTCGGCCCGCCAGCCGTCGAGACGGGCCTCCAGCAGCGTCGTGTCCGGCGCGTCGCGATCAAATCCGACCACGAACAGTCCGCTCGCGCCGGCGGCGGACAGGGCCTCGCCGTCGAGGAAGATCAGGGCTCCGGGCCGCGTCCGGCCGATAGCGTAGCCGCCCTGGATGAAGCGGCCGGTCAGGTTGAGACGTTCGGGACGGGACTGAGCCCACACTGCGGGCGCGAGGCCGGCGGCCAAGACGGCGGCGACGACGGCCCGTCGATTCACCGGCGTCCGGACGAGAAGGCCGTGAGCGCCTCGGCGGGGCCGGCGTAGGCCTCCTGCCGTTCGGCGCTCCAGTAGCGCAGGGCGTCCAGAGGGATGCGCTGGCCCGACACGGCGCAGATCACGAACCGGCCCGGCTTCAGCACGACGAACTCGCCGTCCCCGTAATGGAGCTGGGCGGGCTGGCCGAGGCTGGGGTCGTGGGCGTTCATGCCCGCAAGGATAAGTCTTCGGACCGGTCTTCGCCAGCCGCGACCGCTGTTCCGTTTTCCCGACACGCGCACTAGGCTTGGCCGCATGGCCGAGAACCGAACCGCCTCCGCGCCCAAGCCCGCCCGCCGGGGCCGTCCGCCCAAGGCGCGCGCCAACGGCGAGACGCGGGATTCTATCCTCGACGCCGCCGAGGACCTGTTCTCCAAGCATGGCTTCTACGGGGTGACGATCCGCGAAGTGGCGCGCGAGGCGGGCGTGGATACGGCCCTGGTCCACTATTACTTCGGGGCCAAGCGGGACCTGTTTGACGCGGTCTTCATTCGCCGGGCCGAGGTCTGGAACAACGAGCGGGTCGAGGCGATCAACCGCTATGCCGCCGAGGCCGGCGACGCCATGACGCTGGAGGGGCTGTTCGACGCGTTCCTCCGACCGCCCTTCCAGTGGTCGCTGAAGGGCGGGCCCGGCTGGAAACACTATTCGGCGCTGGTGGCCCAGACCAACGCCAACCCGACCTTCGGCGGCGAGACCATGGCCCGCTACTACGATCCGGCGATCCGGCGGCTGATCGAGCTGATCAAGCAGATCATGCCCGAGGCGCGGGAGGTGGATCTGTATTGGGCCTACCACATGCTGTCGGGGGCCCTGACGCTGACTCTGGCCGAGACCGGACGGCTGGACCGCCTGTCGAACGGCCTGTGCCGGTCCGGCGACCTGGAGACGGCCCAGGCCTATATGACCCGCTTCGCCGCGGCGGGTTTCCGTGCGGCCTGCGCGGCGCCCGAGGCGTGAGCAGACCCTTCTTCGACCGAGGCTTCCTGCGCGGGCTGGCCGTGGCCGTCGCGGCCGGCGGCGTCCTTGCCTTCGTCGGCGCCTTCGGGTCGGACGAGGCGCCGGTGGGCGTCCGCCTGCTGTACTGGATTCCCCTGATGGTCGTGGGCGGGCTGTGGGGGCACGCCTGCTCGCGCCTGATCGACCGATGGATCGACGAGGAGGGCCGGCCCTGGCTCAGCATCGGCCTGCTCACCGCCGTCATCACCGGGCCGCTCGCGGTTGTTGTCTGGGCCTATAGCGGCGTCCTGTTCCAGGGCGGTGCGCACAACCTCGAGGCCCTGCCCTTCTACCTGGCGCCGGTCGGGGTGATCACCCTGACGCTGGCGACGATCAACGTCTTCCTGATGCGGGCGCAGCCGACCGAGACCCATGCGGCGGCGCCCGGCGAGGCGCCGTCCCGCTTCCTGGAACGGCTGCCCTTCAAGCTGAAGGGCGCGACCATCCGCGCGGTCGAGGCCGAGGACCACTATCTGCGCGTCCACACCGACCGCGGCTCGGACCTGATCCTGATGCGCCTGTCCGACGCCGTGGCCGAGCTGGAGGGGCTTGAGGGCGCCCAGGTCCACCGCAGCTGGTGGGTGGCCAGGGACGCCGTCACCGGAGCCCGACGTGGCGACGGGCGCGCCACTCTGGAGCTGGAAGGCGGCCTCACGGTTCCGGTCAGCCGCCGCTATGCGCGGGCCCTGCGGGAAGCCGGCTGGTTCTAGGTCTGCCGCCACATCCCGTGGAACGCCGCCGGCAGGGCCACGTCCGCGCGCCATGTCGCGACGGGGCCCTCCTCGATGCGGGCGACGTCGAGGACGTGGAGTTCGGTGACCCGGTCCCTCAGGTTCAGGGACGGGCCGACCAGCCAGCCGTCAGCCTCCGAGGCGGAGCCGGGCTTGGGCGCGAAGATGGGTTCGTCGACGACATGCCCGCGGCCGAAGTCGAAGGCGCGGGTCTGGCCGGTCCTCCAGTCCGTCACGCCGATGGCCTGGGCGAACGGCGTCTCGGGGGTCTCGCCGGTCACGTGGAAGCTGAGGTGGCGGCGCAGGCCGGCGCGGCGCGGGTCGCTCTTCGGAAACTCGGCCGAGACGGCGGTGGTCTGGAGCTCGGCCGAGCCGTCGGCGCGCAGGGTCGCCAGCGCCAGGTGCGCGGGCTGGCCGGTCAGAGGGACGCCGTCCAGCACCTCGGTCGCGCCGCGCGCGGCGAAGCTCATGTCGGCGTGGGCGCAGACGTCGAAGCGGATGTCCGCGCCGTCCGACCAGGCGTCGCCGAGATGGAAGAAGCCGAAGGCCGGCAGGTCGAAGACGCGCCGGCGGGACAGGTCGGCCTTGTCGATGACCAGCACTTGGGTCCCGTCCTGGGGCCGCCACTCGAAGGCCTGGGACAGGGGGAAGGTCTGGCGCGCGTGCACCCACGGCTGGAGCACGATGACCAGATGCCGGTCCGTCGCCGTGAAGTCGTGGACGTAGGACGCGCGCGGCAGGTCGATGACCTCTGCGGCCTCCAAGTCGCCGGAGGCGGCGAGGCGCCAGACGATGGCGCGCTGGCCGGACATGCCGAGGTTCCAGATGCGGCCGTCCGGCTCGATGCGCGGATGGGCCAGGAACGGCATGGCGCGCAGGTCGGGCCTGAGCGTCACGAAGCCCTCGGTGGCCAGGGTCTCCGGGTCCATCGCCATGGGCGAGCCGGCCTCCCACAGGGCCCACAGCCGGTCACCGGCCATGATGACGGAGGTGTTGGCGGCGCTGGCGTCGTCGGGCGAGCCGATCTCCGCGCGCGGGTCCGAGGTGGTGCCGAAGCCGGGCATGACCATGGCGCCCAGCCGCTCTTCCTGGCGACGCTTTGGCGTGTCGACGAAGCGGGCCGAGAGCTGGGCCTCGCCGCCGCCGATCCGGAAGCGGCGCACCAGGCCGTCGCCGTCGAACCAGTGGCCGGCGCTGCGCCCCGGCCGCCGGAACTTCGCCGGGCCGTTGCGGAACAGGTCGCCTGACAGGCCGTCCGGCGCACGGCCGGCGACCAGCCGCATGGCGCGCGGCGCGATGTCGGCCTCGACGTCGGCGGTGGCCAGGCCCCAGTCGGGAGCGCTCATCGCTTGGGCGGCGCGCACCGCGTCCGGGGTGACGACCGCGGCGGACAGGGCCGCGGCGCCCATCAGGAAAGATCGGCGGGACGGGATCATCGGAGCCGGCCTCAGCGCAGGATCAGGGTCTGGGCGACGGCGCCGCTGGCCGTAAAGCGCGCCCGCTCCCAGCTGGCCGGGCCCATGTTGCCCACGGCGTTGTTCGAGAAGACGTAGGGCTCGGTCGGCAGGCCGAAGGGATTGCGGTCCATCTCGCCGTCGCCATCCAGATCGTGGAAGGCCTTCAGCGCATAGTCGCCGGCCGGCAGGCCCGCGAAACGCACGGTGACGGTCGAGCCCGAGACCTCTGCGCGCTGCACGCGCACCGGCCCGCCCGAACCGTCATAGGCGGCTTCGCTGTCGAACAGGGCGAGCATCACCTGGCCGGACGGATGCCCCACCTCGAAGGTGAAGCTGATGTCGGCGCCCGCGTCCTGGGCGAGGGCGGGCGTGGCGGCCAGCAGGGCGGCGGCGATCAGGGCGGTCTTCATGGTTCGTCTCTCCTCTGGTCGGCGAGCCGATGTGCTCGCGTCGATGAGGAGGTGATGGCGGCCGCGGTCGCGGCTTGCATTCGCAGATGCGCGGTTCGGCGGCCCACCTTCGTGAACGACCACCCGGCGCCGTTCACGAAGCGCGAACGGTCAGGTCAACCAGTCAAACCGCTTGCGGTTCTCGGCCCACTGCTCGCGGGTCTGGCCCCAGATGTCTACGGGGAGGTGATCGAAGGGCGCGGGCATCTGGCCGGGGCCTCGGTTGGTCGAGCCCAGCTTTCGCGCAACGCCCTGGGAGCCGAAGTTGTCCGGATCGATGCAGTGGATGATGTCGGTCCAGCCGAGATGATTGAAGGCCCAGTCCATTGCCGCGGCCGAGCCCTCAGTCCCATAACCCTTGCCGCCCTCGGAACGCAGGATGCTCCAGCCGACCTCCGTGCCCGGCCAGCCGTGCGGACGCCACGGCCCCAGCCGCCCGACCCAGCGGCCGGAGGCCTTCTCGATCACCGAGAAGAAGGCGAAGCCCTCGAGCTGCCAGCTGCCTGCGATCGTCATCATCTGGCGCCAGGTCGTGGATGGCGGGACGGCGCCGCCGATGAAGCGGACGTGCTCGGCGTCGCTCATCAGCTCGACGAAGCCGTCGAAGTCCTCGGCCCGGGTCGGACGGAGGATGAGGCGGGGCGTTTCGAGGACGGGACCGGTCATGACCCCCGGATACCGGCGAAGCTCGGCCGTGGCTAGGCGCGCGCGTGATGCAGGCAGGCATGGACCGCAGCGTCCCAGCCGGCCAGCAAGCGGGCGCGCTCGTCCGGCGCCATGCGGGGCGTCCAGACGGCGGGGGCCTCGTCGGGGCCGCCGTCGAGGCGGTCGGTGAGGCCGGCGCCCAGGGCGGCCAGCTTGGCGGCGCCCAGGGCGGTCATCTCCTGATAGGCGGGCCGCTCCACCGGAACGCCGCAGATGTCGGCCAGGAACTGCATGGCCCAGGCGTTGGCGGTCACCCCGCCGTCGACCTTGAGCCGGGCGGGTTGGGGCGCGCCGTCGGCGGCGAGCGCCTGGAGCAGGTCGCGGGTCTGGTAGGCCATGGCCTCGAGCCCCGCCCGGATGAAGTGCTCAGGACGCGTGTCGCGCGTCAGGCCGAAGACCGCGCCCCGCGCTTCGGCCTCCCACCAGGGCGCGCCCAGCCCGGTGAAGCCCGGCACCAGATAGACGCCGCCGTTGTCCTTCAGCGCCTGGGCCATCGCCTCGGATTCGCGGGAGGCGGTGATGACGCCGAGCCCGTCCCTCAGCCACTGGATGGTCGAGCCCGCCGAGAAGATCGACCCCTCCAGCGCATAGGCGAGCCTGCCCCCCGCCTGGTAGCCGACGGTCAACAGCAGCCTGTTCGTCGAGGCCGCGGGCGTGTCGCCCGTCACCGCCACGAGGAAGCCGCCGGTGCCGTAGGTCACCTTCACGGCCCCGGGCTCGAGGGCCCCATGGCCGACCAGGGCCGCCTGCTGGTCGCCGGCGCAGCCAGTGATCGCCAGGAGCCGGCCGAAATGCTCGGCCGCCGTCTCCCCGAAGGTTCCGGCGCAGGGGAGCACCTCTGGCAGCAAGGCGCGAGGCACGCCGAACAGGGCGCACAGGTCGTCGCGCCAGGCCAGCTCCTTCAGGCCGAACAGGCTGGTCCGCGACGCGTTGGTGACGTCGGTCACGAAGCGCTCGCCACGCGTCAGGCGGAACATCAGCCAGGCGTCGATCGTGCTTGCGCACAGCTCGCCCGCCTCCGCCCGCGCGCGCGCGCCTTCGACCTGATCGAGCAGCCAGGCGATCTTGGAGGCCGAGAAAGAGGGATCGAGCACCAGGCCCGTCGCGCCTTGGACCAGCGGCTCGTGCCCCGCCCTGGCGAGCGCGTCGGTCGCGTCCGCCGTGCGCCGGTCCTGCCAGACGATGGCGCGATGCAGCGGCCGGCCCGTCGCCCGCTCCCACAGGACGGTCGTCTCGCGCTGGTTGGTGACGCCGAGCGCCGCCACGCGCGACACGCCGCCGACCTCCGCCAAGGCCTCGCGGCAGACCTGGAGCGAGGCGCGCCAGATCTCTTCGGCGTCATGCTCGACCCAGCCGGGCGCCGGGAAATGCTGTTCCAGCGGGACCTGCGCGGTGGCCAGCGCCCGCCAGTCGCGGCTGTCGAACACCACCGCCCGGGTCGAGGTCGTGCCTTGGTCGAGGGCGAGGATCAGATGCGACAAGGCGAGGCTCCCTTACGTCATGCCGACTTTCGGCTAAGACTCGGTCGATGACCACTCTTCCGACCTTCGCCGATGTCGTGGACGCCGCCCGTGTGCTGAAGGGCCACGCCGTCCGCACGCCCCTGATCGAGAGCCCGGCCCTGAACGAACGGCTCGGCGGGCGGGTGCTGATGAAGGCCGAGAACCTGCAGGTGATCGGCGCCTTCAAGTTTCGCGGGGCCTACAATCGCATCGCCCGGCTGACGGCCGAGGAGCTGACGCGCGGCGTCGTGGCCTATTCGTCGGGCAACCACGCCCAGGCCGTGGCCGCCGCGGCCCGCCGGCTGGGAACCTCAGCCATCATCGTGATGCCGGCCGACAGTCCGGCCATCAAGGTCGCGGGCGTCATCGAGAACGGCGGCGAGGTCCGCACCTACGACCGCTACACCGAAAGCCGGGAGGCCATCGGCGAGGAGATCGCGCGCGAGCGGGGCTCCATCCTCGTGCGGCCCTTCGACGACCCCTTCGTCATCGCCGGCCAGGGCACGACAGGGCTGGAGATCCTGGAACAGGCCGATGCGCCGATCGACCAGCTGCTCTGCGGCTGTTCCGGCGGCGGGCTGATCGCCGGCATCAACCTGGCCTTCGAGACGAAGAGCGCTTCGACCCGCGTGATCGCGGTCGAGCCGGAGGTCTATGACGACACCGCCCGTTCGCTGGCGGCCGGCGAGCGCGTTGGCGTCGACCCGACCGGCAAGTCCATCTGCGACGCCCTGATGACCCCCATCCCGGGCGAGCTGACCTTTCCGATCAACCAGCGCCGGCTGGAACGCGCCGTCTCGGTCAGCGACCGCGAGGTGGCCGAGGCCGTGGCCTACGCCTTCAAGGCGCTGAAGCTGGTGGTCGAGCCCGGCGGCGCCGTGTCGCTCGCGGCGCTGCTCGCCGGCAAGGTCGAGGCCCAGGGCCTGACCACCGCCATCGTGATGTCGGGCGGCAATGTCGACCCGGCCCTGTTCTCGCAGATCATCGAGGGACGCTTCCCATGACCGACCGCGCCGCCATTCCCGCAAGCGAACTCGCCGGCCGTATCGGCCAGGAGGTGGGCGTCTCGGGCTGGATCACCGTCGACCAGGCCCGCATCGACGCCTTCGCCGACGCCACCGAGGACTGGCAGTTCATCCACGTCGATCCGGAAGCCGCGGCCAGGACGCCCTTCGGCGGCACGATCGCGCACGGCTTCCTGACGCTGAGCCTGCTGTCGAAGATGACCTATGAGGCCACCCCGGTGCTGGAAGGCGTGGTGATGGGCATCAACTACGGCTTCGACAAGGTCCGCTTCCTCCAGCCCGTCCGCGCCGGCTCACGCGTGCGCGGCCGCTTCAAGCTGCTGGAGGCCGCCGAGAAGGACGGCGGCCGCTGGCTGCTCAAGCATGAGGTGACGGTGGAAATCGAAGGCCAGCCCAAGCCGGCGCTGATCGCCGAATGGCTGGGTATGCAGGTGCTGCAGCCCTCCTAGGCCGGACGGGTCCGGTTCCGCAGGCGCTCGGCCCACATCCACATCCGATGGCGGAAAATCGCCCGGAAAAGCGAGCCGCGCAGCGCATGCGTGCGCCTTTGCTCGCGGATGGAGGCTTCGTTCAAGCTGACGGTGATGTCTTCCATGCAGACTAAACGCCTGGACCTGAGCCGGGTTCAGACGGCGACCTGGGCGCCCATCTCGACCACCCGCCCAGGCGGGATGTGGAAGAAGTCCGTCGGATTGGCCGCGTTGCGCATCAGGAAGATGTAGAGCCGGTCCTGCCACAGGGGCATGCCCTGCTGGGCCGAGGGAACGACTGAGCGCCGGCCCAGGAAGAAGCTCGTCGACATGATGTCGAACTTCAGCCCCATCTTGCGGCAGACGCTGAGCGCGCGCGGAATGTGCGGGCTTTCCATGAAGCCGTAGTTGAGGATCACCCGCTTGAAGTCGGGGCTGATGACCTCGATCTCGATGCGCTTGTCGTCGGGGACTCGCGGACGGTCGGTGGTCCGGACCGACAGGATGACATTCTTCTCGTGCAGCACCTTGTTGTGCTTGAGATTGTGCATCAGGGCGACCGGTGCGACCTCGGGATCCGAGGTCAAGAAGATAGCCGTGCCCGCGCACCGCTGCGGCGGGCGGGCCTGCAGCATGGCGACGAGGTCCGACAGCGGCAGGGAGTCCCGGCGCGACTTCTCGGTGAGGATCTGGGTCCCGCGGTGCCAGGTCCACATGACCATGACGAGCCCCAGGCCGAGCACGATCGGCATCCAGGCGCCGTCCGGGATCTTCAGGGCGTTCGAGCTCAGGAAGGTCACGTCCAGCACCAGGAAGGGCGTGAGCGCCAGGACCGACAACGGCAGGGACCACTTCCACAGCCGGCGCACGATGAACCAGGCCAGCAGGGTGTCGACCAGCATGGCGCCCGTGACCGCGATGCCGTAGGCGGCCGCCAGTCCCGACGACGTCTGGAAGAAGGCCAGGAGCACCAGCACCCCGACCATCAGCATCATGTTCACCGACGGCACGAAGATCTGCCCGGATTGCGTCTCGGACGTGCGGCGGATGGTGATGCGCGGCAAAAGGCCCAGCTGCACCGCCTGCTGGGTGATGGAGAAGGCGCCGGTGATCACCGCCTGCGAGGCGATCACGGTGGCGGCCGTGGCCAGCAAGAGCACCGGCCAATAGGCCATCTCCGGGATCATCTCCCAGAACGGGTTGATGCGCGCCTCACGGTCGGCCAGCACGAGCGCTCCCTGGCCGAGGTAGTTCAGGGTCAGGCAGGGCAGGACGAAGACGAGCCAGCCAGCGCGGATGGGCGCCTTTCCGAAGTGGCCCATGTCCGCATAGATCGCCTCCGCCCCCGTGACCGCGAGGAAGACGCTGCCGAGGATGACGAAGCCGAGAAAGCCGTTGTCGATGAGGAAGAGCAGGCCGTAGTGCGGCGACAGGGCCCGCAGGATCGAGATGTCGTCGAAGATGTGCAGGACGCCGAGCCCCGCCAGACACAGGAACCACAGCGCCGTGATCGGGCCGAACCACTTGGCCACGCTGGCGGTGCCGCGCGACTGGATCATGAACAGGCCGACGAGGATGCCGGCGGCGATGATCAGGACGTAAGGATCGAGGGCGCCGTTCAGGCCAGGGGCGTCCCTCAGGCCCTCCGCCGCCGACAACACTGAAACGGCCGGCGTGATGATGCCATCGCCGTAGAACAGCGCGGCGCCCAGGACGCCGAGGAAGAAGACGATGGCGGAGCGCTGTCCGATGGCCCGCTGGGCCAGGGCCATGAGGGCCAAGGTGCCGCCCTCGCCCTTGTTGTCGGCCTTCATCAGGAAGACGACGTATTTCAGCGTCACGATCAGGATCAGGGCCCAGAACACCAGCGAGACCACGCCCAGCACGGCCAGTTCGGCCTCGCCGCCGGAGCGCGAATGCGCCAGGGCCTCGCGCATGGCGTAGAGCGGGCTGGTGCCGATGTCGCCGAAGACAACGCCGACGGCGCCGAGCGCCAGGCCGAACAGTCCCGCGCGGCCATGGCCGCCGTGCGCCTCTGGGGCGGCGGAATCCTGCGATGTCGATTGGTCGGCCGGCGGCGCGCCGTCGGCGGTCGGCTCGGGCCCGGGGGAGACGGGCGGCGAGCCGGGGCTATCCCCAGCCATTCATGACCTCCGGGCCGCAGGTGTCGGGGCCCTTCTCGAATGCGGGGGGCGCCATACGCCCTTTCGCCGGCCGGTTCAATCGCCCGCGGGCCCGGGCGACGAGCGGCCCTTCGACGCCGCGCGAAGGCGCCTTCGGATCAGGCCGCCGGCCAAAACCGCGACGCCGGCGAGCCAGATCAGAGCCGTCACCAACCATTGGTTGTCCGACGACAAGTCAAACGGGCCCGTGCGAACGACCACGGTCGCCGCCACGCAGGCGATCACCACGATGAAGGAGAAGAAGATGGCTCGGAACACGCCGCGGATTCTAGCGCGCGCGGCGGCCACCCGTCACGCGGGACCGACGGATTTGTAACCTGAGCCGCGCCGCCTTACCTTTGGCGCGAACGCCATGTCCGACAGCCAGCAGTTTCCCGTCGCCGCCCACGCCCTGGCCTATCTGGCCCACAAGGGCGCCGACGCGCCCGAACGCGCGGTGTCCTCGACGCTCCTGGCGGCCTCCATGCCGACGAACCCCGTCGTCGTGCGCCGCGTGACCGCCCAGCTGGCCCGCGCCGGCCTGATCGCCACCCGGGCCGGCGCCGCGGGCGGGGCCTGGCTGCTCAAGCCGGCCGATCGGATCACGTTGGACGAGGTGCTGCGCGCCGTCGACGGCTGCGCGCACCTCGGCAAGCCGCCGCCCGGCGCCCGCGGCTGTCCGGTCGGTGAGCGCATCCCGCGCCAGGTGGCCAAGGCCATCGGCCTGGCCGACGCGGCCGCCCAGGCCAGGCTGGGCCAGATCACCGTCGCCGATCTTCTGGAGGAGACGGCTTGAACCGGCCGGTTCGGCGTGCTGCTTTCGGCCGCGTCAGCTTTTGGCGAGCCTCATGACCGTTCCCGGCGATCCGTCCGCCCGCCGCCTCGCCCTGATCACCGGGGCCTCGGCCGGCATCGGCCAGCAGCTGGCGCGCGTCTACGCCGAGCACGGCTGGGACGTGGCCCTCACCGCCCGCCGCGCCGACCGCCTGGAGCAGCTGGCGGACGAGCTGAAGATGCGCGCGGGCGTGGAAACCCTCGTCCTTCCAGAGGATCTGGCCGATCCGGCCGCGCCGGAACGCCTGCTGGCCGAGATCGAGGCGCGCGACCGGGTCGTCGACGCCCTGGTCAACAACGCCGGCTATTCGCGCGTCGAGGGCTTCCAGGCCACGCCGTGGGACCAGCACCGCGCGATGCTGCAGGTCATGCTCCTGGCGCCCACCGAGCTGACTCACCGGGTCCTGCCGGGCATGTGCGAGCGCCGCTTCGGTCGGATCCTCAATGTGGCCTCCCTGGCGGGCTACATGCCCGCGACCGGCGGCGACACCCTCTACGGGCCGATCAAGAGCTTCCTGACCAAGGCGTCGGCCGGCCTGCACCTGGAGGTGCGCTCCAGAGACGTGCACGTCACCGCGCTCTGCCCCGGCTACACCTGGAGCGAGTTCCACGACGTCAACGGCCAGCGTCAGGCGATCTCGCACGCCACGCCCGAATGGGCCTGGATGGGCGCCGATGAGGTCGCCCGCGCCGGCTACGAGGCATGCGAGGCCAACCGGCCGATCTGCGTCCCCGGCGCCCCGAACAAGGCCACCTCGGCCATCCTGAAGGCCCTGCCCGATGAATGGACGCTGGCGCTCGCCGCCCGCCACGCGGAGCGGTTGGGCCGGCTCTAGAGACCGTTCGCTGCGGTATCGCCGCGCGACTCCCTTGGTGCCCCGGGTCGGACTCGAACCAACACGCCGTTTCCGGCAGCAGATTTTGAGTCTGCCGCGTCTACCATTTCGCCACCGGGGCTGACCGGAGGGAGCGCAGGCGATAGCCGGGCGGGGCTCAAGGCGTCAATGCGCCGCGGCTTGACCGGAACGGCGCGGCCCGCGCCCAATGGCGGGATGGGCGTGCTTTCGACAGAGAACCGATTCGTCTTCATCCACGTGCCGAAGACGGCGGGCCAGAGCCTGTCGCGCGTGTTGGCCACGCGCGGCAAGCGCTTCGGGGCGTGCAAGGCGTTGCTGGAATCGGCGGGCGACCGGGACGGTATCCAGCACCCTGAACACATTCGGGCTCGGGAGGTGGCGGCCTTTCTCGGCCCGAAGTGGGATCGCTTCTACACCTTCGCGATCGTGCGCAATCCGTGGGATCGGATGGTGTCCCTCTATCACTTCATCCGCCAGACCCCGTCGCACCCGCAACACGCCCTGACCTGCGCCCAGACCTTCTCGGAGTTCGTCGACCATCCGGACCGGATCCTGAAGCGACCCCAGAGCGACTGGTTGGAGGGAGAGGACGGCAGGCTGCTCGTGTCGGAAGTCGTTCGCTACGAGGAACTCAACGAGGCCTATCCGCGGTTCATGGCGCGCTGCGGTTTCGACACGCCGCCTGAGTTGCCCGTGACCAACGCCAGCGAACGGGGCTCCTATCGGAGTTACTTTGATCGCGAGCTGGCCCACCGCGTCGGGGAGCTCTACGCAGAGGATGTCGAGCGCTTCGGCTACAGCTTCTAGGCCGCGCTGAGCGGCCTCGTCACCGTCTGTTCGATCGCCCCAAAAATCGAGTGGTGCCTTTCGTCGAGCATCTCGATGCGCACCGTGTCACCGTACTTGAGGAAGCTCGTTTCCGGCTTGCCGCGCAGGATGGTTTCGACGGTGCGGACCTCGGCGATGCAGGAATAGCCAAGGCCGCCTTCGGAGACCGGCTTTCCGGGGCCGCCGTCGGCGTCGCGGTTCGAGACGGTGCCCGAGCCGATGATCGAGCCGGCGCCCAGCGACCGGGTCTTGGCCAGGTGGGCGATGAGCGTGCCGAAATCGAAGGTCATGTCGACGCCGGCGTCGGCCTTGCCGAAGGGCTGGTCGTTCAACGTCACCGAGAGTTCGCCGTGCAGCTTGCCGTCCTTGAAGCGGTCGCCCAGTGCGTCGGGGGTGACGAAGACGGGCGACAGCGCGCTGGCCGGCTTGGACTGGACGAAGCCGAAGCCCTTGGCCAGTTCGGCGGGGATCAGGTTGCGCAGGGACACGTCATTGACCAGGCCGACCAGGCGGATATGCGACAGCGCCTCTTCGCGGCTCACGCCCTGCGGCACGTCGCCGGTGACCACCACCACCTCGGCCTCGAGGTCACAGCCCCAGGCCTCGTCGGCGAGCGGGATCGGGTCGCGCGGGCCCAGCATGGAGTCCGAGCCGCCCTGGTACATCAGGGGATCGGTCCAGAAGCTGTCGGGCATCTCGGCGCCGCGCGCCTGACGGACCAAGGCGACGTGGTTCACATACGCGGATCCATCCGCCCACTGATAGGCGCGCGGCAGGGGCGCGGCGGCCTCGCGCTCGTGGAAGCGGCCGCGCGGGGCCGAGCCGTGGTCCAGCATCTCGGCCAGGTTGCGCAGCTCCGGCTCGCAGCGCTCCCAGTCGTCGAGCGCGGCCTGCAGCGTCGGCGCGATCAGGAAGGCGTCGGTGAACCAGGCGAGGTCGTTCGAGACGACGACGAGACGGCCGTCGCGGCCGGACTTGAGCGAGGCGAGCTTCATGCCGACCGGAGTAGCCGCCGGGGGGTCATTTGGGAAGGAGGTCGGCCTGGGCCTTTTGCATGTGTTGCCGGTTGTCCGGCGCCTTCCACCACTCCGCGAAGCCGTCGATCGCCGCGGAGACGGCGGCGCGGCGACCTCTCGGCGGCGGGGGAGGAGGAGGGCTTGCGGTCGGCCCTGGAACTCCTCCAGTGATCACCACCGTATTGAGATTGATGTTCGAGGCCACCGCAGACGAGGTCGATCCGTGGGCGGACTCCTCCTGAGTCTGACTCTGGGTGTCCCCGCGAGATTCAACTGGCGGCGCGGGGGGCGGCTCTCCATCATCGAGCGCCGCCTTGAGATGGCTCCAGTGACGATCGAGAGGCCCGCCGAAGTCCGCTACGCCCCCGAGGCCGGTGCGGATCGCCTCCGACAGCGCACGCGCCTTGGGAAAGACCTCTTCCCCTGTTGCCGTCTGCGCCTTGGCCAGGGTGTCGTCGATCTTCTTGCGGATGTCCTCGATGCGCCCGTCGGGGTCCTCTCGCCGGTTCTGGCCGGTCCAGCGGCCGAGCAGGAAAGCGATCACGGCCAGTGCAGCGACCGCGAGCAATAGGACCGCCAGCAGGGTCGGATCGACCATGGGCGGCGGCGGCTCCGGCGGAAACTCGTTGGGATACATACGCCTCCTCCCTGACGGCCGACCCACGCACAATGGCGCAGCTTTCGCCGGGAGCAACCGGAAAGGTTAACGCAGGTATCTCAGGGGCGCGGAATCGTGACGCTGGCGACCGCCTCGGCGGTGCGGGCGCCGACGGGGCGGACGCTGACCTCGATGCGGATCGCCTCGCCCTCGCCTTCCCAGAGGTAGTTGCGCTCGATCTCGACCTCGGCACCCGAGGCGGTGAAGCCCACGTAGGAATCGCCCCAGGGCGTGATGCGGCTGACCTCGGTCCAGCTCATGGCCAGCGCCTGGTCCAGCTCCTCCTCGACCAGGGCCGCCAGTTCGTCGTCGCTCACAGCCATCGCCGGACCCGGCTCACGTAGTCGCGGTAGGCCTGGCCGAACTTGCCTTCGAGATAGCGCTCCTCGCGCCGGATCACGAACAGGTCGATCATGACGAGGCACGGAACCAGCAGGGCCAACGCGACGGGCGCGTCCATCCCGACCGCCAGACCGGCATAGATTACGGCGAAGCCGACGTAGATCGGATTGCGGCTGAATCGATACACGCCGTCGGTCGCCAGCGCGGTCGACGCCTTCCAGGGTTCGATGGCGGTGCGTTTGCTGCGGAACCGCTCGGCGGCGGCGCCCTCGAGCATGAAGCCCACCACGATCAGGATCACCGCCCCCCAGCGCCGAACCATGTCCGGCAGGCCGAGGCTGAGGTCCGGCAGGACGTAGCGCTCGACCGCCCAGCCGATCAGCAGAAAGCCGAGATAGATCAGCGGCGGCGGCGCTATGACGCCGGGATTGTCCTTCGCTTCGCTCATCAGACGGTCGCCCCCATCGGCGCGGTGAACTCCGAGACGGGGGCGTCGCCGGTGTTCACGACCTCGCTCGGCTCGAAGATGATCACCTCGGCCTCCTCGTCGGCGGCGGTGCGGTGCTCGACCCCGCGCGGCACGACCAGGAACTGGCCGGGCTCAAGCTCGACCGCCCGGTCTCGGAACTCGACGCGGAAGCGTCCCTCCCAGACCAGGAACATCTCCTCGGCCTGGGCGTGGGTATGCCAGGGAAAGACGCCTTGAACCTTGACCAGCCGCACGTCCTGGCCGTTCAGCCGCGCAGCCACACGCGGCCGCCAGTGGTCGGAGAAGGCCGCGAACTTCTCGGCGAGGTCGACGGCCTGGCTCAATCGCGCGCCTTCCAGCTGTCGACATAGGCGTGGTTCTCGACCGAGGCGGCGCCCGGGCCGACGTCGAGCGGATCGCGGGTGTCGATCATCACGGCGTATTCGTCGGTGGCCTCCTTGTCCTGGACCAGCATCTTCTTCAGCGCCTTGGGGTGCGGCCCATGCGTGAACCCGGATGGGTGGAAGGTCATCATCCCGGCGTCGATGTTGTCCCGGCTGAAGAAGTCGCCGGCGTGGTAGAACAGCACCTCGTCGTAGTCGTCATTGTTGTGGAAGAACGGGATCTTGATCGCGCCCGGGTCCGTCTCGAACGGGCGCGGCGCGAAGGTGCAGACCACGAACCGGTCCGACAGGAAGGTCGTGTGGGCGCTGGGCGGCAGGTGGTAGCGCGCCGACAGCACCGGGCGGATGTCCTTCACGTTCAGGCGGACGGGCGCGAGCTCGCCGTGCCAGCCCACGGCGTCCAGCGGATTGTGCGGAAAGGTGACGGTCGACACCTCGCCGCGCTTCTTGATGCGGACGGCGAACTCGCCCTCCTCGAACTGGTGCGCCTTGAAGGCCTCGTCGATGACCGGCGTCTCCAGCATGGCCGGGTCGAAGATGGCGTGCGGTCCCAGCAGCCCCCGGTCGGGCAGGGTGTAGTGACTGTTGGTCGCCTCGATCATCAGGACCTGAAGCTCGCCGTCGGGGTTCAGCCGCCACATGGTTCCGCGCGGCAGATAGACGTAGTCGCCCGCCGAGACCCGCATCCGGCCATAGTCGCAGAACAGGTCGGCGGCGCCCCGGTGGATGAACAGCAGCTGGTCGCCGTCGGCGTTGCGGGCCAGGTCCGGCATGGCCGAGACCAGCTTCCAGAAGCGCACCTCCGTCGAGCGGTTGTGCAGCACGACCGGCGCGTCCCAGGGCGAGCCGCTCGCCTCGTTCAGGCCGTTCAGGTCATAGGCGCGGGGACGCAGCGGCCCCTCGAAGCTGGTCCAGCCGGTCGGCGGTTTGCGGTGATAGAGGAAGGCCGCCGGGCCAAAAAACCCCTCCTTGGAGATCTCCCGCTCATAGGTGCCTTCCGGCAGGTCGGCGTGGGCCTGTTTCGAATGCACCCCCTGCGCGCCGCGCACCGGGATCCAGTTGCCCTTGGCCATTCGGTCCTCCTGAGGTCGTCGCGGTCTTCCTACACCGGTCAGGCGCGCGCGGTCACCCGTCCGCCGCCGCGTTCGATGGCGTCGAGCAGGTCCATGACCGAATCCAGAGTGTCGGCCTCGCGCGCCGGCTTGTCCCAGCGGATGCGGCTGACGCGCGGAAAGCGCATCGCCACGCCCGACTTGTGCCGCGAGGAGCGCTGCAGGCCCTCGAAGGCGATCTCCAGCACCAGGCCAAAATCCCGCGTCGCCTTGACCGAGCGCACCGGTCCGAAGCGCTCGATGGTGTGGTCGCGCACGAACTTGTCCAGCCGCCTCAGCTCCTCATCGGTGAAGCCGAAATAGGACTTGCCGACCGGCGTCAGCACGCCCTCATCGGTCCAGACGCCGAAGGTGTAGTCGGAATAGAAGCTTGAGCGCTTTCCCGAGCCGCGCTGGGCGTACATCAGCACCGCGTCGATGACGTGCGGGTCGCGCTTCCACTTGAACCAGGGCCCCTTCGGCCGACCGGCGACATAGGGACTGTCCCAGCGCTTGAGCATCAGCCCCTCGGCCGCCGCCCCCACCGGCGGGTCGGCGCGCAGGGCCGCGAGCTGGTCCCAATTGGCGAAGTCGACCAGCGGCGAGAGACTCAGGCGCTCGCTGCCGATCCGGTCGACGAAGGCCCTCAGCCGCTCCCGCCGCTCGGTCAAAGGCAGACCCCGCAGGTCCTCATCGGCCTCCGACAGCACGTCATAGGCCACGACGCCGACCGGATGGCTGGCCATCAGCTTCGCATCCGCCGTCTTGCGGTTCAGCCGCTGCTGCAGGTCCGCGAAGGGGGCGACTTCGCCGTCGCGCACGACCAGGAGTTCGCCGTCCAGGACGCCCTCGAAGTCCAGCGCCTCCAGAAGGTCAGGGAAGCTCTTCGAAATCTCGTCGCCGGTCCGGGAGTAGATCCGCCGCGCCTCGCCCTCGAAGGACAGCTGCACCCGGATGCCGTCCCACTTCCATTCGGCGGCGAAGTCGGCGGGGTCCAGCGCGTTGATCTCGGCGTCGTCGAGCGCGTGGGCCAGCATGACGGGCCGGAAACGGCCGGGCGCTTCCCCGGGACGTTCGGCGCGGCCTTCCAGCCAGGCGAACAGCTCGCCGTAGGGCGGGGCCTGGTCGTGCCAGACCTCCTCGATGTCGGCCGCCTCGACCGGCTCGAGGTCATCGGGTCGGATCATGGCGAGCGCCGTGCGCGCCAGCCTCGCCGACAGCCCGACCCTGAGCGCCCCGGTGACGAGCTTGAGCAGGGCCCAGCGCCCGCGCGGCTCCAGCGCGTCAAGCCAGCGCTCCAGCAGGGACGGGACCTCGGCGCGCGTGGCGGTGCGCAGAGCCTCGACCACCTCCGACAGTTCAGGTTCGCGGTTCGGCCGATAGTCGGGATCGGGCGGCCAGATCAGAGACACCGTCTCGGCCATGTCGCCGACGTAGTCCCACGACCAGCCGAACAGCACCGGATCGACCCGCGCCTCGACGGCCTTTCGGATCATCGCGGGTTTGGCGGCGGTGAAGGCCAGATCGCCGGTCAGGGCCGCCAGCGCCCAGCCCCGGTCAGGATCGGGCGTCGCTTTCAGATAGTCGCGCACCAGCACGAGCTTGGCATTGCGCGATGAGGTCAGGGCCAGTCTGTCGAGAAGCTCCGAGAAGGCGCGCATGGCCCTCTAACGCACGGCGCCGCTCGCGGTTGGCAAGCGAAAACGCCCCGGAGGTCTCCCTCCGGGGCGCCGACGCCCGACCTTGTTCCGGACTTACTGGAACAGGCCGAAGATGACCGAGGCGATCACGCCCGTGGCGATGGCGGTCAGGACCACGTCGTTGCCGACCCGGGTGTACTGATAGCCGCGGGGCGGGGCCGACAGGCCGTACCGGCGGTGATCCACGACATAGGCGCGGGTCCGCCAATGCGACGGCACATGGTCGCCCCGGCGCCATTGCCGCTGGTAGTAGCCGCGCGGCGCCTGGTAGCGGCCGGCGTAGTAGCGGCGCTCGGCCCGCCGCTCCCAGCGGTCTTCACGGCGGTCCTCGCGGCGGTCGTACCGGTCGTCGCGGCGATCATCGCGACGGTCGTAGCGATCATCCCGGCGGTCGTCGCGGCGGTCATACCGGCTTTCGTAGCGGTCGCCGTCCCCATCGCCGCGATACTGCTGCGCGTCGGCCACGCCGGCCGTGCCGGCGAGAACCGAGAGGGCGACGGCGGCGGTGAGAAACTTCTTCATGACAACACTCCAGCTGGCGGGGCCGGAAAGTTTCCCGGCATGTCCGTCGTTGCAGCAGTCTTGAAGCGGAGCGCCTGAGCGCTGCCTGAACGGGCCCGGTCACCCTACGTTCATGCGCGCGGGGACTCAGGCCGCCTGGCGGAGCGCCTCCCGGCCGGCCGTGCAGCGTCCGAGCACCTCGGCCAGCGCCTTGAAGTCGATCGGCTTGTTCAGATAGGCGTCGGCGCCCGCAGCGAAACCGGCCTCGTGATCCTCGGCGCGCGCCGAGGCCGAGAGAACGACGACCGGCGTGTCGCGGTTCGGGCCGTCGACTTCACGCAATTTCCGCGTCGCCGTCAGGCCGTCCATGACCGGCATGTTCACGTCCATCAGGATCAGGTCGAAGGGCTCGACCGCGGCCGCCTCGAGCGCCGCCTGGCCATGCTCGGCCGCGACCGTCATGTGGCCCGACGAGGTCATCCAGGCGTCGATGATCATCCGGTTGACCGGGTGGTCCTCGACCACCAGCACCTTCAGGGCCTGGCCCGTCTCGATCTCGGCGGTCAGTGGCTGGGCGGCCCCAGGCTTGGTCCAGGCCACGACCTGCGCTTCCACCTCGAAGGTGAAGGTCGAGCCCTGGCCGAGGCGCGAGTCCACGCGGATCGTGCCGCCCATGATCTCGGCCAGGCGGCGCGAGATGGTCAGGCCCAGGCCCGTGCCGCCGAAGCGGCGGGTCGAGGAGTTGTCCAGCTGGGTGAAGGGTTCGAACAGCTTCTGCAGGTCGCCCGCCGCGATGCCCGGACCCGTGTCGGTTACGGCGAACCGGAAGCGGACGCGGTCGTCGCTGATCTTCTCGCTGTGGATGCGATAGTCGATACGGCCGGTCTCGGTGAACTTGATGGCGTTCGACAGAAGGTTCTGGAGGATCTGTCCGACTCGGACCGGATCGCCGCGCACGATGGCGGGCGTGTCGCCGAGGAACTCCGAGTGGAAGGTCAGATCCTTGGCCTGCGCCTGGGCCGAGGCGACGCCGGCGACGCGCTCGTGCAACTCGTCCAGGCTGACGTCGACAACGTCGAAGGCCATCTTGCCGGCCTCGATCTTGGTCATGTCGAGGATGTCGTT
>NZ_JANJTL010000138.1 GCF_024711105.1 Brevundimonas sp. | reverse complement strand
TCAGCAAAATCTAGGCGTCAGCGCGCGTCCGGCGGATCGATCGGAAGCGGCGCGTCCGGGTCTTCAGGAGCTTCCTCGTTGACGTCATCCGTCGCGGCCGTCGGGTCGGCGTCGCCCCACAGGGGTGCGGGCCGTTCCAGGTCGCCGCGCAGCCCGCAGGCTGAAAGCAAGAGCGCGGAGCCGACGAGCAGCGGGGCCGTGCGAAGTCTCATCCAAGTCGCTCCTTCCAGCGCGCGATCTGGGCGCGCACCTGATCCGGCGCCGTGCCGCCGTAGCTCGTCCGCGAGGCGGCGGAGGCCTGCGGCGTCAGAACCTCATATATCCCGGCATGGACGCCGGGCTCCAGCGCCGTGAGTTCTTCGAGCGGCAGGTCGGCCAGGTCGAGCCCCAGCGCCTCCGCCCGCTTCACGGCCGCCCCGGTGACGTGGTGCGCCTTGCGGAAGGGCAGGCCGAGTTCGCGGACCAGCCAGTCCGCCAGATCCGTGGCCGTCGAGAAGCCCGCGCCGGCGGCGGCCGCCATCCTGGCGCCATCGGCCTTCAGGTCCGCCACCATGCCGGTCATGGCCGCGAGCGCCACCTCGAGCGCGTCGAAGGCCTCGAACACCGGCGGCTTGTCCTCCTGCATGTCCTTCGAATAGGCCAGCGGAAGGCCTTTCATCACCGTCGTCAGGGCGACCAGAGAGCCGGCGATCCGACCCGTCTTGGCCCGCACCAGTTCGGCGGCGTCCGGGTTGCGCTTCTGCGGCATGATCGACGAGCCGGTGGTGAAGGCGTCCGACAGCTTCACGAAGCCGAACTGCGGCGTCATCCAGACCACGATCTCCTCGGCCAGACGCGACAGATGCCCCGCGCAGATGGAGGCGGCCGACAGGGCCTCAAGCGCGAAGTCACGGTCCGAGACGCCGTCGAGCGAATTGGCCATGGGGCGCTGGAAACCCAGCGCGTGCGCCGTCGCCTCGCGGTCGATCGGAAACGGCGACCCGGCCAGGGCCGCGGAGCCCAGCGGACTCTCATTCATCCGGACGCGGGCGTCGGAGAAGCGGCCGGCGTCGCGGCCCAGCATCTCCACGTAGGCCATCAGGTGGTGGCCGAAGGTCACCGGCTGGGCGGGCTGGAGGTGAGTGAAGCCCGGCATCAGGGTGTCGGCCTCCGCCTCGGCCTGGGCCAGCAGGGCGCGTTGCAGGCCACGAATCTGGCCGAGCGTGCGGTCGCAGGCGTCGCGGACCCACAGGCGGAAGTCGGTGGCCACCTGGTCGTTGCGCGAGCGCGCGGTGTGAAGGCGGCCGGCCGGTTCGCCGATCAATTCGGCCAGCCGCGCCTCCACATTCATGTGAATGTCTTCAAATTCCTCGCGGAAGGGGAAGGTCCCGGCCTCAATCTCGGCCTCGATCTGGTCAAGCCCCTTCTGGATGGCGTCTGCGGATTCAGCCTCGATGATCCCCTGCGCCGCCAACATGCGGCAATGGGCGCGCGATCCGGCCAGATCCTGCCGCCAGAGACGTCGGTCAACGTTGATCGACACATTGATCGCCTGCATCAGGGCGTCGGGACGCTCCGAGAAGCGCCCGCCCCACATCTCTTGACCCAGCCGGTCAGGCTTGGCCTTAGTCCCGTCCTTGGGCGGATGGTCAGTCATGGGCGAAGGCTCGAACAGGAACGGGTGGATCAGATCGGCGGCCGCCGTGGCGCTCGTCGCCGTGGTGGCGATCGGGGCTGCGCTCGTGCTGACAGGTCGGGTGGTATGGCCTGACGGCGAGGACGGCAAGGGCCCGGCCCTGGCCGAGCGCTCCGAGTTGGCCGCCTATGCGCGCGGACCGCTGCGCAATCTGGAGACGCCCGCCGAGCCCGCCGCGCCGCCGGACTACGTCTTTCAGGACGCCGAGGGGAACGCGGCGCGCTTCTCCGACCATCGCGGTCGGGTGATGGTGGTGAACCTCTGGGCCATGTGGTGCCGGCCCTGCCGCACCGAGATGCCGACCCTGGCCATCCTGGCCGAGCGCTATCGCGACACGGACCTGCTGGTCCTGCCCATCAACGTCGACCGCACCGACGAGGAGATCGCCGAGGCGCGCGAATTCCTAGCCGTGCATAGGCCGCTGGTCTTCGCCTCCGACCCGGCCTTCGAGCTGCCCTTCCGCTTCGAAGGGCGCGGGGCCATGCCCCAGACCATCCTGATCGACCGCCAGGGCCGGGTGCGCGCCTGGCTCGCGGGTGAAAGCGACTGGGCCAGCGCTGAGGCCCGCGCCCTGATCGATCACCTGCTGGCCGAGGACGCCTGATCCCGCTTGCGGCGGGATCGAAGCCGCCCGAAAAGGCGCGGGTGAGTAATAGCCTGATCATCGACTGCGACCCGGGGGTGGACGACTGCGTCGCCCTGTTGCTGGCCTTCGCCTCGCCGGAGCTGGAGATCCTGGCCGTCACCACGGTGGCGGGCAATGTCGGGGCGCAGCTGACGGCGCGGAACGCGCGGATCATCCGCCAGATCGCGGGACGCGAGGACGTGCCGGTCCACGCCGGCGCGGAGCGGCCGCTGGTCCGTATCCCGGTCGAGGCGGGCCATTTCCACGGCGAGAGCGGCCTTGGTGACCTGGCGCCGTTCGAGCCCGAGGCTCCGGCCGAGGCCGAGCCGTCCGCCGACGCCATCGTGCGGCGGGTGCGCGAGCGGCCGGCCGGGACCGTGGCGATCGGCGCGCTTGGGCCGCTGACCAACGTCGCGCTCGCGCTTCAGGCCGCACCGGACATCGCCGGGCGGATCAAGCAGATCGTGCTGATGGGCGGGGCCCGCTCGGAAGGCGGAAACATCACAGCCTCCGCCGAATACAACATCCACGCCGATCCCCACGCCGCTCAGGTCGTCTTCGAGTCCGGCGCGCCGACGGTGGTGATGGGGCTGGACCTGACGCACCAGGTGCGCGCCACCGACGCTCGGACCGCGCGTCTGCGGGCCGCAAACAATCCGCGCGCGGAGACGGCGCTTCGCATGATGGACTTCTCCAACGACATCGAGCGTGGGCTGGTCGGCGGCGAGGCGGCGCCGCTGCACGATCCCTGCGTGATCGCCTGGCTGGTGCGGCCCGACCTGTTCGAGTTGAGGCCCGCGAACATTCAGGTCGAGACCGAGTCCCGGCTGACGCTCGGCCATACGGCGGTCGAGTTCCGGATCGGTGAGGCGCACCCGCAGAACGCCCGCTGGGGCGTGAGCGCCGACGCCGACGCGGTCTTCGGCCTGCTGACGGAGCGGCTGTCGTGAGCGTGCGGCTTACCGTGGTGGGCTCGGTGAACCTGGACCTGGTGGCGTCCGGCTCGGCCCTGCCCTGTCCGGGCCAGACGGTCACCGGCGCGGTGCTGGCGCGGCATCCCGGCGGAAAGGGCGCCAACCAGGCGCTGGCGGCGCGGAGGCTGGGCGCCGAGGTCCGGCTGGTCGGGCGCGTCGGCGCCGATCCCTTCGCCGAGGAGGCCCTGGCCCTGCTGCGCGCCGACGGCGTGGATCTGTCCGACTGCCGCGCGGTCGAGGACGCCCTGACAGGCGTGGCCCTCATCTGCGTCTCCGCCGACGGAGAGAACCAGATCTCGGTCGCGCCCGGCTCCAACCTGTCCCTGACGCCGGACCTTCTGCCCGACCTCGGCGGGGAGGCCGTCCTGCTTCAGCTGGAGGTCCCGCGCGAGACGGTCGAGACGACGGTGCGCGCCGCCCGCGGCTTCGTGGCCCTCAATCTCGCGCCGGCCGCCGAGATCGGGCGCGAAACGCTGGAACGCGCCGATCTCATCATCGTCAACGAGGGCGAGGCCGCCTTCTACGGCGAGATGCTGGAGGGCCTGCCCGGCCTGCTCGCCGTCACCCTCGGCGCCCGCGGGGCCCGGCTGTTCCGCGCCGGCGAGCTGATCGCCGAGGCCAGCCCGCCGCCGGTCGCCGCCGTCGACACCACCGGCGCGGGGGACGCCTTTTCCGGCGCGCTCGTCGTCGCCCTGCTGGAGGGCCAGACGCCCGACGCTGCCCTTCGCTTCGCCTGCGCCGCCGGCGCGCTCGCGGCCAGCCGGCCCGGCGCCCAGCCGTCCCTGCCCACCCGCGCCGCCGTCGAGGCGGCGCCTGGAATCCGCCCATGACGACCGTCCCTGAACTCGACCTCGCCGACTGGACCTCCGGCGACCCCGCCCGCCGCGACGCCTTCGCCAAGGCGCAGATGGCCGCGCTGCAGCGCTGGGGATTCTTCGTGCTGAAGGGCCACGCCGTGTCGCAGGACCTGCTCGACCGCGCCTACGCCCTGGCCGAGGACGTCTTCGCCCTGCCCGAGGAAGCCAAGCGGCGGTATGCGGGCTCCTTGCGCGGCTACACGCCCTTTGGAGTCGAGCACGCCAAGGATTCCGGCCGGCCGGACCTCAAGGAGTTCTGGCAGGTCGGTCACGACCCCGTGGCCGACGAGGTCCACGAGGCCTTCCCGCCCAACGTCTGGCCCGACGAGATCGCCGGCTTCCGCGAGACCTTCACCGCCCTGTTCGAGGGCCTGAACGCCACCGGCCTGACCCTCCTGGAAGCGCTGGAGCCGGAGCTGGGCCTGGAGCCGGGCTGGTTCGAGCCGCGCGTGCGGCGCGGCACGTCGCTGCTGCGCGTCCTGCACTATCCGCCGGTCGCCGACGACCAGCAGTCGGCCGGCTGCGTCCGCTCGGCGGCGCACGAGGACATCAACTTCATCACCGTCATGGTCGGGGCGCGCGGGGCGGGGCTGGAGCTGCTCGATCGCGACGGCCGCTGGCTGCCGGTGGAGGCCGCGCCCGGGACCCTCATCGTCGACAGCGGCGACATGCTCCAGCGCCTGACCAACGGGGTGATCCCGGCCACGACCCACCGGGTGGTCAATCCGGAGGGGCCGAACGTTAGCCGTTACTCCATGCCCTTCTTCATGCACCCGACGCTTGAGACGTCGCTGGAGCCCCTGCCGTCCTGCCTCGGCGACGGGCCGAAGTGGCCCGCCACGACGGCCGGCGAGTATCTCGACGAGCGGCTGCGCCAGATCGGTCTGAAGGCCTAGGAGCGTGCTTCGCGGGCCTGCAGCAGGCGGGTCAGCATGTCGATCTGCTCCTGCTGCTGCTGCATGAGCACCTCCAGCTGGCGGGTCCGCATGGCGTCCAGCTTCTCGTGCAGCGCCATGATCTCCAGTTCGGCCTTGAGGTTCACCTCATAGTCGTGGGCGGCGTTCAGCCGGTCCTTCGCCGCCTGCCGGTTCTGGCTCATCATGATGACCGGCGCCTGGATGGCGGCGACCATCGACAGCATCAGGTTGAGGAAGATGAAGGGGTAAGGGTCGAAGGCCTGGGTCGCCAGCAGGATGTTCAGCCCCGCCCAGAGCGCCAGGAAGACGCCGAACAGGATGATGAACCGCCACGACCCGCCGAACTCCGCCACGCGGTCGGCCAGGCGGTCGCCGAACGACAGCTCCTCGGCGAAGGCCACGTTCAGGTCCCGCGCGCTGGGCCGGCGGGCGACCGCGTCCTCGAGCACCTTGCGCTCGCGTTCGTCCAGATCGTCGACGGCGCGGCCGAACAGGCGCCGGGCGGCTTCGGCGATCAGATCGGGATGGGTCATGACGGATCTCCGGCGGGCGGACGAAGAGGTCGGCTGAGGAAGGGCGAGGCGCGAAGGGCGAAACGCCAGGGCGTCTCCACGCCCTTGGTGATGCCGATGCGCGGTCCCGAGATCACCTCGACACCGCCTCGGGGCGGCTCCAGGCTGAACGGCGGAAGCCGCAGCGGCAGGCCGTCGTGCGAGCGGTCCACCGCCAGGGCCTGGCACAGCCGGCCCGGACCGGCGCACAGGGCGCGCGGCGCCTGCAGGCCGCGCCGCTCGGCCATGACCTCCAGCCCGTGCGTCGGCTCCAGGGCGCGGATCAGCACCGCCTGGCCCGAGCCGTCCGCGCCGCAGACGAAGTTCAGGCACCAGTGGATCCCGTAGGATCGATAGACGTAGGCTCGGCCCGCCGGGCCGAACATGGTCGCGTTGCCGGGCGTGGGGCCGCGAAAGCTGTGCGAGGCCGGGTCGGTGCGGTCATAGGCCTCGGTCTCGACGATGATCCCCCCGACGCCATGGACCTTCAGGGTCCAGCCGATCAGGGCGCGCGCCGCCTTCGGCGCGTCCAGCGACAGGATCTCAGTCATCGGTCCCTGCGAAGGGGTAGGGGCTGACCGACTTGGCCCAGTCGTCGACCACCAGCGGCCGGTCGATGGGCGGGGCGGCCCGTTCGGCGCAGGGGTGGCGGTGGCACAGGCGGCAGGCCGGGCCGATCGGCGTCACCTCCGGCTCGGTCAGGTTCAGCCCGCGCGCATGGATCAGCCGGTGTGCTTGCTTCAGCTCGCAGCCCAGGCCGATGGCGAGGTCATGCGCCTCGGTGAAGGCGTCATGCCCCTGCCGGTTGACCGTGCGGGCCAGGGTGAACCAGCGGCCGCCGTCCGGGGTCTCGATGATCTGGGTGACGATCCGGCCCGGCGTGCGGAAGGCCGAGTGCAGCCGCCAGCGCGGACAGGCCCCGCCGAACCGGGCGAAGGGAAACGCCCCGGATGCAAACCGCTTGGACACATTGCCCGCCTGGTCCACCCGCATCAGGAAGAAGGGCACGCCCCGCGCCGTCGGCCGCGACAGCGTCGTCAGCCGGTGCGCCGCCTGTTCGAATGAGACGCCGAAGCGGGCCTGGAGCCGCGCCAGGTCATAGCCGGTATCCTCCGCCGTCCGCTGGAAGGCGGCGTAGGGCATGAGCACCGCGGCGGTCAGGGTGTTGGCCAGGGACACCTTGAGCAGGCCGCGCGCGGCGGCGTCGGGGGCCTGGCCCTGCTCGGTCAGGGCCTCGAGCTCGGCATCGTGCTCCAGCACCACCAGCTGATAGACCACGGCGAAGGCCCGCGAGGCGGGGCCAAGGGTCTCCGACAGCAGCAGCCGGCGGCGGTGCAGGTCGAAGCGCCGCGTCCATTCGAGCATGACCTCGGCCGGCATGACGCGCACGGCCAGGTCATGGCGCGCCTTCAGCCGCATGCGGGCCGCGGCCTCCAGATCGCCGTGCGGGGCCTCGGCGAGCAGGGCCGCGTTCAGCGCCTCGCCAAGGGCATCCAGTTCCGGGAAGTGGTTGCGGCGGCCCTGGACGTATTCCCGCACCCAGTCCGCCGGCGTGCCCTCGGCCGGGCCGCCGACGTCGGCCTCGCGCCGGCGGCTCTCGGCATAGGCGCGGTAGAGGCGAAGGAAGCTGTCGGCCAGGGCCGGGGCGTCGTCGATGAGCTGGACCAGCTCGTGGCGGGGCGGCTTCAGCCCCGAGAACAGCGGATCGCTGAGTGCCTCGGCGAGGTCGGCCTCGGTGGCGTGGCCGGCGGGGCCGCCGAGGGTGCGCAGGTCGACGTCGTAGGTCTCGGCCAGACGCAGCAGCAGCTGGGCCGAGACAGGCCGCTGGTTGCGCTCGATGTGGTTCAGATAGCTGGGCGAGACCCCCAGGTCGGCGGCCATGGCCGTCTGGGTCAGGGCCAGGTCGCGGCGCAGCCGCTTGAGCCGCCCGCCCAGGAAGAGTTTACGATCCGCCCCGGCTTCCATCCTGTCAGGATGTCACAGACTGACAGCTATATGCTAGTCATATTGTGACCAGACGACGCGAAAAGCGGCCGTCAGGCGGTATCGGCGGACGGCCGCGGCGTGTTCTGCTGTCGACATCGCGACGCATCGCCGTCACCGCAGCTCTGGCCGAGACACATTATGACAAGCTTCGCCGACCTCGTTCCCGCCCCTTCCGGCCGTTTCGACGGCATCGAACGGCCGTATGCGCCGGAAGACGTGCTGCGTCTGCGCGGCTCGGTGCCGATCACCCACACCCTGGCCGAGCGCGGCGCGAACCGTCTGTGGGAGCTGCTGCACACCGAGCCCTATGTGAACGCGCTGGGCGCCGTCACCGGCAACCAGGCCATGCAGATGGTCCGCGCCGGCCTGAAGGCCATCTACCTGTCGGGCTGGCAGGTCGCGGCCGACGCCAATACCGCCGGGGCCATGTACCCGGACCAGTCGCTGTATCCGGCCAACGCCGCGCCGGAGCTTTGCCGGCGCATCAACCGCACCCTGCAGCGCGCCGACCAGATCGAGCACGCTGAAGGCGGCGCCAGGCGTGACTGGTTCGTGCCCATCGTCGCCGACGCCGAGGCCGGCTTCGGCGGCCCGCTGAACAGCTTCGAGATCATGAAGGCCTTCATCGAGGCGGGCGCCGCGGGCGTCCACTTCGAAGACCAGCTGGCCTCGGAGAAGAAGTGCGGCCACCTCGGCGGCAAGGTGCTGATCCCGACCCAGGCCCACGAGAGGAACCTGATCGCCGCCCGCCTGGCCGCCGACGTCATGGGCACGGCGACCCTGACGGTCGCCCGCACCGACGCGGAGTCGGCCCAGCTGATCACCTCGGACATCGACGAGCGGGACCATCCCTTCATCGAGCGCGACAACCGCACGCCCGAGGGCTTCTTCCGGCTCAAGCCCGGCACCGGCCTGGACCACTGCATCGCGCGCGGCCTGGCCTACGCCAAGCTCGCCGACGTCCTGTGGTGGGAGACCAGCCACCCGGACTTGGACGACGCGCGCCGCTTCGCCGAGGCCGTCCAGAAGGAGCACCCCGGCAAGCTGATGGCCTACAACTGCTCGCCGTCGTTCAACTGGAAGGCCAAGCTGGACGACGCGACCATCGCCAGGTTCCAGCGCGAGCTCGGGGCCATGGGCTACAAGTTCCAGTTCGTGACCCTGGCCGGCTTCCACAGCCTGAACAACGGCATGTTCGAGCTGGCCCATGCCTACAAGGACGGCGGCATGGCCGCCTATTCCGAACTGCAGCAGCGCGAATTCGCCAACGAGGCGCGCGGCTACACCGCCACCCGCCACCAGCGCGAGGTCGGCACCGGCTATTTCGACCAGGTCGCCACCGTCATTTCCAACGGCCAGTCCTCGACCACGGCGCTCAAGGACTCCACCGAAGCCGCCCAGTTCGCCGCAGAGTGAGGAGCAGACTCATGGAACCGATCTCCAGCCCCCGCGCCATCATCGACTACTGCCTGGCGCCCCTGAACTTCGACGGCGCAAGCGACGCCGAGCGCGAGGTGCGCCGCCGCCTGGAGCACGCCATCCGGACCTTCCAGAAGATGGCCGCGCGGCCCGTGGCGGTGGACTTCTCCAACATGCCCAGCCAGGTCATCAACGAAGCCGCCCACGGGTATGAATAAGAGGGCGTCCTTCTCCCCTTGCGGGAGAAGGCGGCAGCCGAAGGCTGACGGATGAGGGGTCGCACCGGCCCCTCCGACGCCAGCCTTACAGTCGCACTCAGGATGAGAGGTCAGCGCGACCCCTCATCCGACCTCGCTCCGCTCGGCCACCTTCTCCCGCAAGGGCAGAAGGGTCAGGATGAAGACATGCCCCTCGACACCGCATTCGACACCGCCGCCCGCGTTCTCGGTCCCATCGACGGCCGCGCCGCCGAGGTTCTGACGCCCGAGGCGCTCGCGCTCGTGGCCGAGCTGCATCGGGCGCTGGATGGGCGGCGCAGGGGGCTGCTGGCGGCGCGCGAGGCGCGGCAGGCGCGGTTCGACGCCGGCGAACTGCCGGACTTCCGCGCCGGCACGGCCGGCATCCGCAACGGCGACTGGCGCGTGGCGCCCATTCCGGCCGACCTGCTGGACCGGCGCGTCGAGATCACCGGCCCGACCGACCGAAAGATGGTCATCAATGCGCTGAACTCGGGCGCGCGGGTGTTTATGGCCGACTTCGAGGACGCCACGAGCCCGACCTGGGAGAATGTCGTCGAGGGGCAGGTGAACCTGAGGGACCGCTGGTCCGGCGACCTGGCCTTCACCGATGCGGCGACGGGCAAGGCCTATGCGCTCAACGACAGGCCGGCGGTGCTGATCGTGCGGCCGCGCGGCTGGCACCTGCTGGAGCGGAACGTGGAGGTCGACGGTCAGCCGGTGGCGGGCGGCCTGTTCGACTTCGCCCTCTACCTGACACACAATGCGCGCGCGGCGCTGGAGGCGGGTTCGGGGCCCTACTTTTACCTGCCCAAGCTGGAATCGCTGGAGGAGGCCGCCCTGTGGGACGACGCCTTCCGCATCGCCCAGGCGCGGCTCGGCCTGCCGGCCGGTACGATCAAGGCCACCGTCCTGATCGAGACGATTACCGCCGCCTTCGAGATGGACGAGATCCTGCACGCTCTGAAGGATCACATCGTCGGCCTGAACTGCGGCCGCTGGGACTACATCTTCTCGACCATCAAGCGGCTGGGGCTGAACCCCGACTTCCTGACGCCTGACCGGGGCCGGATGGTCATGGGCGAAGCCTTCCTGCGCGCCTATTCGCTGAAGCTGATCGCCACCTGCCACCGCCGCGGCGCCTTTGCGATGGGCGGCATGGCCGCGCAGATCCCGGTCAAGAACGACGAGGCGGCCAATGCAGCGGCCTTCGCCAAGGTCCGCGCCGACAAGGAGCGCGAGGCGACCGACGGCCACGACGGCACCTGGGTGGCGCACCCCGCGTTAGTCCCCGTCGCCATGGAGGTCTTCGACCGGCTGATGCCCGGCCCCAATCAGCTGGACCGTCTGCGCGAGGATGACCGCATCGGGCAGGCCGAAATGCTGGAGATGCACCAGGGTCCGCGCACCGAGGCGGGCCTGCGCGAAAACATCCGTGTCGGCGTCCAGTACGTCGAGGCGTGGCTGAACGGCCGGGGAGCCGTGCCGCTGTATAACCTGATGGAGGACGCCGCGACCGCCGAGATCAGCCGCACCCAGGTCTGGCAGTGGCTGAAGCACGGGGCGCCGCTCGACGACGGCCGGGTGGTGGACGAGCTGCTGGTCCGCGCTCTCATCGACGACGAGGTGACCCGGATGCCCCGGGACCTGCCGCGTCTGGCGGAGGCGGTCGAGCTGTTCACCGCCCTGTGCCTGGCGCCGACCTGCGAGGCCTTCCTGACCCTGCCGGCCTACGAGCGGCTGGGGTAACCTGAAACTCTCGAGCGTCCGGCGGGGTTGTGGGGAAGCCCTTCAGAGGAGGCGACCATGACCCACGAGACCCGAAACAGCCGGCCCGGCGCGACGGTGGCCCAGTTGAAGCGCGACATCGAAACCGGACGGACCGGCGACGAGGTCGGCGGTTTCGACCCCGCGGCCTCGCCCTCGGGGACTGACGAGGAGGCGGGCGGGGTGCGTCCCGAGGCGGAGATCATCGCACTGGAGCGCGTCCGTCAGGCGCGGCCGCAGCTGGAAGGCGGGCGAGCCAATGCGGCCGACCCGCGAATGGCGCCTCAGGGCGAGCGCCCCCGGGCCACGACCTGGTGGATGGTCGCGGGCGTGGCGGCGGTCCTGCTGACCGGGACCGTATTCGGCCTGGCGGGAGCGCTCGGCGCCTAACCGCGCAGAAGGATCAACGCGGCGGCCGTCAGCAGAAGCACGCCTGTGACCCAGCCGAAGGCTCGGCGAAAGCGCGGCTCGGTCATGCGTCTAGCGAGCGCCGCTCCGCCGAGGCCGTAGGCGCTCATGGTCAGGGCGTCGAGGCCGATCATGGCCACGGCGAACAAGGCCAGCTGGGCGATCAGCGGCCGCTCGGGATCGATGAAGGGCGGCAGGACCGCGGTGAAGAACAGCACCGCTTTGGGGTTGGCGATCTGGACCGCGAAACCGTCCACCAAGGGTCCGCGCCGGGTGATGCGGACCTTTTCGTCAGGCTCGCCGGGCGCCTTGGCGCCGCCACGGATGGCCTGGATCCCCAGCCAGGCGACGTAGAGGCCGCCCGCGATCGCCACGAGCCGGAACACCTCGGGAAAGGCCGCGACGACCGCGCCCAGCCCCAGGGCCGCGCCGCAGAACCACACCAGCGAAGCCGCGTTCATGCCCGCCACGCCGAGCAGCGCAGCGCGCTTGCCGTCGCGGACCCCGGTCGCCACGGCGAAGAGATTGGCGGGGCCCGGCGTCATGGCGAGCAGCGCCATCACCCCGAGAAAGGTCAGGTATTTGTGCGGATCGACGGGAAGCGTCATGGGACCGCGCCTGTCGGGCCTCAGCGCGCCCGCGTCAATGGGCGTGAAAAAAGCCCCCCTCCCGGGCCGGGAGAGGGGCTCGTTTCGTCGGCTGGCGGACGACTTACTGGACGGGGACGGTCCCGGCCACGGCGCCTGAACCGCCTGTGGCGGCGGCGGCCTGGTTCGCCAGATGCGCGGCGACGCTCGAGCGGACCTGGTCAGGAATGCCGCGGATGTTGGCGTCGGCGGCGACAGAAGCCTGCTGCAGCGCAGCCTGCTCCTGCGGATCGGTCGTCTGGGCCGCCATGGAGTTGAGGAAGGCGACCAGCTGATCGGCGAAGGCGTTGATCTCGGGCGTGTAGACGCCGAGGATCGAGTCCACCGAGGCGGTCTTTTGCGCTGAGCTGGTGCTGGCGTCAGTCATCACGGCCTGTAGCTCAGCGCCCATCGCCTGCATGCGGCCGTCGAAGGCTTCGGCCGCAGCCTGCATGGCGAGCTCTTCGGCGGTCGGCTGGCGCTCGGGAGCGGTCGGTTGGGCGGGGGTTTCCTGGGCCAGGGCGGGAGACGCGCAAGCGAGGACCGCGATGGCGGCCAGGGCGGTACGCAGGGACATGTGGGGAATACTCCGGGAGGGTCGGCTCGTTTGGCCGTCGCCGAACCCTGTATCGCATTTTCGACCGAAATGGGACCTCAGCCCTGCGACCGCCGGTCGCGCCGGGCCAGGACACGCAGCCGAAGGGCGTTCAACTTGATGAAGCCGGCGGCATCGCGGTGGTCGTAGGCCTGGACGCCCTCTTCGAAGGTGACGAGGTCCTGGTCGTAAAGGCTGTAGGGGCTCTCGCGGCCGATAATGGTGACATTGCCCTTGTAGAGCTTCACCCTGACAACGCCCGTGACCTTATCTTGGGAATGGTCGATGGCGGCCTGCAGCATCTCGCGCTCGGGAGCGAACCAGAAGCCGTTGTAGATGAGCTGGGCGTACTTCACCGCCAGCTCGTCCTTCAGGTGCATGGCGCCGCGGTCGAGCGTGATGGATTCGATGCCCCGGTGCGCCGCCAGCAGAATGGTCCCGCCGGGCGTCTCGTAGACGCCGCGCGACTTCATGCCGACGAAGCGGTTCTCGACCAAGTCGAGCCGGCCCACGCCGTTGTCGTGACCCAGCTGGTTCAGCCGCGCGAGCAGCTCGGCCGGCGACAGGGCCTCGCCGTCGATGGAGACCGCGTCGCCCCTCTCGAAGCCGATCTCGACGATCGTCGGCTGGTCCGGCGCCTCTTCCGGGCTGATGGTGCGCATGTGGACGTATTCGGGGGCCTCGACCGCCGGGTCCTCCAGCACCTTCCCCTCGGACGAGGAGTGCAGCAGGTTCGCGTCGACGCTGAACGGGCTTTCGCCGCGCTTGTCCTTGGAGACCGGGATCTGGTGCTGTTCGGCGAACGCGATCAGCGCCTCGCGGCTCTTGAAGTCCCACTCGCGCCAGGGCGCGATGACCTGGATGTCGGGCTCCAGCGCGTAATAGCCGAGCTCGAAGCGGACCTGGTCGTTGCCCTTGCCGGTGGCGCCGTGACAGACGGCGTCGGCGCCGACCATGCGGGCGATCTCAATCTGGCGCTTGGCGATCAGCGGCCGGGCAATCGAGGTGCCCAGCAGATACTGCCCCTCATATACGGTGTTGGCCCGGAACATCGGGAAGACGAAGTCCCGCACGAACTCCTCGCGCAGGTCGTCGATGAAGATGTTCTCCGGCTTGATGCCAAGCTTCAGGGCCTTCTCGCGCGCCGGGCCCAGTTCCTCGCCCTGGCCGAGGTCGGCGGTGAAGGTCACGACCTCCGCGCCGTACTCCGTCTGCAGCCACTTCAGGATGATCGAGGTGTCGAGGCCCCCGGAGTAGGCCAGGACGACTTTCTTGGGCGCAAGCGCGGACATGGGCGGTGTTCCGTTCGGGGAGGCGAGGCGCTTTAGCGCCTATGACCGGCGGGCGCAAAGGCGCCGGGGTGGCGGCCTCGGACCGTGACGGCTAAGCTGTTGTTCGCTGGCTCATTGATCGGGGGATTTGACCATGCGCATCGCGCCCTTCATCGCCATTGCGGCTTCGGCCGCGCTGCTCAACGGATGCGCCACCCTGTCGGAGGAGCAGTGCCTGGTAGGCGACTGGTACGGGATCGGCGTCTCGGACGGGGCCTCCGGCTACGCGATGAGCCGTATCGACGACCACACCGAGGCCTGCGCGCGGCACGGAGTGTCGCCCAACATGACGGCCTATGCCGAGGGCCGGGCGCGCGGTCTGCTCAGCTACTGCACCCCACAGGTCGGTTTCCGCGAGGGCCGCGAGGGTGACGGCTACGCCCATGTCTGCCCGGCCGACCTCGAACCGGATTTCCTCGCCGCCTATTCGGACGGACGGCTGGTTCATGCGGCGATCACGGCGGTCAACGCCGCCAACAGCGATCTCTACCGCTACCAGCAGCAAGCCCGCGACATCGAGACCCAGATCCGCAATGAAGAGGCCGCGCTGGGCGCTGAGGGACTGACCGACGAGCAACGGCGGGTCATCCGCGAGCGCATCCGTCGCCTGCGTGACGACCGTGACCGCGCCCTGTCTTTCGCCCGCGACGCCGAGTGGCAAGCCCGGGACGCGCAGCGCGAGGTTGACATGCTACGCGCTCGTTTCGCCGCCTACTACGGCAGCTCGTAGGCGATCAGCCCCAGGGCCCTGGCCGGTGAGTCGGGGTCACCGGCACGCCCGTCGAGACCCCCAGGGCTTGCGGAACAGGCGCGAGGGAGGCCTTCCGGCCGCCTATCCGCCCGGACAGCTCCATCAGGGCGCGCACACGGTTTCCGGTCGCCGGGTGGGTGGAAAAGAGGTTGTCCGCGCCCTTGCCCGCCAGCGGATTGATGATGAACAGCTGACCCGAGGCCGGATGCCGCTCGGCGGTCGGGTTCATGATCCGCCGCGACCAGCCTTCGATCTTCTGAAGGGCGCGGGCCAGAGCTTCGGGATCGCCCGAAATCTCCGCGCCGACGCGGTCGGCCTCGTACTCCCGGCCCCGGCTGATCGCCATCTGGACCAGGGCCGCGGCGATCGGGGCCAGCAGCATAATGGCGATGGTCCCAATCAGCCCGCCGGGGCGATCCCGGTCGCCGCCGAAGAAGAGGGCGAAGTTGGCCAGGGCCGAGATGGCCCCGGCCACGGTGGCGGTCACCGTCATGGTCAGGGTGTCTCGGTTCTTCACGTGCGCCAGCTCATGCGCCATCACCGCCCGCACCTCGTCGCGGTCGAGCATGTGCAGCAGGCCCTCGGTGGCGCAGACGGCTGCGTGGGCCGGGTCCCGTCCGGTGGCGAAGGCGTTCGGCTGTTCGCTGGGGATGATGGCGATGCGCGGCCGCGGCAGGCCGGCGGCCTGGGCCATCTGGGCCACGTCGGCGACATACGTCCGCACCATGGCGTCCGGGTGCGTCTCGTCCACGACCTGGGCCCGGTACATCGACAGCACGATGCGGTCGGCGTTCCAGTAGCTGACGAGATTCATCACCCCGGCGAAGGCCAGGGCGATCAGCATGCCGGTCGCGCCGCCGATCAAATAGCCGATGCCGACGAACAGGGCGGTCAGGGCCGCCAGGAGCATGAAGGTCTTCAGGTGGTTCATGCGCCGAGATTTGGAGAGCGATTTGGGCCTCTACAAGGCCTAGCTTAGCTCGGCTTCCAGGCTCGCCAGCCGCGCCGCCTGGTCCTCGGCGATCAGGGCGTCCAGGACCGGGTCGAGGTCCCCCTCCAGGATCTGCGGCAGGCTGTGCAGCGTCAGGCCGATGCGATGGTCGGTGACCCGGCCTTGCGGGAAGTTGTAGGTGCGGATGCGCTCCGAGCGATCGCCGGAGCCGACTTGGCTCTTGCGCTCATCGGCGCGGGCCTTGTCCTTCTCCTGGCGCTGCATGTCGTAGAGCCGCGCCTTGAGGTTTTTCATCGCCTTGTCGCGGTTGACGTGCTGGGACTTCTCCGAGCTGGTGGCCACGATACCGGTCGGCAGGTGGGTGATGCGCACCGCCGAGTCCGTCTTGTTGACGTGCTGGCCGCCCGCGCCGGACGAGCGGTAGGTGTCGATGCGGATGTCCTGGTCGCGGATCTCGATCTCGACGTCCTCGACCTCCGGCAGGACCGCGACCGTCGCCGCCGAGGTGTGGATGCGGCCGCCGGCCTCGGTCGCGGGGACTCGCTGGACGCGGTGGACGCCGCTTTCGAACTTCAGTCGGCCGAAGACGCCCTCGCCGGTGATGGTGGCCACGATCTCCTTGTAGCCGCCGACCTCGCCCTCGGAGACGCTGTCGACCTCGACCCGCCAGCCGCGCGTCTGGGCGTAGCGCTGGTACATGCGGAACAGGTCGCCGGCGAACAGGGCCGCCTCGTCGCCGCCGGTGCCCGCGCGGACCTCGAGGATCGCCGAGGCGTTCTCGTCGGCGTCGCGCGGCGCCAGCAGCAGGGCCACTTCGCGCTCGAGCTGCGGGAGCCGGTCCTCGAGCGCTTCGCGCTCCTCGGCCGCCATCAGGGCCAGCTCGGGGTCCGAGGACATCAGCTCCAGGTCGGCCAGTTCGCTGCGTGCCTTCGACAGGGCGTTCACCGCATCGGCCACGGGCTTGAGCTCGGCGTGCTCCTTGGCCAGGCGCACGATCTCGCCGCCGTCGGACGCGGCCGACATGCGCGCCTCGACCTCATGGAAGCGGTCGAGGACCTGATCGAGACGGGCCTGGGGGAGATGCAAGGTGGGGATCCGGAAAGTCGCGAGCGCCGTTCCTAGCGGCGCGCGCGCGGCCTGTCGAACCCGCTTCGGTCCGGATGCAAAAAGGGCGGGCCCGCGTCTGCGAACCCGCCCTTTCCAGGTAAGAGCTTAGACCCGACCTCAGTCGTCGCCGCCGGCTCCGGCCGCCGCGCTCGCTGCGCGTTCGGCTTCCGCGTGCTGGGCCGGCGTGAGCAGGGTCACGTGCAGCGGATTAGGCGTCAGGTCGTTGAGCGCGCCCGAGGCCGCATCGACCCCGGCGCCGACGACGCCGCCGATCAGCACATTGCCCGCCAGGGCGACGCCGCCGCCGCTGGACATCGAGCTGTCGACCGTGACGGTCTGGGTCACATAGCCGTCCATGGAGACGGTGACGTCGAAGCCCGGACGGCGCGGCATGCGGAAGGTGCAGGGCGTGGCGTCGCACTGGAAGCCGTTCGAGGTCGCGACGGCGGCGCCCGGAGGCGTGCTTTCAACGACGAAGTCCTGGCTGGAGCCGCGAGTGACCGTGGCGCAGGCGGCAAGCGAGCCGGCCGCGACGGCGAGCGTGAGAGCGCGCGCGCCGAGGCGGGCGATACGTTGGGAAATCATGAAATGTCCTACCGGAAGTTGCATCCGCCCCCCGGCGGACGGTGGCACGTTCTCCCGGCCCCGTGACGCCGTCAAGAGGCGAAAATTCAGGCGCTTGATCGGGTCCCGAAAGCGCGGCAATAGCGCATCAGGCGCCCCGTCGGCGCCGCTTGGGGGACTTCATGAGACCAGCTTTCGTGGCCGTCGCCGGCCTGCTTCTTTGCGCCTGCCAGACCTCGACCGGCAGCGCGCCTGTAAGCCCGCTTCCAGCCGCTCTTGCGGGAGGGTCGCACATCTCAGCGGTCCAGCTGCAGAATGCGCCGCAAGGCGTCAGCACGACCTTTCGTTCGGAATTCGAGGAGGGCCTGCTGACCCGGCTCGGCCGCTGCGCCACGGGCTCGACCCCGCTCACGGTCAGCGTGACGCTCGATGGCTACAACGCGGCCAATCCGGCCCTGGCTCTCTTCGCGCCTTCGACCAGCCAGATCAGCGGCGTGGCCCGGGTGCTGGACGCCGAGGGGATCGAGGTCGGCCGCTATCGAATCCGCCGCACCTTCACCATGGGCGGGATCGGCGGGGCGATCGCCGCGACGGGCGCCGAAAGCACCATGATCGACGCCTTCGGCGACGAGCTCTGCGAACAGGCGTTCGAGCCGGCCTCCTAGGGCCTATCCCGGCCGGGTTTCCTGGAAGCTCGGCCGGGCCTCCAGCGCCTCGGACAGGGCGGCGAGCTTCGGCCGTCCCTCCCGCCAGTCGAACTCCGGGTGCCGGAAGCCGAGCCAGGTGACCAGCACGCCCGTGGCGATGACGCCGAGATCGAGCGGATCCGGCCGGATATCGCGAGCCTCGAGCGCGTTCAGCGTCCGATCGAGGTTGGTGCGCCAGCGGGCGATCCAGCTCGGCGACTGCTCGGCTTCGGGGCGGCGCTTCTCCAGCACCCACTTCACGCCCATCTCGAGCCCGGCGTCGGCCAGGGTCTCGAGCTGGCGCACGCGCCAGTGGTCCGGTCCCTCGGGCGGCAGCAGGCGCGGGCCTTCAGTTCCCTTCGCGTCCAGCCAGGCGCAGATCAGCGGGCTGTCGGTGAAGACCTCGCCCGTGTCGGTGAGCAGGGCCGGCACCTGAACGATCGGATTGGCGTCCACCAGGTCCGGGTCGTCGGCGTAGGGGTCGGCGCGGCGCTCCTCGCAGGCGCCGATCAGGCCGCGTTCGCGCAGCACGATCCGGCATTTTCGGGCGTAGGGGGAGGGGTCGGTGATGTAGAGGCGCATCTTCACTCCGCGGCCACCAGGTCGCCCGTCTTCGCCGCCTCGATCTCGGCGGCGCGCGCTTCGACCAGCTCGACGATGTGGTCGATCATGCCGGCGTTGTCCTGCTTGTGGGCGATCTTGCCGGCCAGATAGACCATGCCCGCGCCCTTGCCGCCGCCGGTGAAGCCGACGTCGGTGAACAGCGCCTCGCCGGGCCCGTTCACGACGCAGCCGATGATCGACAGGCTCATCGGCGTGGCGATGTGGGCCAGCCGCTTCTCGAGCTCCGCCACCGTGCCGATGACGTCGAAGCCCTGACGCGCGCAGGACGGACAGGCGATGATGTTCACGCCCCGGTGCCTCAGGCCCAGCGACTTCAGGATGTCGAAGCCGACGTGGATTTCCTCCACAGGATCGGCGGCCAGCGACACGCGGATGGTGTCGCCGATGCCCGACCACAGCAGGTTGCCCATGGCGATGGACGACTTGATCGTGCCGGTCCTGAGCGGCCCCGCCTCGGTGACGCCGACGTGTAGCGGACAGTCGATGGCGTCGGCCAGAAGCTGATAGGCTGCGACGGTCAGGAAGGGGTCGGACGCCTTCACCGAAATCTTGAACGCGTGGAAGTCGTGGTCCTGCAAGATGCGGGCGTGGCCGAGCGCGCTTTCGACCATCGCCTCGGGACAGGGCTCCCCGTACTTTTCCAGCAGCTCCCTCTCGAGCGAACCGGCGTTGACGCCGATGCGCATGGAGCAGCCGTGGTCCTTGGCGGCCTGGATGACCTCGCGAACCCGATCGGGGGAGCCGATGTTGCCCGGATTGATCCGCAGGCAGGCGGCGCCGGCCTGGGCCGCCTCGATGCCGCGCCGGTAGTGGAAGTGGATGTCGGCCACCAGCGGGACCTTCGCCTCGCGCGCGATGGTGCGGAAGGCGGCGGTCGATTCCTCGTCAGGACATGAGACGCGGACGATGTCGGCCCCGGCCTCTTCCATGCGGCGGATCTGGTCGATCGTCGCCGCCGCGTCCGAGGTCGGGGTGTTTGTCATCGACTGGACGGTGATCGGCGCGCCGCCGCCGACGGGCACGGAGCCGACCATGATCTGGCGGCTCTTGCGGCGCTCGATGTGACGCCAGGGCCTGACGTGGCCAAGCTCGGTGGGGGAGGCGGACATGGCGCCAAGATAGGCGGTTCAGGCCTCTCGCGCCATCAGCCCGCGGCGGGAACCTGCGGTTGGGGGGGCGTTAGCTGGAGCTGGGGCTCAACTTCCGCCGGCGCCTCGGGAGACGGCGCAGAGGCCTGCTGTTCGCGCAGCCGCTGCTCGGCTGCCGCCTGGGCGGCCCGGTTGCGGGCGTCGGCCTCGGCCGCGGCCTCGCGGGCCAGGGTCTGGGCGCGATTGTTGAGGCTGGCCAGTTGCGTCAGCGAGGCCTCAAGCTGGCCGGCCCTCTCCCCGTTCAGAAAGAGGTCGAAGGCGGACGGGTCCGATACATCCACGACGAGCCCGGGGGTCGTCGGCGCGCGATAGGCCTCGCCCGCGGCGAGCTGGCGC
>NZ_JANJTL010000117.1 GCF_024711105.1 Brevundimonas sp. | reverse complement strand
TCCGAATACGTCGAGATGGTCGTCGACGCCGCGGACCGCGGCGACGGCATGCGCCTGCGCGAGCTGATCTCGGCCCTGCATCCCGCTGACGTCGCCGACCTGCTGGGCTTCCTGTCGGCCGAGCATCGCGCCGAGGTCGTGCCCTGGCTGCCGCCGGACCTGCTGGCCGAGACCCTGCCCGAACTCGACGACGGCGTCCGCGAGGACGTACTCGAGATGGTCGAGCCCGGCGCCCTGGCCGAGGCGCTTCAGGAGCTGGACTCGGACGACGCCACCGGCATCGTCGAGGACCTCGAGGACGAACAGCGCCGCGCCGTGCTGGCGGCCATGCCCGACGCCGAGCGCGCGGGCATCGAGAACGCCCTGTCCTATGAGGAGGACACCGCCGGCCGCCTGATGCAGCGCGAGGTGATGGCCGCGCCCCAGTTCTGGAGCGTCGGCGACGCCATCGACCACATGCGGACGCACGGCGAGGAGCTGCCGGAGCTGTTCTTCGACATCTACGTCGTGGACCCCGGCTATCGCCCCGTCGGCGCCATTCCCGTCAGCGGCCTGCTGCGCGCGCGCCGCGAGGTGAGGCTCTCGGAGATCATGGAGCCGATCAACGAGATCGCGGTCGACCAGGACCAGGAAGAGGTCGCCTACATCTTCGAGAAGTACCACCTGATCTCGGCCCCCGTGATCGACAAGGGCGGCCGCCTGGTCGGCCAGATCACCGTCGATGACATCGTCAACATCATCCAGGAAGAGAACCAGGAGGACATCCTGGCGCTCGCCGGCGTCAGTGACGCCGGCCGCGACGCGAACGTCATGGAGGTCGTGCGTTCGCGCATCCCCTGGCTTGCGGTGAACCTCGGGACCGCGCTGATCGCGTCCACGGTGATCGGCGTGTTCCAGGCCGAGATCGAGCAGCTTGTGGCGCTGGCGGTGCTGATGCCCGTGGTCGCCTCGATCGGCGGCAACGCGGGCACCCAGGCCCTGACGGTCGCGGTGCGGGCTCTCGCCATGCGCGAGGTCTCGGCGGCGAACGGTTGGCGCATCCTGCGCCGGGAGATGGCCGTGGGCCTCGCCAACGGCCTGGCCATCGCTGTGCTGCTCGCGGGCGTGACCTGGCTGTGGCAGCGCAACGAGTTGCTGTCGGTGGTTATTGGTCTGGCGGTGGTGATCAACCTATTGGCGGCGGCGCTGGCCGGGACGCTGGCGCCGCTGGCGCTCGACCGGCTCGGACGCGACCCGGCGGTGTCCTCGCCCGTCTTCGTCAGCTGGGTGACCGACACGGTCGGATTCCTGGCTTTCCTCGGCCTGGCGGCCTTGATCCTGCTGTGATCGTGACGAGCTAGGGTGTCGGCGCGCCCCTTGCTGGCTCCCTCATGGGGCGAGCCGTCTTGTCCCATTACGGGTCACGCCTGAAGGACCGAAATGTCGACGCGTCTGAAGATGTCACGCCAGGGCCTGGAGCTTCTCAAGAGCTTCGAGGGTCTCCGCCTGACCGCGGCGCGACTTCCTGACGGCCGCTGGACCATGGGGCACGGCCACACCCAGTACGCGCGCGAGGGCGCGACGATCACCGCCGAGGACGCCGAGGCCCTGCTCCTCTACGACCTGATCCCGGTGGTGGCGGCCGTGAACGAGGCGCTTGAGGTGGAGGTCACTCAGCGCCAGTTCGACGCCTTGGCCTGTTTCGCCTTCAACGTCGGTCTGGAGGCATTCCGCCAGTCGGAGGTCCTGACGAGGGTCAATCAGGAACGGATGACCGAAGCGGCCCTCGCCATGGCTATCTGGCGGTCGGGCGCCTTCGGGGGCAAGCCGATCGTGCTGGACGCCCTGGTCCGTCGCCGCTCGACCGAAGGCGGCATGCTGCTGGACGGTGCGCCGTCCCCGGCCCCGACCCCGATGGTGACGCCGACGGTTGATCAGTCCGCGCTTGCGGCCCTGCCCGACACGCCGCCGGCTGCACTTGAGATCGACTTCACCGCCGAGGTCGCGGAGGTGCGGATCGTGGAGGCGCCGGTCGAGCCCGCGCCGGGCCACATCGAGATCGTCATCGGCGCCCCGGACGATGTTCCCGCCGACACGCCGACTCCTGCCGACATCCCCACCGACGTCACACCGGCCGAGGCGGCCCCTGACACGGAGGCCGAAGCCGAGGCGGTCCCCGAGACGCCGGCTGTGGTCACCGAGGCCAGCAGGGCTGCGCGGATCTACGCTTCCTATCCGCCCGAGCCCTTTGCTCCGGTCGAGGCGGCGGAGCCCGAATTCGAGGACGCCGTCCCGCTCAATGTCGCGCCGGAGACCGATCCGGTCGTCACCGCCGACATCTCCGAGCCCCCGCTTGTGCTGATCCTGACGCCACCGCCCGAGGTGACCAGCGAACCGCCGGCGGAGTCCCTCCAGCCGCAGGAGCCGGAAGCCCCGGCCGACCATCCCGCGCTCTTTGGCGAAGCCGAAGCGCAGCCTCTCGAGGAAGGCCTGATCCTGGTCGAGGCTCCACCCGAGCCCGAGGCGAAGGCTGGCCGCTGGAGCGAGACCGCCGCCTACTTCGGCATGGGCGCGGTCGGCCTGGTAGCCTTCGGCGCCGGCATCGCCGGTTTCCAGCTGGCCGACGCCAGCGAAGTGCCCGGCGGCTTCAATGAAAAGACGGTGATCGGCTGGGTCCTGGTCCTGATCGGCGTGATCTGCGTCTGGATCGCCTCCTACAACCTGTTCAAGCGGCTGGGCGGGTCCGAGGACTGACGCTTGGCGAGGCCCGGCGGACGGTGCTACGCCGCCGCCATGAGCATTCCCAACGCCCCCCAATCCATGGATTTCGGCCTCGGCGAGAACGCCGACGCGATCCGCGAGACCACGGCCCGCTGGGCCGCTGACCGGCTGGCGCCGCGCGCTGCCGAGATCGACGAGAAGAACGAGTTCGCCCGCGACCTCTGGCCCGAGATGGGCGAGCTGGGCCTTCACGGCATCACCGTCGAGGAGGAATACGGCGGCCTGGGGATGGGCTACCTCGAACACGTGGTGGCGATGGAGGAGGTGTCCCGCGCCTCGGCCTCGATCGGCCTGAGCTACGGGGCCCACTCCAATCTCTGCATCAACCAAATCCGCCGCTGGGGCACGCCGGAGCAGAAGCAGAAATACCTGCCCAAGCTGATCTCGGGCGAGCACCTGGGGTCGCTGGCGATGTCGGAGGCCGGCTCGGGTTCGGACGTCATGTCGATGCGCACGCGCGCGGAGAAGAAGGGCGACCGCTACATCCTGAACGGCACCAAGTTCTGGATCACCAACTCGCCCACGGCCGACACGCTTGTCGTCTACGCCCGCACGGGCGAGGGCAACGGCGGGGTCACCACCTTCCTGATCGAGAAGGGGATGAAGGGCTTCAGCGTTTCCAAGAAGCTCGACAAGATGGGCATGCGCGGCTCCGACACCGCCGAGCTGGTGTTCGAGGACTGCGAGGTTCCGGAGGAGAACGTCATGGGCCCGGTTGGCGGAGGCGCCGGGGTGCTGATGAGCGGCCTCGACTATGAGCGGACGGTGCTGTCCGGCGGCCCGCTGGGCATCATGCAGGCGGCGCTGGATGTGGTCCTGCCCTACGTTCGCGAGCGCAAGCAGTTCGGCAAGGCCATCGGCTCCTTCCAGCTGATGCAGGCCAAGGTCGCCGACATGTACGTCGCGCTGAACTCGGCCCGGACCTACGTCTACGCAGTGGCGCGCGCCTGCGACGCGGGCCGGACGACCCGCTATGACGCGGCCGGGGCGATCCTGCTGGCCTCGGAGAACGCGGTGAAGGTGTCGCTGGAGGCGGTCCAGGCCCTGGGCGGCGCCGGCTATACGAAGGAATGGCCGGTCGAGCGGTTGGTCCGAGACGCCAAGCTGTACGACATCGGCGCGGGGACCAACGAGATCCGCCGGTTCCTGATCGGGCGGGAGTTGCTGGGGGGGTGATGGCGGCCGCCGCCGCCCTGCGGGTCAACTACGGAGCGATCGATCGCGGCGCTTTCCTAACGGTGCCCAGCCGGGCCGCTCAGCGATTCTGATGACCGCCTAGCGACGACTCAGCGCGAATGGCGTTAACTCCACGCATGGCGGGTCCGCTCACGATTCTGTACCTGGCCGAGGCGGCGCCCGAGGCCGCCGTCCTGTCGTCCGGGGTGCTGGCCCACATGGTGCGAGAGGCGCCCGACGCGCGCTTCACGATTGTCGGCTCGCCCGAGACCGCCCCCCTGTTTCGCGACACGCCGCGGCTTGATCGCCTGATCGTCCTGCCGGGGGAAAGTCGCGCGGACTGGTTCCGCCTGTGGGACCGGCTGAAGGACCGCCGCTGGAGCGTCATCGTGGACATGCGGGGCTCCGAGCTGTCGAAATGGCTGCGTCGCGAGAGACGGGCCGTCCGAGAGCCCTCGCAACTGATCGAGCACGCCGTGGAAGCGGCCTCCCGGGTCCTGAAGCTGGAGGAACCGGCGGCGCCTCACCTGTTCTTCTCGGACGAAACCAAGGAGGCCGCCGACGCCCTGGTAGGCAAGGGCCGCCCGATCCTGGCCGTCGGGCCCGGGGTCGACTGGATCGGCAAGCGCTGGCCGGCTGAGCGATTCACCAAGGTGGCCGCCAAGCTGTTGGGGGACGGTGGTCCGCTTCAGGGCGGGCGTCTGATGCTCGTGGGAGCAGGCGCCGACCGCGACGCCGCCCACACCATCCGCTTCGCCGTGGCGCGTGAGCGCACCATCGAACTGCAGGGCAAGCTCGATCTCCTCCAGACGGCCGCGGCGCTCAGGCACGCGCGCCTGTTCATCGGAGCGGATTCGATCTGGACCCAGCTGGCTGTCGCCGCGGGTGCGCCCGCGCTGGCGGTTTTCGGTCCCTCGAACGAGGCCGTGACCGGCCCGTGGGGCGGCAAGTCCGTGCGGGGATCGCGCTCGCTCGAGGAGTTCCGGGCCATTGACCCGGGCCTGAACCAGCACATCCAGCACATGATGGACGTGCCGGTGGAGCCGGTGCTCGCCGCGGCGATCAAGCTTCACGCCCGCACCGAACCCGAGCCCGTCCTCGAACCGGCTCACGGCTGATCGAAGAAAAAAGGCCCCGGGATTGCTCCCGGGGCCCTTCGTCCTTTTCGGCGTGACGCCTAGCTGAGCGTGCAGCGGGTGCCGCCGCGATCAGCCGAGACCGCGCAGGTCTGGGACTGGACGATGGCGGTGCGCTCGGGGCGGACGACCGCCACAAAGCCTTCGCCGCCGACGCACTTCAGCTCGACCACGTCGCCGGCCATGTTCTCCTCGGCCTGAGCGGCCGACAGGCGACCGACCATGCGGAAGTCTTCGACCTGGCAGGAAGCCATGCTCGGCCGGGTCTCGGCCAGCGCCTGCAGCTGGTAGATGATGTCGGCGCGGGTGGTGAGGGTGCAGCCGCCGATGCGGGCCTGGGCCATAAGGCAGTCGATCTGCTCGGGCGAGCCGGCGCCGTTCGGCAGGAAGGCCACCAGGCCCCACGGGCGGTCCGAGCACTCGAACTCCACCACCGTGCGGCGATCGCCGGAGGTCTCCTGGCGCGGCGTTCCCGCCGACACATAGGCGCAGGCGAAGCCGGCCGAGGCGAGCTGGGCCTGGTACTGCTCGGCCGTGGCCGCAGCGACCACCGTGCCCTCGGTGAAGCGGCAACCGCCGGCGATGCCGCTCGCGGCGGCGCACTCGATCACGCCGTCGAACTGGTTGGACGCGTTGGTGCGGACCATGAAGCCCACGCCGTCGGCGCAGCCGACTTCATAGTAGGTCACGCCCGTGTCGTTGTTGCGGCCGACGCGGCGGCCTTGCGTCGCCTGGCACGAGCGGCCCGAAGGCGCGGCCAGCGCTGCGATCCAGGCGGCCTGCTCCTCGGCGGTGGTGAACTGGCAGGTCTGGCCCGCGGCGACCACCTCGAGACAGGACAGGGTCGAACCGATCTGGCCGTCGGCATTCACGTCGATCCAGTAGCCGTCGGCGTTGGCGCACCCAACCTCGTAGCGCGTCGCGCCCGAGGAGGTGGCGCCGGCCCAGCGGGCCTGGTCCACGGTGCAGGTCAGGCCGGCGCGCGCCGCGTACGGAGCCACGGCGCTGACCACGTCGAGGTTCGAGGCGATGGTGCACTCAGCGCCGACGTCGGCTTCCGGGTTCTCGGCCCGGCGGACAGCCACCGAGGCGTTGTTGGCGATGCAGTTCACCGTCTGGGCGGGATCGGTGTCGAGCAGCAGGAAGCCCGGAGCGCCCTGGCAGGCGATCTCGTAGAGCGTCCGACCCTCATTGTTGCGACCGACGAAGCGGGCGCTGTCGACGGTGCAGTTCAGGCTGTTGCGCTGAACCTGGACGCGAACCGCCTCATTGACCTCCGACTGGCTCGGAATGGTGCGGCCGCGGCCCTGGGCCTGCGCCTGGGCGGGCAGGGCCGTCATGGCGGCTACGGCCAGCAGGCCTCCCACCACCGATAGAATGGAACGTCTCATGGGCGAGGATCCTCGTCTCGTCACAACTGTAGAACCGGCTAAGCGGCCTTGGACCCCCCGGTCAAGCGCAACCACATGACCGACGACCGTGGCCGCAAGATGAACTGAGCCGTATCCGGGATCGTCGAACGACCGACGCCAACAGGCGTCTTTCGCGTTACCGATTGATTCACCATATCTGGCCCACCGTCGAACAAGCACGACGGGCAGGAGTTTTCGCCCCATGCATACGAGAAGCCCCCTTCTGGACGAATTCGCGCGGCTGACCACCGGCGCCATGGGACTGGCCCAGGCCGCCGGGGAGGAGGCCAAGGCGGCGATGCGGGCCCAGGCTGACAAGGTGGCCGTTGAGCTCGACCTCGTCCGCAAGGACGAGCTGGAAGCCCTGCGCGCCGAGGTGGCCGCGCTGCGGGCCGAACTTGCCGCCCTCAAAACCCCTCCGAAAACGGGAACTTCGCGCAGAAGCGCTCGCCCACAGGACGACGCCGGTTGAGCCGAATCTGCGAACGCCCCTATCGTCTCGGCATGACCGAGTCGCCGACCAGGATCGCTACATGAACGCGCCCACGGCCGAGGAACTCGAGGTCCAGCACGATCCCCTGGATATCGTTGAGCATGTTCTCACCGCAGAGAACCTGCCTTTCGACCGGGTGGGCGACGGCGACCTGGCCTTCGCCATCGCCGGCGACTGGAAAGACTACGAGCTGTGGTTCGCCTGGCGACCCGAGGGCGACTGTCTGCAAATCTGCTGCTCCCTGGACCTGAAGGCGACCAAGGCGCGCCGCGCCGCGCTGCACGAGCTGGTGGCCCTGATCAATCAGCGCATGTGGCTCGGCCACTTCGAGATCTGGACCGAGGACGGCGAGATCGTCTTCCGCCACGCCCTGTCTCTGCCTGACGGGGAGCGGCCGACCCTGGCCCAGGCAGCAGCCATGATCGACGCGGCCGTCGAGGCCGCCGACCGGTTCCATCCGGCCTTCGACTTCATGATCCGCGGCGCCAAGAGCCCGGTCGAGGCGCTGGACGCCTGCATGTTCGAGACCGTCGGCTCGGCCTGAGGCCGTGGCCCGCACCCTACTCGTCGGCTGCGGACGGCTCGGGGGCGCCATCCTGGCGGGATGGCGCATGACGCACGCCGTATCCATGAGCGAGCTCGCGATCCTGACGCCCTCGCGCAAGCCGTCGGCCGCCGCAGCCGAGGCCGAGGGCGCGCTCATCAACCCGGACGATCTGTCGGGCGTGGAGCGGACGGTGCTGGCGGTGAAGCCCGGCAAGTGGCGCGAGGTGGCTTCAGGCTTGCGGGCCCGGCTGCCGGGCCAGGGCGCGGTGGTGTCGGTCATGGCCGGCGTGAAGGCCGGCGCCATCAGTGAGGCGCTGGGTCTTCCCGTCGCACGCGTGATGCCGACGACCGCCGTGGCGATCGGCCAGGGCGCGGCCGCTGTCTGGAGCCAGCAGGGCGCGGCAGCGAGCGCGGTTCGCGATCTCTTCGCCCCCATCGCGCGGCTGGTGGAGGTCGGGGACGAACGGCTGATTGACGTGGCCACGGCGGTTTCGGGATCGGGCGCCGCCTACGTCTACGCCTTCGTCAGCGCCATGGCCGAGGCGGGCCGGCGGCACGGCCTGACGGACCAGGCCGCGCTGACCCTGGCCGAAAGCACGGCGCGAGGCGCGCTCGCCATGATGGCGGCGGGGGGTCGCTCGCCCGACGAACTCATCGCCGAGGTGGCCTCGCCTGGCGGAACAACGCAAGCCGCCCTGCGCGTGCTCGAACGGCCCGGGGGCCTGTCAGACCTGATGGCCGAGGCGGTGCAGGCTGCGCTCGACCGGGCGAGGGAACTCGGCGGCTAGAAGCGGCCCTCGGCCAGCCGCCGCGCGAAGCGGCTGAACGCCTGGTTTGCGTCCGACCAGGTCGTCAGGCCGGCGAAGCGGATATCGCTCTCGTACCAGCGGAAGGTGATCGGAACGGTCTGGCCGTCGGCCGTGACCACCTCCCCGGAAATATCCGCACCGCCGATGCCGTGGCTCTCCAGCGAGAGTCCCGGCCTGCGCCGCAACTGCTCGAAGGTAGGGCGATTGGGGCGGACGTCCTCGATGACAAGTCGGATTCTGGCGTCCTCGTAGAGCCCGGAACGGGCCAGGGCTGTCTCGACCTCGCGATCCAGACGTTCCGTCAGGAGGTCCAGGTCGCGCTGGCCATATTCGTCGGCCTGGTCCGCCAGGTCATCGCCGACGAAGACCTCGACCTGTGCGGGTCCAGCTTGCGCGGGTCCAGCCGCGAGAAACAACGAAAGCACCGAGACGCCGATCAGCACGCGCATCGCTAAGCTCCTGTGTGGCCCGAAACCAATATGGCTCAGTCGGCCAGGAAAGCGAGCCTCAGGCGGGCAGGCGAATGGCGGCCTTCAGCCCTCCCAATTCGGACCGCGACAGAACCACGTCACCGCCATGGCCACGGGCCACGTCGCGAGCGATGGCCAGGCCCAGGCCCACGCCCTTGCGGTTCTGATTCCGCGACTCATCGAGGCGGGAGAAGGGCGTGAAGGCCTCCTCGTACTTCTCGGGCGGGATCCCCGGGCCGTCGTCCTCGACGGCGATCTCCACATTGCGCGAGGGCAGGGTGCGCGCGCTGATCCGGACCGCGCGGCCGTGGGCGGCGGCGTTGTCGACAAGATTGGCCAGGGCCCTGCGCAGTCCGCCCGGCCTGACGACGGCGGTCAGGCCGGGCCGCGCCTTGACCGTGACATCGACTCCCAGGCGGCGCGCGTCGGCGGCCGCCGCCTCGCACAGGCCCGCGATGTCGACCGGCTCTGCGGTCTCGCCGGCCTGGCCGCGCGCGAAGGCGAGGTACTCGTCGACCATGTGCTCCATCTCGGCCAGGTCAGCCTGCATGGCGCGTGTCTGCGCCGAGGGCTCGGCCATGGCCAGTTCGAGTTTGAGCCGTGTCAGGGGCGTGCGCAGGTCGTGGCTGACCGAAGCGAGCAAGGCTGTCCGCTGGTCGATATGACGCTGGATGCGCTCCCTCATATCCAGAAAGGCGTGCGCCGCCCGCCGGACCTCGCGGGCGCCGTGCGGCTTGAAGTCGGGCGTCTCGCCCTTGCCGAAGGCCTCGGCCGCGTCCGCCAACCGCTCGATGGCGCGGACCTGGTTGCGGATGAAGAGGATGGCCACCGCCGTGAGCAGCACCGTCGCCCCGCCCAGCCACAGGATGAAGATGTGCCCGCGGGTGGCGAAGGCCCTCTCGCGGGGGGCGTAGATGCGCAATACGCCACCCTCGACCGCCACCTGGATTTCCACGAAGGCGGGATAGCGGGTCGTGTCGAACCAGAACGGCTCGTCGAGCCGGTCTGAAAGGGCGCGTTCCATCGACCGGTCGAGCGCCGCGAAGAAGGCCGGGCGAGGGCGGGTCGGCAGGCTCGCGCCCTCTCGCAGCGCAATCGACAGCTCCATTGACTCCTCGGCGCGCCCCGCCAGCTCCTCGAGGTTTTCGGGCGTGGGATTGTCGCGATAACTCTCCACGGCCCAGGCGATGTCGCCGGCCAGGCCCTCGGACAGTCGGGCGGTCACCGTTTCCCAGTGCGCCTCGAAGAAGGCCCAGGTGACAGCCACCTGCATCAGCGAAACCGGCAGGACGATGATCAGCAGCGCCCGTCCCCAGAGCGACGTGGGCAGCCGCCGCTTGAGCAGCCGCGCCCAGATCTTGCCCGTGGGGCGGGCCATCAGTCAGGCGCCAGCATGTAGCCGACACCGCGCACAGTGGTCAGGTAGCGCGGGGTCTTGGGGTCGTCCTCGATCTTGCGGCGCAGGCGGGTGACCTGGACGTCGACGGCGCGGCCGGCGGCGTCGGCGCCGCTGGACGCCAGCACGTGGCGTTCCACGGGTGCGTTGGCGCTAAGCGCCAGGGTCTTGAGCAGCTGGCCCTCCGCCTCGGTCAGGCGGACGAGCTTCCCGTCGCGGGTCAGTTCCTGGCGCTCCAGGTCGAAGCGGCAGGCGCCGAGCCGCACCTCGCGTGGCGCGCCCTTGGGCGGGCCCGAGCGGCGCAGAATGGCCTCGATACGGAGCAGCAGCTCCTTGGGCTCGAACGGCTTGGCCAGATAGTCGTCGGCGCCGACCGACAGGCCCTCGATCCGGTCGTCGGGCAGCCCGCGCGCGGTCAGCAGCAGGATCGGGGTGTTCGACAGGCCCGGCTGGGCGCGCAGCCAGCGCGCGAAGGCCAGGCCGTCCTCGCCCGGCATCATGACGTCCAGCACCATCAGGTCGAAGTCGAGCATCTCGGTCAGCCGCCGCGCGGCCGTCGCGTCGCTCGCGCCCGTCACCCGAAAGCCCGCGCGCGACAGATACTGCTTGAGCAGGTCGCGGATGCGGTCGTCGTCGTCGACCACCAGCAGGTGCCTCTGGGCCGCGCCCGCGCCAGCCTCGGTCATGGCCGCGCCCCCGCCTTGACCGTGAGGGTCCGTCCGCGTCTAACCGCCCGCGACGGCCGGGAAGAGCCGGGCATGCTGGAGTTCAGGATCAATGGCGTTCGTTCCCATGGACGACCGAGACGGCTGGATCTGGGTCGACGGCGACTTCGTCCCGTGGCGCGAGGCCAAGACTCACGTCCTGACCCATGCGCTCCACTACGGCTCCTCGGTGTTCGAAGGCGAGCGGATGTACTCCGGCCGCATCTTCAAGCTCACCGAGCACACTGAGCGCCTGCACCGTTCGGCCCAACTCCTCGACTTCGAGATTCCGTTCAGCGTGGCGGAGATCGACGAGGCCTGCAAGGCGACCTGCGAGCGCATGGGGCTGGAGGACTGCTACGTCCGTCCGGTCGCCTTCCGCGGCCCCGAGCAGGTCAGCGTCTCGGCCTTCAACACCCGGACCCACGTCGCCATCGCCGTGTGGGATTGGCCCAGCTATTTCGACCCGGAAACCAAGGCCAAGGGCATCCGCCTGGAGTGGTCCAAGTGGCGCCGCCCGGACCCCGAGACCGCGCCTTCGGCGGCCAAGGCGGCCGGCCTCTACATGATCTGCACCCTGTCCAAGATGGCGGCCGAGAAGCGCGGCTACGCCGACGCCATGATGCTGGACTGGCGCGGCTATGTAGCCGAGGCCACGGGCGCCAATGTCTTCTTCGTGCAGGACGGCGTGATCCACACCCCGCCTATCGACGCCATCCTGGACGGCATCACGCGCCAGACGGTGATCGCCATGGCGCAGGCCAAGGGGATCGAAGTGCAGGTCCGCTACATCCGGCCCGAGGAGCTGTCGGGCTTCACCGAATGCTTCCTCACGGGCACGGCTGCGGAGGTCACCCCGGTGGCGGAGATCGGCGAGTACCGCTTCACGCCGGGGGCGCTGTCGCTCGGCCTGATGGAGGACTACGGCCGACTGGTGCGGGGCCTCAGATAACCTCCGGCCCGGCCGCGGCCGGGGCCGCCGCTCGCTCCGCCCGCTGGCGTTCGGCCGCCCGTCGGCGGCTGCGCAGGATCCACCAGACGATCGGGACGATCACCAGGGCGAACGGCAGGACGAAGGCCAGGATGGTCACGATGGCGGCCAGCGCCGTCATGAACACGGTCAGGGCGTTCTCGAGCGCTACGCTCAGCGGATTGGTCGCCGTGTCCGGCGCCAGCACCCCTTCTGACCGGTAGGTCAGGGTGATGCGCGACATCGCCACCCGGGCCCGCATGACCTCCAGCGTCGAGCGGGCGGCGTCGATCTCGCCCTGGACGCGCGCCAGCTCGCGCTCGACCTCCAGGGCCGACTGAAGGTCGCCCGTGCGGGTGGCCAACATGGTCTGCAGCCGGTCGCGCAGGGCGGTCTTGGCGGCCAGATGCGCCTCGGTGTCGATCAGGGCGCGGGTCAGGTCCTCCGTCGATGTCGAGGAGGTGACGATCCGCCCGCCGGCTTGCTGGGCGTCGCCGGCCAGGCCGTTCCGGAACGCCGTCAGCCAGCCCGGCTCGGCGCGGAGCTCCAGCGTCGCCTCGGCCATGTCCTCGCCGACGCGGCCGGAGCGTGAGCCGATGACCTGACAGCGTGCCGGCCCGGCCTGGACGCAGACGCGCTCGTGCCGGGCGGCGAGGGCCGCCACGTTGTCCGTCGGCGCCTCCAGGTCGTAGGCGTAGGCATAGGCCAGCTGCGGGACCTGGGCCTCCGGGACCTCCGGTGCCTCCGCCCCGCTGGCCGAGGCCTCGCCGGCGGCGCGTGCGACGACCTCCGGGCTCGCTGGCGCGATGATTTCCATGTCGACCGAGGCGTCAGCGGTCTCTTCACCGACGATAGGTGTGCCGCTGTCGCAGGCGGCGAGGACGAGGGCGGCGGAGGCGAGAAGCAGGGCGCGGCGCATGGTGTCTCTCCCGATCACGGTTTCGTGATCAGGCGCGCCCCATGTGGCCGGATTTGGGCGAAACCCCGTTTGGATTCAGCGGTAATTGAAGCTGATTGAAATCCGCTTCCGCTTCGCGGCGTTCGCCGGCACTTCGTGCCGCAGCCAGCTTTCCCAGAGGAGCACCGTGCCAGCCCGGGGCTGGACATAGACGAAGGGGCGACGGTCTTGCGGCGCCTGCTCGGTCAAGGTCGGCCGCGCCATCATCAGGGGCAGGCGGGGATCCTCGAACTTCAGGGCGCTCGCCCCCTCGGGCGTCGAGACATAGTAGGTGCCCGAAATCACGCTGTGCGGATGGATGTGGCCCGAGTGGCCGCCCCTGGGGTCGAGTACATTGACCCACAAGCTGTCGAGCCGGGGCTTACGCCCCAGATCCAGCGACAGCTCCCGTGCGAAGATCGCCACCTCGCGGTCCAGCAGGCGTTTCAGGCCGCCGAAGGCGGGATCGCGCACCGGCAGGTCGTCGAGCGAGGCGTAGGATGTGTAGCCGGGATAGGCGCTGTCGCGGCTCCAGGCCCGGCCCGCGCCGTCCTCCTGCGCCAGCTCCAGGCAGGCGCGCTCGAGCTCGTCATTCAGACGCGCGAAGTCCGGCGCCTCGGCCAGGCTCGATTCGCGGATCAGGGTCGGGAACAGGGCGCGTGTCGTCATCCGCGGCGCAATAGCACAGGGCTGAACCAAGGGCGCGAGGTGGAGTTTTCAGTCCGTGGACTGCTGAAAGAGGCCGCCCGATGAGCCAGGCGCCGTACCCCGACGATGTCCGACCAGCGGAGCCCCGCTCCTTCGCCGGGCCCGACTGGACCTCGCATCCCCGCGCGATCCGCCGCCTGCCCAATGGCGATCTGGTGCCGGCACGGCGCTATGACGAGGCCCTGGCGCGCATGGAGGCCGAGCAGATGACCCGTCTAGGCGAGTCGCTCGAAGGCCGGTTCTGACGGGAAAAGATGGTCGGAGTGGCAGGATTCGAACCTGCGACCCCTGCGTCCCGAACGCAGTGCTCTACCAGACTGAGCCACACTCCGACTTCACCCCCGGAGACGTTCCCGCGCCCGAAGGAAGGCGGCTTATAGCGACGGCCCCCGGCGGCGGCAAGCGCCCTTGAAAGGCGTGTTGCAAGGTCCGAACGGTTCGGCTATCTCGCCCGCTCCCGGGGCGAACACCCCGGCGGCACCGGTCCTGCTGGGGAATGGTGTAATGGTAACACTGTGGTTTTTGGTACCGTCATTCTAGGTTCGAGTCCTAGTTCCCCAGCCACCGCCCGATGGGTCGGGCATCCCCTCAAGAGCTGAACAGCGGCGCCACCTCGGCGTAGCTTTCGACCACGTGATGCGCGCCTGCGGCGGCCAGCCGGTCGGCGTGGCCGGGTCGGATGTGGCCGCCGGCGCAGAGGCCGATGACGGTCATGCCTGCGGCCACGCCCGCCGTGACGCCGGTGACCGTGTCCTCGATGACGAGGGTGCGATTCGCGGCCGCGCCCATCGCGTCCGCCGCGTGGAGGAAGAGGTCGGGGTGCGGCTTGCCGCGCGTGACGTGGACGGCGGCGCTGTAGATCGAGTCGCCGAAGGCATGGCGCAGGCCGAAGCGATCCAGGCCCATCTCGATCCAGGCCGGCGGGCTGGAGGAGGCGACGCAGCGGCTGAGGTGCAGGCCCTCGACGAAGGCCGCGACGCCGTCGACGGCCTCGAGCCTAGCGTGGGCCTCCTGGTGGCAACGCCGCGTCCACTCGGCGTGCAGGAAGTCGGGGCAGGGCTGTCCCAGCCGCTCCTCGATCAGCGGTACGCAATCGAGCCAGCGCCGGCCCATGTAGGTGGCGATGGCCTCATCGACTGTGGTGGCCAGCCCCGCCTCAGTCAGGAGCTCGGCGAGCACCCGGTTGTTCAGCAGTTCGCTGTCAGCGATGACGCCGTCATAGTCGAAGATGACGAGGTCGAAGCGGCTCAAGCCCGTTCGGCCGCCTTGGCCGCGTTCCACAGACCGTCCATTTCGGCGAGATCGGATTGTTCGGGCGTGCGGCCATCCTTGGCCAGCTCGGCTTCGATGAAGGCGAAGCGGCGGACGAACTTGGCGTTGGCGGCGCGCAGGGCGTCCTCGGGTTCGGCTCCGAGCTTGCGGGCGAGGTTGGCCATGACGAAGAGCAGGTCGCCCAGCTCCTCGGCGGCCTTTTCCGTGTCGCCCGCGGCGAGCTCGGCCTTCAGCTCGGCCACTTCCTCGTCGAGCTTGTCGACGACCTCGGCGGTCGAGGGCCAGTCGAAGCCGACGCGGGCGGCGCGCTTGGTCAGCTTGGCGGCGCGGGCCAGCGCGGGCAGGCCGACCGGCACGTCGTCCAGCACGCCGTGCTGGGCCCTGGCCTTGCGCTCCTCGGCCTTGATGTCCTCCCAGCGCTGCTTCTGGGCGGCGCCGTCGGGCTTGGCCGCCTCGTCGCCGAAGACGTGGGGGTGGCGGCGTTCCAGCTTGTCGGCGATGGCGCCGGCGACGTCGTCAAAGCCGAACAGGCCCTGCTCCTCGGCCATGCGGGCGTGGAAGACGACCTGGAAGAGGAGGTCCCCCAGTTCGGACTTCAGGTCGTCGAAGTCGCCGCGTTCGATGGCGTCGGCGACCTCGTAAGCCTCCTCCAGCGTGTAGGGGGCGATGGTCTGGAAGGTCTGCTCGACATCCCAGGGGCAGCCGCCCTCGGGATCGCGCAGGCGGGCCATGATGGCGTTCAGGCGATCGACGGGCTCGCTCATGCCTGGCCCTCACGCGCCTTGAGCTCCGTCCGAACGGCCAGGTGCCGGTCTTCAGTGAGAGGATAGAGGCGCACGACGTAGGCCGTCAGCAGCAGCAGCACGCCGGGCGCGGCGATGAACAGCCAGGTCAGTCCCTGGATCACCTCCGGCGAGTTCACCGAGCCGGCCTCGGCCTGGAAACCCATCCACTCCAGCACTGCGAACCCCCCGACGGAGAAGGCGTAGCCCAGCTTCGAGGTGGCGTTGAGGATCGAGAACAGCAGGCCGGTCCGGTCCGCGCCGTCCTCGAGCCGCACTACGTCCGAGGCGTCCGCCATCATGGCCCGCAGCAGCAGGTCGCCGGAGCCGAAGGCCAGGCCGGTGATGAAGATGGCGCCCAGCGCCACCGGGAAGTTCCCGGCCGGAACCAGAAGGGTCGCGGCCGCGAAGGTCACGGCGAAGAAGACCGAGGCCAAGGCGAGCGCGATATGCTTGCCGATGCGCGTGGCCAGCGCCGCCCAGATCGGAGCCCCGACGAGACCCGCAACGAAATAGACCAGCAGCATGATCGAGGTTTGCTCGCGGTCGAAGCCACGGGCCTGCTCGAAGAAATAGAAGAACAGCACGCCGATCAGGCCCCGCGCCGCGCCGAGCAGCAGGTCCGACAGGAGGAGCCGGCGCATCACCGGCTTGGCGATGAGGGCGAAGGTGGCGCTCAAGCCCCCGTGCGGCGGCGGGGCAGCGTTCAGCGGCTCGGGCGTGAAGCGGATGGTGATGAACAGGGCGATGGGCAGCAGGCCGATGATGAACCAGCCCTGGGCCCGGACCGCCTCGATGTAGTCGCCGCCCAGCGGGCCCTGGACGATGGCCGGGATGGCCAGCACCGCCAGCACGCCGAGGATGTTGGCGACCTGCCACCAGCCGTAGATCCGGCTGCGCTGATCGTAGTCGGGCGACAGGATCGAGGCCCAGCTCATCTGGCTGAGCAGGCTGATGGAGTAGCCCAGGTACATGATGACCAGCCAGGCGCTGAGATAGAGCGCCGAGGCGCCCTCGCGCGCGAAAAACAACATGGCGACCGAGCCCATCAGGATCGGCGCGGCGGCGGCCATCCAGACCCGGTAACGGCCCCATTTGGTCGAGGTCCGGTCGATGACCATGCCGAGGATCGGATCGACCACGATGTCGGCCAGCCGCACGATCAGGAACACCAGGCTGACCGCCGCCAGCGGCACGCCGACGTGGCTGGCGTAGAATTCCGGCAGAGTGACGTAGACCGGCAGGCCGAGCGCCGCATAGGGCAGGCAGGAGGCCGCGAAGGCGGCGAGCGTGGCGTTGGAGCGCCGCTTGGAGGGGACAGGGGCAGGGGAGCTCATGGCGTCCGCTTCATCGCGACGCGACTCGCCGCCTCGCGATTGGGCGCGAAACGGACAGGCTTGGGAAGGGCCCGCGACATTGGATGCGGCAGGCCCGCGCAACTGTGGCAGTGGGCAAATCGACTGCAACTGCAGCACTGCAACTCGGGCGCCCAGAACGGATGAACGGGCCTGCCATGCGAGGTCGGGCGCATGTCGTGATTTTAGCCCCGGCCGCGCAGACGGGTGTTTTCGACCCCGGAATCCCGGGAACCGCAGGCAAAGCCACAGGATAGGCGGCGTCGATAGGAGGATCGCGCGCCTCCCGAAGGGGGGTCAGATTGCGCCGATGGCCTTCAGGCTGACGACCCGGCGATCCTCGCGGCTGCCGGCCACGCCCTGGCGGCCGACGATGAGGTGGTCGTGCACCTCGATCTTCAGCAACCGCCCGGCGTCCATGATCTGCTTGGTCATGTCGATGTCGGCCTGGCTGGGCGTCGGGTCGCCCGAGGGGTGGTTGTGGACGAGGATGAGGGCCGAGGCGTGCAGGTCCAGCGCGCGCTTGACCACTTCGCGCGGATAGGCGGGCGCGTGGTCGATGGTGCCCTGACCCATGATCTCGTCGGCGATGAGCTGGTTCTTGCGGTCAAGGAACAGCACCCGGAACTGCTCGCGCGCCTGGTGCTGGAGGGTGAGCCGCACGTAGTCCATGAGCGCGGTGAAGGACGAGATCACCTTGCGCGGGGCCGCCACCTCGCCGGCCACGCGGCGGGACAGCTCGTGCAGGGACATGAGGTCCAGCGCCGTCTCGGCGCCGACGGTCTTGGTGCGGCCCTTGGTGTCCTCGGCGCGGACGGAGGTCAGCTCCTCCAGGGAGGCCCCCAGCACGGCGCCCAGCGAGCCGAAGCGGGCCAGCAGCGCCTTGGCCAGCGGTTTGACGTCCCCCTGCGGCTGGCTCCGGAACAGGAAGAGCTCCAGCAGCTCGTAGTCCGGGAGGGAGGCGAGGCCTGCCTTCCTCGCCCGCTCGCGCAGGCGCTCGCGGTGGCCGGCGTGGTGGGGCCTGGGCGCCGGCTTCGCCTTGGCGGGCGCACCCTCCTGCGTGGGAGAGAACAGTTCGGGGAAGCGGACGACGGTCGACTGAACGCTCATGGCCACCTCATCAGCGAGGTCGCCACAATGTCAGAACGAAAAGGGAACGTCTACGTCCCGGAGATTGCAGGGAGCCAAGCCGGCGGGAGCAGGTGTCAGCCGAACGTCGGCCTGAACAGTCCCGCCGGGCTGGCGGTGAAGACTTCGATCCCCGTCTCGGTCACGCCGACCGAGTGCTCGGCCTGGGCGGAAAGGGACTTGTCGCGCGTCACCGCCGTCCAGCCGTCGGAGAGGACCTTCACCTGCGGCTTGCCCAGGTTCACCATCGGCTCGACGGTGAAGAACATGCCGGGCTCGAGCGTCGCACCCTGGCCCTTGCGGCCGTAGTGCAGGACGTTGGGGCTGTCGTGGAAGACGCGGCCGACGCCGTGGCCGCAGAAGTCGCGCACCACCGACATGCGCTGGGCCTCGACGTGCTGCTGGATGGCCCAGCCGATGTCGCCGAAGGTGTTCCCTGGCTTGACCATCGCCAGGCCCTTGTCGAGGGCGTCGTAGGTCGTCTCGATCAGGCGGCGCGCACGCGCATTGATCTGGCCGACCGGGTACATGCGGCTGGTGTCGCCGTGCCAGCCGTCGACGATCGCGGTCACGTCGATATTGACGATGTCGCCCTCGTCCAGGCGCAGGTTGGTGCGCTGGCCCGGTATGCCGTGGCAGACGACGTGGTTGGGCGAGATGCAGGTGGTGAACCCATAGCCCTTGTAGCCCAGACAGGCCGGCAGTCCGCCGTTGTCGAGGATGAACTCGCGCGCCAGATCGTCGAGGCGCGCCGTCTCGACGCCGGGGACCACATGCTCGGTCAGCATGTCGAGGCAGGCGGCGGCCAGCTGGCCGGCCTTGCGCATGCCCTCGAAGTCCTCGGGCCGGTGGCGCTTGATCGCCCCGGTGCGGACGAAGGCGTCGTCGTCGAGTTGTTCCATAACCATGGCGGTCAGGTGGCCTTTCGGGGTGGCGATCTCAAGGCCGCGGGGGCGAAAACGCCGCACAGCCTTTGACGCATCTTAGCGACTGGCGCTAAGTGAGGCGAGTTTTGATTGGAGACGGTCTTGCGCGACGGGGTGGCCGATTGCGACCGGGCGCAGGCCGAAGAGGCGGCGCCGACCGCGCGCGCGGCGCTGGACTATCCGTTCGCCGAGGCGCCCGCGCCGGGCGAGGCGGTCGAGGTAGCTGAGGGCGTCCTGTGGCTAAGGTCGCCGCTGCCGTTCTCTTTGAACCACATCAACCTGTGGGCGCTTCGGGACGGCGAGGGCTGGACGGTGGTCGACACCGGCCTCAGCTACCCGGCCGCGCGTGACGGCTGGGAGGCGGCGTTCGCGGGACCGCTGGAAGGGCGGCCGATCACGCGCGTGATCTGCACCCACATGCACCCGGATCACGTCGGCCTGGCCGGCTGGCTGTGCGAGCGGTTCGACGCGCCCCTGCTGATGAGCCGGCTGGAATACGTCACCATGCGGATGCTGGTGACCGACACGGGCCCCGCGCCCGAGGCCGGGGCGCGCTTCTATCATGCCGCCGGGTGGACCGAGGCCCAGATCGAGGACTGGCGCGCCCGCTTCGGCATGTTCGGCAAGGCCGTCAGCGCGCCGCCGCAGGCCTATGTCCGGCTGGTCGAGGGCGAGACGCTCGAGATCGGCGGCGACGCCTGGCGAATCGTGGGCGGCAACGGCCACTCGCCGGAGCACGCCTGCCTGCTGAGGGAGCGGGACGGGGTGTTCATCTCGGGTGATCAGGTGCTGCCGGCGATCAGCTCCAACGTATCGGTCTGGCCGACCGAGCCGGACGCGGACCCGCTGAGCGACTGGCTGGACTCCCTGGCCAGACTGAAGCGAGAGGTCCCGGCGGACGTGCTGGTGCTGCCTTCGCACGGCCTGCCGTTCCGCGGCCTTCACACGCGGCTGGACGCGCTGAAGCGCGGGCACGACGTGTCCCTCAAACGACTTGTGCGCTCGCTCCGTGAGCCGAAGCGGGCCGTGGACGTGTTCGGCAGCCTGTTCGCCCGGCCCATCGGCGATTCCATGCTCGGCATGGCGACCGGGGAGAGCCTGGCCCACCTCAACTGCCTGGCCCGCCGGGGGCTGGCCGTCCGGGAGACCGGCGCGGACGGCGTCTGGCGCTGGATCGCCATCGACAGGGGAACCGCATGAGCCATATCCGCACTGCCCTCCAGGGCGGCGTCCTGACCGTCACCCTCGATCGGGCGGACAAGAAGAACGCCATCACCCAGGCCATGTACGCGGACCTCGCCGCGGCCGTGGAACGCGCCCAGACCGACGCTGCGGTCCGGGTGGTGCTTTTCCGCGCCGAGGGCGACAGCTTCTCGGCCGGCAACGACATCGGCGACTTCGCCGCCATCGCCATGGGCGGCCAGCGGCCGACCGACATGGCGGTGTTCCGCTTCCTGAAGGGGCTGGCCTTCCTGCAGAAGCCGGCCGTGGCGGCGGTGAAGGGCAGGGCGGTCGGCATCGGCCTGACGCTGCTGCTGCATTGCGACATGGTCGTGGTGGCCGAGGACGCCCTGCTGTCCACGCCCTTCGTCAACCTGGCGCTGGCGCCCGAGGCGGCCTCGACCCTGCTGCTGCCCATGGTCATCGGCCACCAGCGGGCGTTCGAGCTGTTCGCCCTGGGCGAGCCGATCAGCGGCAATACGGCCTTCGCTTGGGGCCTGGCCAACCGGGTCGTCAGCGCCGATCGCGTGGACGAGGAGGCGCTCAGCCTGGCCCGCGTCCTCGCCTCGCGGGCGCCCGGGTCGATCCAGGGCACCAAGCGGCTGATGCGCGACGGCGAGCGGCTGTGGAGCCTGATGGAGCGGGAAGGCGAGGTCTTCGGCGCCCAGATGCTGAGCCCCGAGGCCATGGAGGCCTTCACCGCCTTCGCCCAGAAGCGGACGCCGAATTTCTCGCCGCCGGACTGAAGCGCCTTTCGCTCGCCACGGCTCGGCCCTATGTGGCGCCCTCCATGGCCGATCCCGCCCTCGAAACCTTCGTCCTGTCCGAAGAGACTCCCTTCGACGCTCCCGTCGCCGCGCGGGTGGTGGAGCGCGCCTTCGGCCCCGGTCGCTACGCCAAGACGGCCGAGCGGCTGCGCGAGGGTTCGCAGCCCATCGCCGGCTATGTGTTGAGTGTCGCGGGCGAGGTCATGGGCTCGGTCCATCTCTGGCCGATCGACGTGGGCGGCGTGCGCGCGGGCTTCCTGGGCCCCATCGCCGTCGACGCGCCCTGGCGCGGCACCGGGGCGGGCGCGGTGCTCAGCGAGGCTGTGATCGCGCGCGCGCGCGATCTGGGTCTGTCCGGCGTCCTGCTGGTCGGGGACCGGCCCTACTTCGGACGCTTCGGCTTCGAGCCCGCTCCGGACGCCGTCCTGCCCGGACCCGTCGATCCGCGCCGGGTGCTGTGGCTGTCGCTGGACGGCTCCGAGGCGCAGGGCGCCGTTCGACGCGGCTGAAAGCCCTTGCCCCGGAAGGCCGGGGCTTCCACCTTCCCAGGAATGCACGAGGACCAACCGAAGCCGTCCGGCCTGGCCGCCCTGGCCGAGGCCGCCGCGCCGAAAAAGCGCGGCCTGCCGCCTGTACACCTGTGGAATCCCGAGCACTGCGGCGACATCGATATCGTCCTCCGCCGCGACGGCGTCTGGATGCACGAGGGGTCGCCGATCGGCAGGCCTGAGCTAGTCCGGCTGTTCTCGACGATCCTGAGGAAGGATCCGGACGGCTTTCATCTGGTCACGCCGGTCGAGAAGCTGAGGATCACGGTCGAGGACGCCCCCTTCCGCGCCGTGGCCGTCGAGCGGCGGGGCGAGGACCTGGTCTTCGCCACCGACGTCGGCGACGAGACGGTCGCAGGGCCGGACAATCCGATCCGGGTCGATCACAGCGCCGACGGCGCGCCCGCGCCCTATGTCCACGTTCGGCGGGGCCTGGAGGCGCGCATCGAGCGTTCGGTCTTCTATGAACTGGTCGAGATGGCCGAGCGCGACGGCGACCGACTGTGCGTGCGGTCGGGCGGCGAGGCGTTCGTGTTGGGTCGCGCGACGTGACGGCCGCGGAACTGGAAGCCCGCCTGCGCGCCGTGCTGGACGCGCCGGACACCTGGACGCCGGATGGCGCGGCCGGGCGATCCGACTTCGACCTCAATCCGGAGATCGCGCGCGAGATTCGGCCCCTGCGGCCGGCTGCCGTGTTGATCCCCATCGTGCCCCGGGACGACGGCGTGACGGTGCTGATGACGCGCCGTTCCGACAGCCTGGCCAGCCATACGGGGCAGGTGGCCTTTCCCGGCGGGCGTCTCGATCCTGGCGAGGGCCCTCTGGAGGCCGCCGTGCGGGAGGCGTGGGAGGAGATCGAGCTCGACCCGGCGCGCGTGCGGCCGCTCGGGCTGTCGGACACCTACGAGACCGGCACGGGCTTTCTGGTCACGCCGGTGGTCGCCATGGTCGATCCGCCCTTCGAGGTGCGGCCGAATCTCGATGAGGTGGCGGACGTCTTCGAGGTCCCATGGGACTTCCTGATGGACACCGCCAATCATCGGCAGGAGTCCCTGCACTGGAAGGGCGCAGAGCGCTTCTTCTGGGCCATGCCGTACGGTGAACGCTACATCTGGGGCGCGACGGCGGGGATGATCCGGGCCCTGCACGCCCGCCTGCACGACCGGGCGGAGGACGCGGCGTGACCCGTCTGCCCGACGGGCAAACCTGGCTGACGGCCCCCGAGACGACCGCCGTGATCGACGCGCTGGAGGCCGCGGGCGGGGAGGCGCGCTTCGTCGGCGGCTGCGTGCGCAACGCCTTGCTGCGTGAGCCGGTCGCGGACGTGGACATCGCCACCACACTGACGCCCGACCGGACCATGGCCGCGCTCGAGGCCGCCGGCCTGAGGTTCGCGCCCACGGGCGTCGAGCATGGCACGGTGACCGCCATCAGCGGCCGCCGGGGGTTCGAGGTCACGACCCTGCGCCGAGACGTGGCGACCGACGGCCGCCGCGCCGTGGTGGCCTTCACCGACGACTGGGCCGAGGACGCGGCGCGCCGCGATTTCCGGCTGAACGCGCTCTACGCCGACCGGACGGGCGAGGTGTTCGATCCGACCGGGGAGGGGGTCGAGGACTGCCGGGCCGGCCGCATCGTCTTCGTCGGCGAGGCCGAGGCCCGCATCCGCGAGGACTATCTGCGCATCCTGCGCTTCTTCCGCTTCCACGCCTGGTACGGGCGCAGCGCGCCGGACGCCGCGGGCCTCGCCGCCTGCGCCGGGTTGAAGGCCGGCATCGGCCAGCTCTCGGCGGAGCGGATTTCCGCCGAGTTGCTCAAGCTGCTCGCCGCGCCCGATCCGGTCGGCGCGGTCCGCCTCATGGACGAGACAGGGGTCCTCGAGCAGGCCTTGCCGTTTGAACTGGATCGCCGCCTGTTCGAAGCCATGGTCGGCCTGTCGCAGGATCGCGCGCTGCGCCTGTCGGCCCTGCTGGCGGCGGACTGGGACATGGTCGAGGCCGCAGCGACGAGACTGCGGTTTTCAAACGCCCTGCGCGACCGTCTGCTGGCGGCGCTACCGGATTTCGTCGAGGTGAAGCTGGGCATGGAGGCTCACGCCGCCCGGGTGGCCATCTACAGGCTCGGCAAGCGGACTTTCACCGATCGGTTGATGCGCGCCTGGGCGGCCGAACCGGACCGATACGCGGGCGCCTGGCCTCTGCTGGACCTGGCCGAGAGCTGGACGCCGCCACGCTTTCCGATTGGAGGCGCAGAGCTGCGCCAGGCCGGGTTGGAGCCGGGCCCGCGCATGGGCCAGGTGCTGCGCGATCTGCAGGACTGGTGGATGGCCGAGGACTTTCCGGAGGAGGGCCTCGACGCCAAGCTCGCGGAACTGATCGGGGCCGCCGCATGAGCGAGGCGGCCGGATATTCGGGCAAGCCGCTTTCGGCCAAGCTGGGCGTCAAGCCGGACGACACCCTCGCGGTGATGGATGCGCCTCGGAATTATCGCCAACTCGTCGAACCGCTGCCTGAGGGCGCGCGCATCATCGACGGACTGGACCCGGCCGCCCGCATCCTGCACCTGTTCGTGGGCGACCGGGCCGACCTCGAAGCCAAGGCCACCACCGCTTTCGGGCACCGGCCGGACGGCGGGATGGTCTGGGTGTCCTGGCCCAAGAAGGCATCCTCGTTGTTCGTCGACCTCACCGAGGACGGCGTGCGTGAGATCATCCTTCCGACCGGCTGGGTCGACGTGAAGGTCTGTGCGGTTGATGCGGATTGGTCGGGCCTGAAATTCCTGAGGCGAAAAGCTTGAACATCGCGATCCTGAAGACTGGCCGGCCGCCCGCCGCGCTGGAGCCGCGCTTCGGCGGCTATCCCGAGATGATGCGCACCATGCTCGGCGACGGCGTCGTGGCCACGACTTTCGACGTCCAGGCCGGAGAGCTGCCCGACCCGACGCGGTTTGAGGCCGCCCTGCTGACCGGCTCGGCGTCCGGCGTCTATGACGGCGACCCTTGGATCGCGGGCCTGCTGCACTGGCTGCGCGACGCGCGCGGCCGCACCAGGCTGGTCGGCGTCTGCTTCGGCCACCAGGCCATGGCCCAGGCCTTCGGTGGTCGCGTCGTCAAGTCCGACAAGGGTTGGGGCATCGGCCTGCAGGACTATCGGGTCGTCGGCGATGAGCCCTGGATCAAGCCGCCGGCGCGGTCGGTCGCCATTCCGGCCTCGCACCAGGATCAGGTCGTGGACCAGCCGCCCGGTTCGCGCGTCTGGCTGGCCAGCGACTTCACCCCCTTCGCGGGCTTGGCCTACGGTACGGACGCCATTTCGCTGCAACCTCATCCCGAGTTCGAACCCGCCTACGCCGCCGCGTTGGTCGACGGCCGACGCGGCGACCGGTTCGAGAACGACTTCGCCGACCGGGCGATCGTCAGCCTGGGACGGCCCAACGACCGGGCCCTGCTGGGCAAGTGGATCGGTCGGTTCATCGCCCGCTGACCGCCGTCAGGCTCCGACAGGTGCCGGTGGTCCCCAAGCTGTGCAGTCTGACGTCTCTCACCTGAAAGGAGACGGACATGACCTTGCAGAAGATCGCTCTCGCCGCCGCCCTCGTCGCCGCCGGCTTCGTCGCCGGGCTGGCCGGACCGCAGCCCACCCAGGCCCAGTCGGGCGGTCGCTGGGAGCCCGCAGGCTCCTTCGACAACGGCCAGGGCGGCGAGGTCTGGATGATCAACTCCGCCACGGGCCAGGCACGCAACTGCTACTGGGTCAGCAACTCCTACATCACCTGCACGAACAGCTAGCGGGCGTCAGCAGGGATAGCGTTCGGCCATCCATTCCCGGATCGCCTGGGTCACGCTGATGTGCCGCCGCGATGCGGGGATCGAGCGGAACCGGGTCAGGACGTCCTGCGGCGACAGGGACATGCGCGTGCCCTCGGCCGGGCAGAAGTCCGTCGGCCGGCCGGCGTCCCGGTCGGCGCGGTATTCGTCGCTCACCGTGCGGAAGGCGCCCTGCAGCTCACCCATCAGCCGACGCGCGTCCGAGCGCAGCAGGGCCGTGGGGTTCATGGGGATGTCCTCGGCCTCCTCGAGGAATTCGCTGACCGGCATGGCCTGGGCTGCGGAGGCGATAAGCAAGCCGGAAGCCAGCGCTGCGGCGAGGACGGTAGGCTTCATGCGGGACCCCGAAAAGAAGAAAGGCGCGCCCACAGGGGCGCGCCTTCCATTGGCCGTCAAGGTTGCGGCGAAAGTCAGGCTTCGTCGGCGACGAATTCCTGCTGGCCGGCGCCGCCTTCGAAGAGGTCCTTGGCCTGTTCGGCGGCGAGCTCGCGCTCTTCGTCGAACTGGCTGCGGATGACATCTTCGCCGCGGGCCTGACGCTCGGCCTCGTCAGCCGAACGAGCCACGTTGACCTTGACCGTCACGGTGACCTCGGCGTGCAGGCGGACCTGCACCTCGTGGACGCCGAGGGTCTTGATCGGCAGGTTCAGCACGACCTGGCTGCGTTCGGCCTTGCCGCCTTCAGCCTGGATGGCGTCGGCGATGTCACGCGCGGTGACCGAGCCGTAGAGCTGGCCGGACTCGCCCGCCTGACGGATCAGGACATAGGTCGAGCCGTCGAGCTTCTCGCCGGACTTGCCGGCTTCGGCCTTGGCCTTCTCATTACGGGCCTCGATCTGGGCGCGCTGGGCCTCGAAGACCTTCAGGTTCGCCGAGGTGGCCCGCAGGGCCTTCTCGCGCGGCAGAAGGAAGTTACGGGCGAAGCCGTCCTTGACGGTGACGACGTCGCCGATGGCGCCGAGGTTCTCGACGCGTTCAAGCAGAACGACCTTCATCTTACTTCACCACATAGGGCAGGAGGGCCAGGAAGCGGGCGCGCTTGATGGCCTTGGCCAGCTCGCGTTGCTTCTTCTGGGAGACGGCCGTGATGCGCGAGGGGACGATCTTGCCGCGCTCGGAGATGTAGCGCTGCAGGAGCTTGACGTCCTTATAGTCGATCTTCGGCGCGTCGGCGCCGGAGAACGGGCATACCTTGCGGCGGCGATGGAAGGGACGGCGGGCCGGAGAGTTGCCGGCGGGCGCGCCCGGGGTGGGGGTGACTGCGTCGGTCATCTGATCTCAGCTCACATCATGTCGTCGTAGCCGGTGCGGGGGGCGCGTTCGCGTTCGCGTTCACGCTCCCGCTCGCGGCGGGCGAGGATCGGGGACAGTTCGAGGTCGAGCTCTTCGACACGGACGGTCAGATAGCGCAGCACGTCCTCGTTGATGGACAGCTGGCGCTCGACTTCGGCCATGGCCGCGGCGGGCGCGTCGATGGCGAGCAGCGAATAGTGAGCCTTGCGGTTCTTCTTCACCCGGTAGGTGAGGTTGCGCAGACCCCAGTACTCGATCTTGGCGACGGATCCGCCGCCTTCCTCGATCAGAGCCTTGATGGTGTCGTTCAGCGCTTCGGCCTGTTGCGCGGAGATATCCTGACGCGACATGACCGTGTGCTCGTAAAGAGCCATGCGGTTCTCCCGTGTGCGGGCGGCGGCGCAGGCCGGCCGGGAAGCCGAACCCACGATGGCTCTTGTCGCGGCGGACGGGATGATCCCGCCCCTTTGACGCTCCGCGAAAGACCGCCGTCCTGGAAAGGCGGGGCCTATAGGGGAAAAGGCCCGGCGCGGCAAGGAGAAAGGGCCCCGCCCGCTTGCGCGCCCTGCGGATTGGCCGCAAGGTCGCCCGCGGAGGGACGTCATGCGGGCATTTCTGATCATCCTTGCGGCCGTGACCGGCCTGGCGACGCCCGCCCTGGCGCAGGAGGCGCCTGAGACCTCCGACAGGGAGTGGGAGCTGGCGCGGCAATACGTCGAGATGATGGACCTGCAAGGCATGATGCAGGATCAGATCGTCGGCTCGGCCGAGATGGCCGACGACTGGGCCTCGGCGTTGGCGCCCACGGGTCCTGGAGCGCCCAAGCCGGACGACAGCGCCGACATGCCGATCTTTCTGCCCGACGGCACGATGGATTCGGTCTCGCCCATGATCGAGCTGATGGAGGAGGTCATGGTGGAGGCCCACGTCCAGGTCTTCACAGAGGCCGAGCTCGAGGCGCTCGTCACCTTCTATGAGGGCGATGTCGGTCGCGGCATCCTGGACAAGCAGTCCGAGCTGTCGCTGGTCATGACCACGCTGATGATGGAGCGCCTCCCCGAGCTGCTGGGGGCCGCCCTTGGCGATCTGTCCGGCGAGGGAGAGGAGTCGTTCGACCTCGACGCCTGGACCGATCCGACGCCGCCGCTCGTGCGCCAGATGTCGCCCGCCTATTGACGGTCAACCCGCGTGCGGCCCCATTCGACGCCGGGGTGCTGTCACCAGCATCGTATCTCATAGGCCCCGACGGAAATCCTTCCTGGCTCCGTTGAAGGACTGGAGGGAGGCCGCCAATGCCCGTCGTGACCAGGACGATCAGGGATCCTGAGCATTTCGTCGCTTACACGGACACGTCCGGTGTGGCTCGCACCGCGCCCCGCGACGTCCAGCTCAGCGTCTTTGCTCCGCCGACTCCCGGGACCTATCCGGTCATCATCTACAGCCACGGCCACTGGGGCAGTGGCAGGCCCGACTCCGGGGCCGGCGCGGTGGCCCAGGCGCTGGCGGACCAAGGCTACATCGTCATCGCGCCGACGCACCTCGACAGCGCGTCGACCTATCCGTCCTGGTTCACGTCCCAGTTCTCCGTTTCGAACGTCGCCTCCGGCCTTCACCGGTCAGCCGACATGCAGTTCGCCCTCGATCAGGCGACCGCCCTGGTCGCGGCCCTGCCGGGCTACACGGTTGATACCTCCCGGCCGGTCGCCGCAGGGCATAGCCACGGCGCCTTCACCGCGGGTCTGGTGACGGGTCTGCAGTCGGACCAATACGCCGACCTTTCCCTTCCGGACGGCAATCCGTACGGCGTCGCGTCCGTTGCTGATGTGCGCTTCGCGGCGCTGCTGTTGCTCTCCCCTCAAGGTCTGGAAAGCTCCTGGGCGCAGCTGTCGTCGGGCGCGTGGGACGCGATCGACGTTCCCATGCTGATTCTGACGGGCACGGCGGACTCCGAGCCCGGCGGCCTCGTCGGCTGGGAGAGCCGCCTGGATTCTTTCGGCCGCAGCGCCGGAGGCGAGACGGCCGCCCTCGTCTATCGCGACGCGGCCCACAACGACATCGGCGGCAATACCGACAACGCCGCGATCACCGCCTCCATCGCCGGCTTCGCGGCCATGTTTCTGGATGCCTATCTGACGAACGACCCGGCGGCCCGGGACCTGTTCGCGTCCGCCCAGGCGCTGATCTCGGCCGACCCGCTGTTAAGCCAGGCGTTCGCACGGCCGGCCCCGAATACGGCTGGCTCGGGCGTCGTTGTCGGCGGCGAGGGCGCTGACGTCCTGCGGGGCCTGTCCAGCTTCGACGTGCTTCGCGGCGAGGCGGGAGATGACATCCTCATAGGCGGGGGCGGCTCGGACCTCATCGAAGGAGGTTCCGGCTGGGACGAGGCCCGGTTTTCGGGAGAGGTGTCGGATTACGTCGTCCACCGCACCGGGATGGGCGCGCTGGTCAAGAACGCGGCCGGGGCGACGGTCCTGAACGACGTCGAGCTGATCCGATTCGACGATGGCGCGATCGACCTGACCCTGATCGTCTGCGATCCCGGCGGCGAGGCGCAGACGGCAAAGACGCCGGCCCCGCTGGTGCGGCCGGACGCCGGCCCGCCTCCCGCTCAGGAGGCTGCGGCGGACGCGGGCTTCCTGACCCGCTGGATGGAAGGCGCGCCCGGACCGTCACCTCAGCCTCACCCGGTCTGGGACGACTGGATTATCTGAGGCAGACCTACCAAACTTGCCACTCCCGCGAGGCTGGCCTAACCCTCGCCGCCCGAAGCGGCGCGTGAGGCAGGCATGAAGCTGGCGTTTCTCTTTCCCGGACAGGGCAGCCAGGCGGTGGGCATGGGCGCGAGCCTGGCGGACGCCTTCGCCAGCGCGCGCGAGGTCTTCGCCGAGGTCGATGACGCGCTCAGCCAGAAGCTGTCGGTGCTGATGCGCGAGGGGCCCGAGGATCAGCTGACCCTGACCGAGAACGCCCAGCCGGCGCTTATGGCCGTGTCGGTCGCGGCGGCCCGGGCGCTGAAGGCCGAGTTCGGCATCGAGATCTCCAGCGCTGACTACGTCGCCGGCCATTCGCTCGGCGAGTACTCCGCCCTGTGCGCGGCGGGCGCGATTTCACTGCCGGACACGGCGCGGCTGCTGAAGCTGCGCGGCCAGGCCATGCAGCGCGCCGTGCCGGTGGGGCAGGGGGCCATGGCCTCGCTGATCGGGCCCAAGACCGACCTAGCCCTGGCCGAGGCGGCGGCGAAGGCCGGCTCCGAAGTCGGCGTCTGCGTCGTCGCCAATGACAACAACGCCGGCAATATCGTGATCTCCGGCGACAAGGCCGCGGTCGACCGCGCCATCGAGAGGGCCAAGGAGCTGGGCGCCCGCGCCATTCCGCTGAACGTCTCGGCGCCCTTCCACTGTCCGCTGATGCAGCCGGCCGCCGACGAGATGGCCGCAGCCCTCGCCGACGCCGCCATCTCCGCGCCCCGCCCGCCGGTGGTCGCCAACGTCACCGCCCGTCCCGAGAGCGACCCGGAGGCCATCCGTCGCCTGCTGGTCGAACAGGTCACCGGCCGCGTCCGCTGGCGCGAGAGCATGGAGTGGATGGCGACCGAGGGCGGCGTCACCCGCTTCGTCGAGATCGGCTCCGGCAAGGTCCTCACAGGCATGGCCAAGCGCATCGCCCCGGACGCCGAGGCCATGACGCTGAACGCGCCGGAGGAGATGGAAGCGTTCGCGAAGAGCCAGCAGAGCTAGGGAAGCAGCATGTTCAACCTTGAAGGCAAGACCGCGCTTGTGACCGGCGCGACCGGCGGTATCGGCGGGGCGATCGCCCGGGCGCTGCATGCGCAAGGGGCGACCGTCGTCCTGTCCGGCACGCGCGAGGCGGTGCTGAACGACCTTGCCGGCGAACTAGGCGGGCGGGCTTTCGCCGCGGCGGCGAACCTGTCGGACGCCGAGTCGGTCGATGGATTGGTCGGCCGGGCCGAGGAGGTGGCGGGCGCGCCGCTCGACATCCTGGTGGCCAACGCCGGCATCACCAAGGACGGCCTTCTGATGCGGATGAAGGACGAGGACTTCGAGCAGGTCATCAAGGTCAACCTGGAGAGCTATTTCCGCCTCTGCCGCGCGGCCATGAAGGGCATGATGAAGCGTCGTGCGGGCCGCATCATCGGCGTCACCTCCGTCGTCGGCGTGACCGGCAACCCCGGCCAGACCAACTATGCGGCCTCCAAGGCCGGCATGATCGGCTTTTCCAAGTCGCTGGCCCAGGAGGTCGGCAGCCGCGGCATCACGGTCAACTGCATCGCCCCGG
>NZ_JANJTL010000081.1 GCF_024711105.1 Brevundimonas sp. | reverse complement strand
GCTGTGGAGCCTGATGGGCGACTGGCGGATGTTCTTCGAGACGGTCTCCGGCAGGCGGAAGTTCTAGGGAGCAGCGAATGCTGAAGGCGGCGGCGATAGCGCTTGGCCTGTGGGCGGCGGGCGCGGGGCTGGCCTGGGCGCAGGCCTCGCCGACGGCGACGGAACTACGGGCCGGGCTGGAGGGGCGCTGGGTCGGCGCCCTCGGCTATCGTGACTATCAGACAGACCGCCTCTTCGAACTTCCGGTCAGGACCAGCATCGACGTAGTGGACGACGGGGTGACCGCGATCCGTCGTTCCGCGTTCGATGACGGACCGGCGGGCACGGTCTGGATCGTCAGCACCAGCCTGGACGACCCGCAGGCCGGGACCGTGACCACGGCGACCTTCCGCGAAGGACGTGAGGTGGAGTTGCTGACGGAGACGGTCGAGATCGTGGCCTACGAAGGTCCGCAGTCCTGGACCATCGTCTATCGCAGGGTCGGCGAGGACGACGACGCCCCGGCAGACATCCGCGTGACCGAGACCCGCGCAGGCGACGAACTATTGTCAGTCAAGGAAGTGCGGCCCCTCGGCGCGGGCGATGACGCCTGGCGGTTCCGGAACCAGACGCGGCTGACCTTGCAGTCGGGCGGCTAGCCGGTGGACCTCGACGGCGCTCAGGAACTCATCGGAACCTGGGGCATGCCGGCCCTGCTTGGGCTCGGGCTGGCGGCGGCCTCGGGCCTGAGGATCTTCGTGCCGCTTTTGATGGCGGCGCTGGCGGCCAGGTTTCAGCTGTTCGGGATCGAGCTGAACGAGTCCATGGCCTGGCTGACCTCGAACGCGGCGATCGCGGCGCTGGGCGTGGCGACGGTGGTCGAGATCCTGGCCGACAAGGTGCCGGTGCTGGACAACGCCCTGCATGCGGTGGGGATCGTGGCGCGGCCGGTGGCGGGCGCGGTGGCGGCCGGCAGCGTGTTCGCGGGCCTCGATCCGACGACGGCGGCGATCGCAGGGGTCATCGTGGGCGCGCCGACGGCGCTGGCCTTCGGGGCGGCGCAGAGCGGAACCCGGGCGGCCTCGACGGCGACCACGGGCGGGCTGGGCAATCCGGTGCTGTCGGTGGTGGAGGACGTGCTGGCCTTCGTGACCGTGCTGATCGCCTTCGTGATCCCGCTCTTGATCCCGGTGGTGCTGTTGCTGCTGCTGTGGGCGGTGTGGCGGCTCTTCCGGAAGGTTCGGCCGAAGCGGCCAACGCCTGCGTAGTTTCCTTCTCCCCTCGGGGGAGAAGCTGGCTTGCGGAGCGAGACGGTTGAGGGGGTTGCTTCAGCGGGCAGGCCATCGACGACGAGTGCGCCGATAGAGCCCCCTCATCCGAGCGGCTCCGCCGCCCACCTTCTCCCCCGAGGGGAGAAGGAGTTCACACGTCGAACTTCACGCCCTGGGCCAGCGGGAGGTCGGTGGAGAAGTTCACCGTCTGGGTCTGGCGGCGCATGTAGGCCTTCCAGGCGTCGGAGCCGGATTCGCGGCCGCCGCCGGGCTCCTTTTCGCCGCCGAAGGCGCCGCCGATCTCCGCGCCTGAGGGACCGATGTTGACGTTGGCGATGCCGCAGTCCGAGCCCCAGGCCGACAGGAAGGTCTCGGCCTCGCGCAGCCGGTCGGTGAAGACGCAGGAGCTGAGGCCTTGCGGCACCGCGTTCTGGAGCTCAACCGCCGCGTCGAAGTCGCGGTAGGTCAGGACGTAGAGGATCGGCGCGAAGGTCTCGTGCATGACCACAGGCGTCTGGGCGGGCATGCGCACGATGGCCGGGCGGACGTAGACGCCGGCCCGGTCGAGACGGCCGCCGCCGGTGAGGACCTCGCCGCCTTCGGTGCGGGCGCGGTCGAGCGCGGCGGCGAAGTTGCGGGCCGCGTCATCGTCGATCAGCGGCCCGACCAGCACGCCGGCCTCGCGCGGGTCGCCGATGGGCAGGGTCTCATAGGCCTTGGTCAGGCGGGCGACGAGGGTGTCGGCGACGCTCTCGTGGACGATGAGGCGGCGCAAGGAAGTGCAGCGCTGGCCGCAGGTGCCGACGGCCGAAAAGGCGATGGCGCGCACGGCCATGTCGAGGTCGGCGCTGTCGGTCACGATCATGGCGTTGTTGCCGCCGAGCTCGAGCAGGGAGCGGCCGAGACGGCCGGCGACGGTCGCGGCCACCGCCTTGCCCATGCGGGTCGAGCCGGTGGCGGAGATCAGCGGGGCGCGCGGATCGGCGGCCAGGGCCTCGCCGAGGTCGCGCTCGCCGATGACGACCTGGGACAGGTGCGCCGGGGCGTCGCCGAAGCGCGCGGCGGCGCGCTCGAACACCGCCTGGACGGCCAGAGCGGTCAGCGGCGTCTTCTCGGACGGCTTCCAGATGACGGGATCGCCGCAGACGAACGCGAGCGCGGCGTTCCAGGCCCAGACGGCGACGGGGAAGTTGAAGGCGGTGATGACGCCGACGGGGCCCAGCGGCTGCCAGGTCTCGCGCATGTGGTGGCCGGGCCGTTCGCTGGGCAGGGTCAGGCCGTAGAGCTGGCGCGACAGGCCGACGGCGAAGTCGCAGACGTCGATCATCTCCTGGACCTCGCCCAGGCCCTCGGAGGCGATCTTGCCGCATTCCAGAGTGACCAGGGCCGCCAGGTCGTCCTTGGCGGCGCGCAGCTCCTCGCCGAGCAGACGCACGAGTTCGCCGCGGCGCGGAGCGGGGACCCGCCGCCAGGCGCGGAAGGCTTCCCCGGCTCGGTCGAGCACGCCGGACAGGTCCGCGACCGGGGTCAGCGGCGCGCGGCCGAGCTCCGAGCCGTCGATGGGCGTGAAGGAGGCCAGGCCGTCGGCGGATCGGGTGACCCCGAGGCGATCAAGAATGGCGGCGGCGTGGGCGGCGGGAGTCTGGCTCATGGCTCCCCATAGTGCGGCGCTGGCGCGAGGGGAACAGGCGCGGCTCGAAGCCGTTTTCAGCGCATCCATCCCCACCGAGGAGAGACGCCGTGAAGATCAACGAAGTGATGTCGCGCGACGTGCAGGTCGCCAATCCGCAGGACACGATCCAGTCGGTCGCCCAGCGCATGGCCCAGGGCGACTTCGGCTTCATGCCGGTCTGCGACGGCCAGCGGCTGCAGGGCACGGTCACCGACCGCGACCTGACGGTCCGCGCGCTCGCCGAGGGCAAGTCCTTCGACACCCCGGTGGCCGAGGTGATGAGCCGCGACGTGCACTGGCTGCGCGAGGGCGAGGACGTGAAGACCGCGCTGGAGTTCATGGGCGACAAGCAGATCCGTCGCCTGCCCGTCATTGATGAGACCGACCGTCTGGTAGGCGTCGTGGCGCTCGGCGACCTGGCCCGCACCGGCAAGGACCGGCATTCCGGCGACGCGCTTCAGGACATCTCCAAGCCCTAATACCGGTAAGGACTCGTTCACCGCGAGCCTGAACCCGACATCAACGGACGTGCGTCATGCTGGACCCTCGCTTCCAGAAGGGGGACTGCATGGCGCGCGCGCAATTCCAGAAGGGCCAGAAGGTCTGGGTCGAGTGCGTCGGCGCCTGGGCCACGGTGGAGAACATCCAGCCGGTCTGGGCCAAGGGCTTCGCCGAGCCGGTGCGGGTGACCTACGACGTCGGCCTCGGCCGTGAGTTCCTGGCGCACGAACTGATGTCGCCCGAGGAAGACCCCGCGGCCAACGACGCCGGCCCGTGGCGCCTGATGCGCGCCCGCAACAAGTGGCAGATGGCCGAGGACGTCCCGCACCATCCTCACCCGGGCACCTATCCGGTCGTGGTGACCGACGCCCAGGACTGGGGCGGCTGGCGCGTGCCCGGCGCCGAATACGACCGGGACCCCCACAAGATCGAGTTCCAGGCCCGGCTGATCGCCGCCGCGCCCCGGCTGATGAAACTGGCCGAGGACCTGGTTCACAGCGTCACCGAGAGCGGCGACGACGCCCCACCCGAGATGGAACGGCTGGCCCGCGAGGCCCGCGACGCGCTGAAATCCGTGACCGAGGTGCTGGTCCCGCCCGTCGACGCCAAGCCGCGCTCGGAGGGCCAGGCCGCCTGATTGGCCGCTCGACACGAATCTGAGGCGCGGCCTAGGATTCCAGATCGAGGGCGAATCAAGGGAGTGGCGCGTGCCCGACCGGCGCGGAGCACAGCCAGGGAGGCGCGCGACGGACGCGAACGCCCCCCGTGCGCCCTCCATGATGCCGAGCTGGGTGCGGATTTCGATCCTCGCCGCCGCCGTCGCGCTCGCCGCCTACACCGCGCTCTACGCTCGCCAGATCACTGAACGGCCGCGTGACGAAGGCGCCGAAGTCGCCCGCGCGCTTCAGTCGCAGAGCCACCTGGGCGCCGCGCGCCTGGAGTCGACGCTGGTCCCGGTGGAGGTCGGACTTGAGACGGCCGCCGCCTCCCTGGCCCGGGCGCCCGGCCGGCCCCTGGACGCCGCCGAGGAGGCGCGGTCGCTGGCGAGAGGCCGGGCGGCCACGGTCACCGTCGTTGACGCCCAGGGTCGCCCCGTCGCGAACGCAGGTCCTGCGGCGCCGCCGGGATTGCCCGCGCCGCCCGCGACCGGGACGGCCTACGCCGCCGCTTCGGACGGGCGGTTGCTGGTGATCCGCAGGCAGTCGGCCGAACGCGGCCTGGTCGCGGTGGTCGATCCGGGCGCCGCCCTGGCCGGCGACGAGCAGCTCGGCTCCGCGATCATCGATGCTCGCACGGGCCTAGTCCTCCTGACCCGGGGCATCGAACTTTCCGGCGCCGCTTCCGGCGCGCTGGGCCTGGAGACCGCCCGGCTGAGCGAGGCGGCGGACACGGCCTCGGTGCTCGGGGGATCCGTCGGTGATCGGCCGGTGAGCGTCGCGGCCGCGCCGGTCGACGGGGCCCCGCTGCTCGTGTTGTCCATACGCGACAGCGGCCCCGACCTCAGCCTGTCGGCGCTGCTCAACAGCGCCTGGATCCTGGTCGGCCCGCTGGCCATAGGACTGGTGCTGACGGCCCTGCTGATCCTCCAGAGCCGCCGCGCGGTGCGCATCCAGGCCGAGTCCGAGCAGCGGTTCCGCATGGCGGTCGAGGCCGCCCGATGCGGGGTCTGGGAATGGGATCTCGACCGTGACCGCGTGGTGCTGTCGCCCGAGATGGCCGCGATGCTCGGCTGGCCCGGCGGCCCGGTCGCCCAGGGCGACGACATCCTCGAGCTGCTTTCCGCGGAACATCAGGAGCGGCTCCTGCTGGCCCTTCGGCAGGCGGCGGCCTACGGCACCTTCGAGGTCGCCTTTCGCATTGTGCATCCGGACGGCCGCGCCCGCTGGATCGAGGCGCGCGGCCAGGCCGCCGGCCCGCGCCTGGAGCACGGCTATGAGCAGCTGGTCGGTGTGGCGCTGGACGTCACCGACGAACGGATGTCCAAGGCCCGCGCCGTGGCGGCCGAGCGCCGGCTGCGCGACGCCATCGACAGCGTGCCAGGCGCCTTCGTGCTGTTCGACCGCTACGACCGGCTCGTCCTCTGGAACCAGGGTTTCGTCGACAGTTTCGGCTTCGACCCACGCGTGCTCAGACCCGGCGCGGCCAAGGAAAATCTGACCCGGATCGCGGCCCTGGCGATCCGGAACCAGGTGCCGTCCCCCGACGGCCTTACAGGCGTGATGGAGATCGAGCTGCACGACGGCCGTTGGCTGCAGCTGACCGAACGCCGCACGACCGAGGGCGGGTCGGTCGCCACGGCCGCCGACATCACGGCGGTCAAGCGCCAGGAGGCCATGCGCCGCAAGAACGAGGAAGAGCTTCAGAAGCTGGTCGAGCAGCTGGAAGCCAACCAGGCCGAGCTGTCGCTGCTGGCCCGCAAGTACGAGGCCGCCAAGATCCGCGCTGAGGCCGCCAACCAGGCCAAGTCCGAGTTCCTGGCCAACATGAGCCACGAGTTGCGGACGCCGCTGAACGCCATCAACGGCTTCTCCGAGATCATGTCGACGGAGATGTTCGGGCCGCTGGGGGACGCCCGGTACAAGGAATACTCCAAGGACATCCTGAACTCGGGCCAACACCTGCTGGCGCTGATCAACGACGTGCTCGACATGGCCAAGATCGAGGCCGGCAAGATGCAGATGCGCTTCGAGCCGACGGACCTGCCCGAGGTCTGCGACGACGCCGTCCGCCTCATCCGCGGCCGGTCCGACGCGGCCGGGCTGATGCTCCATGTCCGCACCGAGGGCGCGCCCGAGATCGAGGCCGACTACCGGGCGGTGAAGCAGATCCTGCTGAACCTGATGTCCAACGCCGTGAAGTTCACGCCCCGCGGCGGCTCCATCACCTTGACGGCCCGGCAAGAGGACGGTTGGGCCCGGCTCGAGGTCGCAGACACCGGCATCGGCATTTCGGCCGAGGACCTGGAGCGGCTCGGCCGGCCCTTCGAACAGGTCGAGACCAAGCACGCACGGACCAGCCAGGGCACCGGCCTGGGGCTGGCCCTGACCAAGTCGCTGATCGAGATGCATCAGGGCCGCTTCGAGATGCGCAGCGAGCCCGGCCAGGGCACGGTCGTCAGCGTGCTGCTGCCGCTGCGTCAGTCCGCCGAAAGGTCCGAGGCGGCCTAGGGGCGCTCCCGATGACGGCGGCCCCCGTCGCGCCTGCCGCGTTCCGGGCCTCGCCTCACCAGGGCGAGCGACAGGGTCTGGCGCTCGGCCGGGTCCAGATCGGCCATGACGTCCAGCAGGGTCGATTCCAACCGACGTCGTCCCGCCCCTTCGGCCTGGTGCGAACGCTCAAGCGCGGCATCGACGGCGGCGCGGTCGAAGGTCTGGGCCGAAGCCAGTTCCACGGCTTGCAAGCGGGCGGCCCGGGCGGCCTCGAAGTCGGAGCGCGCGGCCAGGGCGGATTCCCTGAGCGCGCCCCTGACGCGTTCCTGCTCCGGCGCATCGAGCGACCGGACCAGGGCGAAAACGGGCGCACGCACCTCGCGATGCTCTTGCAGCGCGCGGCCGCCGACGATCAGGCCGCCGGCCACGGCGCCGACGACGAAGACGTTCAGGGTCACCGATACGGCGAGCGCGATCTTGAGGCTACGCGGACTCATCCCAGATACTCCGCTTCGTCGAGGTGCCAGGCGGCGGCCTGCTCGATCACCGCATCGGCCTGCCAGTCCTGCAACAGCTGGTGGCTGAGCGCGACGCCGAAGACGGCGCCTGCCGCGGCGGCGGCGGCCCAACCCGCGCCGGACAGCCAGCCGAGCCGGCTGATGCGCCGCAGGCCGCGGCGGGCGCGCGGCGCGCGATCGAGGATCGCCTGTCGAAACTCCGGCCTCGCCTCAAGCGACGGCGCGTCTGCCAGCAGGTCGTCCAGCTCTCGCGCCAGAGCCAGCAAGTCCCCCGCCTCGGAGTCATCGCGGGCAAACGCCTCCGCCGCCGCGCGCTCTTTCACGGGCCAGCGACGGGGATCACCCCCGTAGGCGTGGACCAGCGTCCGGAACCGATCGCGTGTCATGGTCATGGTTCAGCCCCTGGCGCGACGTCGATCAGCCGCGCCCTCAGTCCCCGTCTCGCCCGCGACAGCAGGCTCTCCAGCGCATCCACGCTGACATTCATCAGGCTCGCCGCCTCGCCGTTCGACAGCTCCTGGAAGTGGCAAAGCACGAGCGCCTCGCGCTGCCGCTCCGGCAGGGTCAGGAGCGCGGCCTGGACCCGCGCCGAGGTCTCGGCGGACATCAGCCACTGGTCGGCCGCCGGCGCGGGATCCACACCTTCCGGGGGCGTGTCGGTCGGCGTCTCTCGCCATCGTCGCAGCCGGTCGTAGCAGAGGTTCATCGCCACCCGGTGAAGCCAGGTGTCGAAGCGTGCAGCGCCCGGCGTCCAGCGCGGGGCCTGCCGCCAGGCCCGCAGCATGGCTTCCTGCGCCACGTCCTCGGCGGCCTCGCGGTCGCCGAGCATGCGGAAGGCCAGGCTCAGGACGCGCGGCAGCTTGCGGGCGACGAGGGCCTGGGCCGCGGCGGCGTCGCCCCGGCCCGCGCGCCGCACCAGATCCTCGTCCGGATCGACCGTGCCCTGATCCAAGCCGCCTCGCCGCTCCCTTGCCGCGGGCGGCCTGGAAGGCCGCGCCGGCTGTCATGGCAGCTTACTCCGCCGCCCCGCCGCGGCGAGCCCCATAGCGAGCCTGCCGGTCCTCGCGGGACAGGAAGCCG
>NZ_JANJTL010000080.1 GCF_024711105.1 Brevundimonas sp. | reverse complement strand
CTCCGGCCGCGAAAACCGCAACCGGTTCTGCGACGAATGTAGAGCTTGGCCTTAAGGGCGCAACCTCTAGGCCGCCCGAGCGTCGGTTTCCGCCATCCGCTGAATCGAGACGTAGTCGGTCTTGCCCGTGCCCAGCACCGGCACCTCCGGCACCCGCATGATCTTCTTGGGCACCGCGAGTTCCGGGGCGCCGTGGTCCTTGGCCCAGGCGGCGAGGCGGGCGACGTCGGCGTCCGTCCGGTCGGTGACCAGCACCAGGCGCTCGCCCTTGCGGGTGTCCGGCACGGCGACCACGGCGTGGCGCGACTCCGGCCACACCGCGCTGGCCAGGCGCTCGACGGCGGTCAGGGACACCATTTCGCCGCCGATCTTGGCGAAGCGCTTGGCCCGGCCGAGGATGGCGACGTAGTCCTCCTCGTCCACATCCACGATGTCGCCGGTGTCATGCCAGCCGCCTTCCAGCGGCTCGACCGTCTCCGGATCGTCCGGCGAGAGATAGCCGGCCATGACGTTGGGCCCGCGCAGATAGAGGCGTCCGCCTTCCGGGATGCCCGGCACTGGCTCGACCCGCCATTCCATGCCCGGCAGCATCTGGCCGACCGTGCCGGGCCGGTTGCGGTCCGGATGGTTCACCGCGACCACGGGGGCGGCCTCGGTCGCGCCGTAGCCTTCCAGCAGCTTCAGGCCGTGAAACTTGGTGTTGAACAGGTGATAGGTCTCGTCGCGCACCTTCTCGGCGCCGGCGACGACGAACTCCAGCGTGCGGAAATCGTCCGGCCCGGCCACCCGCGCCCACTGGTTCAGGAAGGTATCGGTCGCGAAGACGATCGAGGCCTTCACCTCGGGCAGCAGCTCGACGATCTGCTTGGCGTGAAGGGGGGAGGGGTACTGGAACGCCTTCATCCCCGTCAACATAGGCAGCAGCACCCCGCCGGTCAGGCCGAAGCAGTGGAAGGTCGGCAGCGGGTTGAACACCACCCAGTTGGGGTTCAGGTCGATGTGCTGGGCCACCTGGGCGCAGTTCGACACCAGGTTCGACTGGCTGAGGAAGACGCCCTTGGGCGCGCCGAAGCTGCCTGAGGTGAACAGGATGACGCCCGCGTCGTCCGGCTTCACCGGCGTGCGGAACTGCTTGGGGAACATCCCGGCCATCAGGCCGAAGACCTTGTCGCCCAGGCCGATGGTCTTGCGCACGTCGTCCAGCCAGACGACTTCGGCGACGGTCTCAATGGCGTCGGTCAGGTCTTCCAGCTTGGCCTGGTCAACGAAGCGCTTGGCCGACAGCACCTTGTTCACGCCCGCGGCCTTGATGGCCGCCTTCACGTTGCGGGCGCCCGAGGTGAAGTTCAGCATCACCGGCGTGCGGCCAAACGCGTGCAGGCTGTAGAAGGTCACGCAGACGCCCGCGCTGGACGGCAGCAGCACGCCGACCCGCTCGCCGGGTTCGGTCATGGCGGCGATCTTGCGGCCGAGCACGAAGGCGGCCCGGATCAGGCCGGTGTAGGTCAGGGGCTTCCTGTCCTGGTCCTCGAGGATCTCCTTGTCCCCGAAACGGTCCCGCGCCTCGATCAGGGCGTCGAAAACCGCCTTGTCCCCCTCCCGCGCAGCAAATTCACGCGGCAAGCGCATCCTCCTTGGGGGACCGGTCCGGCCCCTCTCTGTTGCGTCGGCAACCTAGACAGCGCGTCGACGGAAGAAAAGATGCGTTACGTTGCGTGAAGACGGAGTCAGCCGACCTCCACCGGAGCATCCTCGCGGCCGCCCCATTCGGCCCAGGAGCCGTCGTAGATCGCGACATCCCACTTCCCGAGGCGTGCGGCGGCCAGCGCCAGGATAGCGGCGGTCAGGCCCGAGCCGCAGCTTGTGGTCAGCGGTCGGTCCAGGAACGCGCCGGCGGCCTCGAGATGGGTGCGTAGTTCCTCGGCGGACTTTAGCGTCCCGTCAGCGGTCAGCACGTCAGGGAAGGGCAGGTTCAGCGAGCCGGGTATCCGGCCCGACCGGAGGCCCTGCCTCGGCTCGGCCGCCTCGCCGCGGAAGCGGGCCGCCGAGCGAGCGTCCACCACCTGGCCACCGCTTTCCAGTTCAGCCCGCACGGCCGCGAAGTCGCGGACCAGCTCAGGCCGAAGCCCGGCGACGAACCTGCGGGTCGCAACCGCCTCGACGGGCCCGCTCTCGACCGGACGTCCCTCCGCCCGCCACTTCGGCAGGCCGCCGTCCAGCACCCGGACCCGGTCGTGGCCGAACACCCGGAAGGTCCACCAGACCCTCGGCGAGGACCGCACGCCCGCCTGGTCATAGACCACCACCAGATCGTCGTTGCCGATCCCCATGGCCCCGACAGCCTCGGCGAAGACCCGCGGGCTCGGCAGCATGTGGGGCAGGGGGCTCGTGGTGTCCGCCACCGCGTCGATGTCGAAGAACCGGGCCCCCGGAATCCGGGCCGCCTCGAACGGCCCCTTGGCGTCTGAGCCGTCGAGGTTCCAGGTACAGTCGAGGAGGCGCACGTCGAGCAGCTTCGTCAACGCGGCCAACTCGATGGTTGTGATGAGCGGATCGGGCGGCTCGTCGGCTGCGTGCGGCGGGCCCTCGCCGTCCCGCTCGAAATAGCCGTAGCGCTCCGGGTGCGCGAGGACCGTGTCGGCAATCCGTTCGGCTTGTCCGGCGAGATGGACCTGCCGCAGCAGGGATATCATCGCCGCCCGGTCGCGGTTGCGAATGGCGGTGTCCATCTGCTCGAGCAAGCCAGCTTCACCCAGCCGCTCGTTGGTTGTCATGCCGTCAAATGTGGAAGTAGGCATGCGATGATCTGTATTTCCCTTCTCCCAGAGGGAAAAGGTGGCCCGAGGGTGACGGCTGAGTGCTTGCCATATCCCCCGCAAGAGACGACATAGCGCGCAAATGGTCACCCTGATCGACACGGTCTCATTCCGGCACCCGGAAAAGCGCAACCGGCCCGACGCGCCGGTGCTGCGCAAGCCTGACTGGCTGCGCGTGCGCGCGCCGGGCTCGGGCCAGTACAACGCCACCAAGGCGATCGTGAAGGAGAAGGGCCTTCACACCGTCTGCGAAGAGGCGGCCTGCCCCAACATCGGCGAGTGCTGGAGCCAGAAGCACGCCACGCTGATGATCATGGGCGACACCTGCACGCGGGCCTGCGCCTTCTGCAACGTCAAGACCGGCCTGCCCTTAGCCCTCGATCCGGAGGAGCCCTTCAAGGTCGGGCTGGCGGTCCAGCAGATGGGCCTGAACCACGTGGTCATCACCTCGGTGGACCGCGACGACCTGGCCGACGGCGGCGCCGAGCACTTCGCCGAGGTGATCCGCCAGATTCGCGCCCAGGCGCCCGGCACGACGATCGAGATCCTGACGCCCGACTTCCTGCGCAAGGACGGCGCCGCCGAAGTCGTCATCGACGCCAAGCCCGACGTCTTCAACCACAACCTGGAGACCGTGCCGCGGCTCTATCT
>NZ_JANJTL010000034.1 GCF_024711105.1 Brevundimonas sp. | reverse complement strand
TGGCGGGTCGGGCCTCTGCCGCTGCCGCTGTTCCTGGCCCCGCGCACACAGACGCACGAGCGCGTGGACGAACAGGGCCGCTTCGTCTTCGACGTGGACATCCGGCTGCCCCTGATCGGGCGGCTGGCGAGCTACTGCGGCTGGCTCGAACGATCAGCCTGAGGGAGCGAGATGACGGCTGAGACGTTTTCGCTCGCATGACCCGATATCTCCTGCTGCCCGCCGCTGTCCTCGCGCTCGCCGCCTGTGAGCCGTCCGCCGAGAGCCCTGAAGCGCCGCCCGCTCAGTCCCCGGCCGAGACGCCCGTCACGCCCGCGCCGACGCCTGAGCCCACCCCGACGCCCGCCGGCTATGTCGGCGCCTGGGCCGCCGATCCGGCCTGGTGCGAGAACACGACGGGCCCTGAGCGTCCCGTCCGCATCACGGCGACGCGGTTCGAGGGCTATGAGAACAGCTGCGACATGACCGAGATCCAGCCCGCCAACGGCGGCTGGACGGCGACCTTCACCTGCCAGGCCGAGGGCATGACCAACGTCGAGCAGGTCGGCCTGCAGCCCGACGGCGACCGGCTGGAGCTCACCTGGACCGGCTCCGGCCAGTCGGTGACCTTCACGCGCTGCCCGGACTGAGGCGGCTCAGGTGTTGAAGAGGAAGTGCATCACGTCGCCGTCCTTGACGACGTAGCTCTTGCCTTCGGCGCGCAGCTTGCCGGCCTCGCGGGCGCCGGCCTCGCCCTTCAGCGCGACATAGTCGTCGTAGGCGACCGTCTCGGCGCGGATGAAGCCCTTTTCGAAATCCGTGTGGATGACGCCGGCGGCCTGGGGCGCGGTGTCGCCGACGTGGATGGTCCAGGCGCGGGCTTCCTTGGGGCCGACCGTGAAATAGGTCTGCAGGCCGAGCAGGTGATAGGCGCCGCGGATCAGGCGATTGAGGCCGGGCTCTTCCAGGCCGAGGGTCTCGAGGAACTCGGCCTGTTCCTCGTCGTCGAGGACGGCGATCTCGGATTCGATCTGGGCGGAAATGACGACCGTCTCGGCCCCGTCGGCACGGGCGCGTTCGGCGACGCGGGCCGACAGCTCGTTGCCGTTCGCGGCCGACGCCTCATCGACGTTTGCGACATAGAGGGCAGGCAGCGCCGTCAGCAGCTGGAGCATGTCCCAGGCCTTGCGGTCCTCCTTGGAGACCTCGGCCACGCGGGCCGGGCGGCCGGCGTTCAGTTGGGCCAGGGCCAGGTCGACCAGCTTGAGCGTCAGGGCCGCTTCCTTGTCGCCGGAAGACTTCGCCTTCTTCTCCAGCTGAGGCCGGCGGCGCTCGAGGCTCTCGAGGTCGGCCAGCATCAGCTCCGTCTCGATGATCTCCAGATCGGCGATCGGGTCGATGCGGTTCTCGACGTGGGTGATGTCGTCATTGACGAAGCAGCGGGCGACGAAGGCGATGGCGTCGCAGTCGCGGATATTGGCCAGGAATTGGTTGCCCAGGCCCTCGCCGTTGGAGGCGCCGCGCACCAGGCCGGCGATGTCCACGAAGGTGATGCGCGACGGGATGATCTCGCGCGAGCCCGCGATGTCGGCCAGCACCTTCAGGCGCGGCTCGGGCACGGCCACGTCCCCGGTGTTCGGCTCGATGGTGCAGAACGGATAGTTGGCCGCCTGGGCCGCCGCCGTCTTGGTCAGGGCGTTGAACAGGGTGGACTTGCCGACGTTGGGCAAGCCGACGATCGCGACTTTAAGGGCCATGGGTTCCTCGTGAGGCGGCGCCTATAGCCGCTTATGCGCCCCGTGTCAGGCTCCGTGACCGGCGTGCGCTGGCCCGCCTTCGGGCGGAGCCGCACGGACGGGGGCCTCAAGCGCGACCTGCACTCCGGATTCGAAGGTGAAAGCGAGCGGCACCATATCACCCTGGGCCAGGGGGACGGTCACATCAATCAGCATGATGTGGTCGCCGCCTGCGGCTAGGGCGATGGCCTGGCCGGCCGGCAGCGCCAGACCGCCTTCCATCTCGGACATGCGCATCACGCCGCCCTCGGTGGACACCTCGTGGATCTCGGAGCGCGCCGCGCGCGGCGAGATCACAGAGACCAGCCGGTCGTCAGTGGTGGCGTTGAAGCTGGCGTAGCAGGCGGTCATCGCCCGGCCCTCAGGCGTCGGCCGGCACCAGGCGCCGGTCACGGCGACTTCCGGCTCGGCGGCGGCGGGAGTCCCCGGCTCAGGCGCGTCCGGCTCTGGCGAGCAGGCGGCGACGGCGACGAACAAGGCGAGGGGAGCGAAACGGCGCATGGAGACCTCCGGTGTCGGCAGGCCCATACGGCGCTAGGACGACTTTGAGGAGTCCGGGATCAGCCCAGGTCGGAAATCGGCTGCGCCTCGGGCGCCGAGGCCACGACTTCCGGCCGGTCCGGGAAGCTGGGTTGGGCGAGCACGCCGCGACCGGTCATGCCCAGCGCGCACAGGAGCATGCCGATCGCGATGGCCCAGGCGGCCACCTTGCGTTCCCGGATCGACAGCACGGTTTCGTTCGCCACTTCAAAGCCTCCCAAGCCTCTGGAGGCGTGAACGCGGCCGTGCGATTCGCGTTCCGGGCGACCTAGTCTGCGAGCAGAGCGCGCGCCCGCCGGAAGACCGCTTCGAACATCTCGGGCGTGAGCCGGCCCGTGTTCGTATTGAGCCGGGAGCAATGGTAGCTGTTGATCAGCCGATACGGGCCGACCTGAGCCTCGGAGGCGTGGCCGGCAGGCGCTGCGGACGCCTTTTGACCGAGCGCCTTGAGCACGTTTCGGCGCGAGACGTCGCCCAGCGTCACGATGACCTTCAGCCGAGGCAGCGTCTGGATGCGTCCAGTCAGAAACGGCCGGCAGGTGATCTCCTCGCTCGTCAGCGGCTTGTTGCCGGGCGGCGCGCAGCGCACGGCGTTGGTGATCATGCAGTCGGTCAGGGTCAGGCCGTCGTCGGGCCGGGCTTCATAGCGGCCGTGCGCGAAGCCGAGCTTGATCAAGGTCTCGTAGAGCAGCACTCCGGCGCCGTCGCCGGTGAAGGGCCGCCCGGTCCGGTTGGCTCCGGTCCGGCCGGGCGCCAGGCCCACGATCAGCAGCCGCGCGTCCGGATCGCCGAAGGATGGCGCCGGTCCGTTGAACCAGTCGGGGTGGGCGGCCGAGTTTTCTCGGCGATAGGTGACCAGCCGCGGACACAGCGGACAGTCGTGGGGCGGCTCCGCGTGAGGATCGATCAACGCGCGTCGTCCGCATCGCCGCCGCGGCGCTCACGACCGAACACCGGGAGCAGGTCGGCGAGGTCGATGAAGGTGTCGGCGGCCCGCCGCAATTCGTCCGACACCTGCGGCGGCTGGCTCTTCAGCGTGGAGATGACCGACACCCGCACGCCGCGGCGCTGCAGCGCCAGCACCAGCGCCCGAAAGTCCCCGTCGCCGGAGAACAGGACCGCGTGATCGATCCGCTCGGCCAGCTCCATGGCGTCGACGGCGATCTCGACGTCCATATTGCCCTTGGCGCGCGAGCGGCCCTCATGGTCGGTGAACCGCTTCATGGGCTTCGTCACCATGGTGAAGCCGTTGTAGTCGAGCCAGTCCACCAGCGGCCGGATCGGCGAATAGTCTTCGCCCTCCGAAAGCGCGGTGTAATAGTACGCCCGGACCAGGACGCCCTTCCTGCGGAACTCGTCGATGAGCTTCTTGAAGTCGATGTCCGCGTTGAGGCCCTTGGCCGCGGAGTAGAGGTTCGCCCCGTCGATGAAGAGGGCGATGCGTTCGTTGGGATAGAAGGTCACGGCAATAGGCCTGCGGTTCGAAAATGTCTGAGTGGGATGAGGCCGTCGTTATCGCCCTCGGCTCGAACATGAAAGGGCCCTACGCGGACTCCTGCGAGCTGCTCGAGGCCGCGCTGTGCCGGTTCCGGCCTGAGGGACTGGACGTCATCGCCCGCTCGTCCTGGTGGCGCTCGGCCGCCTGGCCGGACCCGGACCAGCCGCCTTTCATCAACGGTGTCGTGATCGTCGAGACGGAGCTGGACCCACACGCGACGCTCAGCGCGCTCGGACGCATCGAGGCCGCCTTCGGCCGCGACCGGCACGTCGCCAACGCCCCCCGGACGCTGGACCTCGACCTGATCGCCCACGGCCGCACGGTCGATCACGAAAGCGGCCTGATCGTCCCCCACCCCAGGGCGCGGGAGCGGCGCTTCGTCATGGGACCGCTGGCGGAGATCGCGCCGGACTGGCGATGCCCGGAGACGGGGGAGGCGGCGTCCGTGCTGGTGGAGCGCTGCACCGTGGGTCTCGACGCGAGAGCGATATAGGCGAAGCGCTGGATTGGGAGGCCCAAAGCTGCAAGTCTCTCCGGCCGAGTGGGGAGGATTGTAATGATTGGACTTACGGCGCTCGCGCTGGCGGCACTTATCTCAGTTCAGCCAAGCGAGGCTGGGCCGCCTCCGGAGTGCGAGTGGGGACCACAGGGCGTGGCTCTGGAAGCCTGCGTGAACGCCGCCCAGCCGGGCACGCCCTGGTACGCCCTCGCTCACATGAACCTCGGCAGTCGCGCTGCGATGCAAGGGGACTATGCGACGGCGGTGCTTCACTTCGATGCGGCGCAACCCCCTGGCAGTCAGATCGAGAGCGACTCGATGTTCCACGCGATCAGAGGCAACGCCTATCACCGTGTCGGTCGGAGCGAAGAGGCTCTGGCGGACGCGCGCCTTGCCTCAGAAATCCTGGCAGGGCGAGGCCGGTGGCCCGCGGAAGAAGCCAACCCCGATCCGGACACCGCTTACGCTCTTATTCTTCCGATACTCTACGAGGCTGAGGACCCGGCGTTTGAGACTGTGCTGGGCGCCTACCTCGCAAATCCGTCGCGAGATTTGATGGTCATGGCCAATCGTGCCGTCACGCTGCTGACCCTGGAGCGATATGACGAGGCCTTGCAGGCAAACGCTGTGGCGCTCGAACTCGGTCCGAACGAGCCGGCGGTTCTGAATTCCCAATGCTACATCCTCACTTTGATGCATCGCGCCGCCGAGGGTCTGCCCTTCTGCGAACGAGCGATCGCTTTGGTTCCCGACGTTGCCCCGGTGCGCCACAGCCTTGCAGCGGCGCTCGCTGGGGTAGGGCGTTGCGATGAAGCTGAAGCGGAATTGGCGCAGGCGCGTCGGCTCGACCCCGCACCCGCCATCTACCGCGAGCCGATTCCTTGCTCGCCCGCCTGATGTTGCACCCGCGAAGGCGAACCGCTATCTTCATCGGCTACTCCCCGACTTCCTGAAAAGAGACTCCGCATGGCACGCGTCACCGTCGAAGACTGCGTCGAGAAGGTCCCGAACCGTTTCGGACTGGTCCTGCTGGCCGCGCATCGCGCCCGCTCGATCTCCAACGGCGCGGCCCTGATGCTCGACCGGGACAACGACAAGAACCCGGTGGTCGCCCTGCGCGAACTCGCCGAGGACGCGGTCAGCCCGGACGTGCTCCAGGAGAACCTGGTCACCACCCTGCAGCGCGTCGATGAGCGCACCGAGCAGGAAGAAGAGGCCGAAACCCTCGCCCTGCTGGCCGAACCCCAGCACATGCAGATGAGCGAGCACGAGCTGCTGCGCGCGCTGCAGAGCGACCGCGACGGCGGTCAGGAGGAGCGCTACTGACGGACGCCAAGGTCGAAGGTCCGAAACCGGTCCCGACGGCGGCGAACCAGCCGGCGTCGCGGGAAACGGCGGCCAACGAATCGACTTCACGTCCGCCGGCCCGCGCCAAATACCTTCGCCAGTTCGAGCTGACCGACCGGGTCAAGTCCTATGACCCGGGAGCCGACGAGGCGCTGCTCGACAGGGCCTATGTCTACGCCACCCAGATGCACGGCGCGCAGCTGCGTGCGTCCGGCGATCCGTATTTCGCCCATCCGATTCAGGTCGCCGGCATCCTGACCGAATACCGGCTGGACACCGCCTCGATCATCACGGCGCTGCTGCACGACGTCATCGAGGACACCCCGGCCACCAAGGCGGATATCGCCGAGCGCTTCGGGACCGAGGTCGCCGACCTGGTCGAGGGCGTGACCAAGCTCTCGCGCCTGGAACTCCAGGCCGAGCAGGTCCGGCAGGCCGAGAACCTGCGGAAATTCATCCTGGCCATCTCCAAGGACGTCCGTGTCCTGCTGGTGAAGCTGGCCGACCGTCTGCACAACATGCGGACGCTGAAGTACGTGAAGCCCGAGAAGCGCGAACGCATCTCGCGCGAGACGCTCGAGGTCTACGCCCCGCTCGGCCGCTCGATCGGCATGCACCGCATCGCCACCGAGCTGGAGGAGCTCGCGTTCGAACACCTGCACCCCTCGGCGCGCGACGCCATCCTGCGCAGGCTGACGGCGCTGAAGCTGGAGCAGGGCGCGGCGGTGGGGCGTGTCACGGCCGAGCTGGAGAGCACGCTCAAGGCCGCGGGTATCGAGGCCCGCGTCTATGGCCGCGAGAAGACACCCTATTCGATCTGGCGCAAGCTGCAGCGGAAGTCGGTTGGATTCTCCGCCCTGTCGGACATCTACGCCTTTCGGGTGATCGTGGAGACCGAGGCCGAGTGCTATGCGGCGCTGGGGGTGATCCACCAGGCCTGGTCCATGGCTCCGGGAAAGTTCAAGGACTACATCTCGACCCCGAAATCTAACAACTACCGGTCGCTCCACACGACGGTCGTGGGGCCGATGGGCGTCCGCATCGAGCTGCAGATCCGCACCGAGGCGATGGACCGGATCGCCGAGAACGGGGTGGCCGCGCACTGGCGCTACAAGGACGACAGCTATGGATTCGACCCGGACGCCGTGGTCGAGGCCGGTGGACGCGATCCGCTTCAGACGCTGCGACATCTGGTGCAGGTCGTCGAGCATGGCGGGGAGTCCGACGAGTGGGTCGAGCACGCCAAGCTCGAGATGTACCTGGATCAGGTCTTCGTCTTCACGCCAAAGGGTGAACTGATCACCCTGCCGTCCGGAGCCATGCCGCTGGACTTCGCCTATGCGGTCCACACCGAGGTGGGTGACTCCGCGGTCGGCGTGCTGGTCAACGGCGAGCACCGGCCGATGCGGACGCTGCTGCAGAACGGCGACGTGGTCGAGATCATCCGCGAGAAGGGCGCCGCCATTCCGCCGGACTGGCGTTCGCTCGCTGTCACCGGCCGGGCGCGTTCGGCCATCCGGCGCCACATCCGCCTGCTGGAGCGCGAGGAGTTCGGCAAGCTTGGCCGCAGCTCGCTCGAACAGGCCTTCGTCCGCGCCGGCAAGAAGCTGAAGGAGACGAGCCTGGCGCCCGCCCTTGAGCGGCTCAGCCTGGCCTCGGAGGAGGAGTTGTACGATTCCCTCGGCCGCGGCCGGATCGCGCCGGGCGCCGTCATGGAGGCCCTGTTCCCAGCCCTGAAACCAGAGGAGCGAAAGGCCGTCCGCGCCCGCACCCGCATCGACGGCG
>NZ_JANJTL010000031.1 GCF_024711105.1 Brevundimonas sp. | reverse complement strand
GCGAAGTAGCGGTCCTTGTCCGCCGCCGACATCTCGGGCTGTCCATAGCGCGCCCAGGCGGCCAGGAAGCTCCAGGTCTCCGCCGCATGGACCCAGGCCAGCAGCTCCGGGTCATTGGCCTCGTAAGGCGTGCCGTCCTCCAGCGCGCCCTTGATGAAGCCATGGATTTGCCGCACCCGCGCCAAGACCTCGCGCGCGTCCTCGGCGTGATCATAGGTCGTCCGGGCGATGAACTTCGCCGTCGCCCGCAGCCGGCCCATCATGTTGTGCCGGAAGTCGGAGTGGTCCCACACGCCCGCCATCGCGGCCGGGTGCAGCATCTGCAGCAGCAGGCTGGTCACCCCGCCGATCATCATGGTCACGACATCGCCGTGCACGCGCCAGGTGACGGAGTCCGGAGGGAAGAGGGCGTCGGCCCTACGTTTGACCGGTTCCTCGCCCTTGGACGCATCGTTGAACAAGGCGCTGACCCGGTTGCGAAGCGCGATCCGGACGGGCGCGGTGAGGGGGGACGGCGAGCGCGGCATCTCGCTGCTCCATAGCGGCCCCTAACCTCGGAGTCAGGCCGCGTCGAACAGGCCGAGCTGGTCGCCGGAGCGGGGCGGGCGGCGGAAGGCGGTGCTGTCGACCTCGGTGCGGTGCTCGTTGAGGCCCAGGCGGCGGCAGGCCGCGGCGAAACGCTGGGCGATGAGGTCAGCGAAGGGTCCGGTCCCCTTCATGCGCGAGCCCCACTCCGGATCGTAGTCGCGGCCGCCGCGCGACTGGCGGACCAGGGACATGACCCGCGAGGCTCGGTCCGGGCGGACCTCCGCCAGCCACTCGCGGAACAGCGGGCTGATCTCCAGCGGCAGCCGCAGGGTGACGAACATGGCGCTGCGCGCCCCGGCCTCGGCGGCGGCCTCCAGCACCTGCTCCAGCTCATGGTCGTTCAGCCCGGGAATGACCGGAGCGAAGCCGACCATCACCGGCACGCCGGCGTCTGACAGGCGGCGGATGGCGTCCAGCCGCCGGCGCGGCGTCGCCGCCCGGGGCTCCATGTCGCGCGCCAACTTGGGATCCAGCGTGGTGATCGAGACGGCGGCCGAGGCGAGCTTTCGCTCGGCCATCGGCGCGATGATGTCGATGTCGCGCGTGATCAGGTGCGACTTGGTGATGATGCTGAAGGGGTGGTTGAACCGGTCGAGCACCTCCAGCACCCCGCGCGTCAGCTTCAGGGTCCTTTCGGCTGGCTGGTAGGGGTCCGTGTCGCCGCCGATGTGGACCCGCTTGCAGCGGTAGCCAGGCTTGGACAGCTCCTCCTCGAGCAGCCGCACGGCCTCGGGCTTGTAGAAGATCTTGGTCTCGAAATCCTGGCCCGGCGACAGGCCGAGATAGGCGTGGGCGGGCCGGGCGTAGCAGTAGACGCAGCCGTGCTCGCAGCCCTTGTAGGTGTTGATCGAGCGATCGAAACCGATGTCCGGGCTGTCGTTGCGCGTCAGGATCCTGCGCGCCCGGTCTGGCATCAACTGGGTGTCGACCCGGGGAAGATCATCCTCTTCAGCCTCAGGCGCCCAGCCGTCGTCAAAGGCCTCGCGCTTGCCCGGGAGGAAACGGCTCGTCGCGTTCGAACGCGCGCCGCGCCCCTTGATTGCGCCCGACTTGTCCATCGCTCGACCCTAGCGGGCCGAGTGGAACAAAGCAAGAACTCAGGAGGCCGCGGCGGCGCTCTCCACAGCATCGACCACGGCGGGGGTCGGGGCGATGGGCGCCCGGTCGAGCACGAGTGGAATTACCGCATCGCCGGCCACCACGGCGTCCAGCGTGGCCAGCCGCCCGCCCATGAGTCGCTGGTAGATCCAATAGGCGGCCACGACGTCCTCGACGTACTGGCGGGACTGGGCGACCGGGATGTTCTCGATCATCAGCAGGCTGTCGGCGTCCGGCCCCAGCGCCCGACGGGCGTCATAGATCGGTCCCGGCCCGCCGTTATAGGCCACCACCGCGCGCAACAGGTCGCCCTGGATCGGCTCCATGGCCATGACGTACTCGATGTAGTTCTGGCCGAGCCTGAGGTTCACGGCCGGATCGAACAGCGCCTGGGGTTCGCGTCGGTAGAGCGGGTCTCCGGTCAACTCGCTCGCGGTCGCCGGCATGACCTGCATCATTCCATAGGCGCCGGCGCTGGAGCGGGCCTCGGCGTTGAACCGCGTCTCCTTGCGGCAGATCGCATAGACCAGGGCCCGTTCCGTCGAGAAGCCGCCGAGCGGCTGGAGGTCGGGCAGGGCGTATTCGGTCGCGTCGATGCGTGTGGCCCGGGCCAGACCCAGCCGGTAGGACAGGCTTTCGCCGAGCGTCGCCCAATTCAGCCGCGCCGCCGACGTTTCCGCTCCCAGCGACCCGAGCCGAAGTTCGGCCAGCGCCTCCTCGCGGCGCCCAAGCTGGGCAAGAGCGGCCGTGCGACGCGCGCGAAGGTCCGACCCCGCGAAGGTCGCCGCCCCGATCTCGTCGATCGGCGGCGCGTCGATCACCACGACGTTCTCGGCTGTCGGGATCCACGGCGCGTTCAGGATCAGCGGCTCATAGCCCAGCTGCCGCATGGCCACCTGGCCGTAGAAGGTGTTCGGCCAGCGCGCGGCCAATCTAAGCCAGGTGGTGGATTCCTGCGGCCGGCGCGCCTCGGTGAGCGAGCGGGCCGCCCAGTAGCCGGCGCCCGCGCGGATCCAGATGTCCTCGGAGGCGTCTATGGCGACCCGCTCGAAGGCGGTGAAGGCGTCCTCGAACCGGCCCAGGCGGTAAGCAGCCATGCCGGCCACCCACCAGTCGCCGGTGATCCCGCCCAGCTCCCATGCCCGTTCCAGATACCCGTCGTTCAGGGAGCGCCGCGCCGCCCGGTCGGCCAGCACGCTTTCGGGCACGCCTGTGTGAACCGAATAGGCGCGCGCCGCCGCCATGCTCAGCGGCAGCCGGGGCTCGGACGCGCCGGCCGGGATGCGGCGCATGGCGAGCGCATAGGCGCGGGGCGCCTGGGCGTGGTCGGCGTATTCGGCCAGCCAGGCCGACAGCTCCTCGAAGGTCGCCGTGTAGTCCCGATGGAACAGGACTTCGAACTGCAGCTGGCCCAGCAGCACGGGGTCCGACGCGTTCCGCGCCCGGTTGATGCCTTCGGCGAAGCGCCCCATCCGGACGTCCTGGAAGGCGGCGCGATAGATGGCCTCGTCGTTCTCGCTGAGCGGCCGGGGCTCGGCCCGCGCCGTCGAGGCGAAGGCGAGCAGGCTCGCCAGGACGAGAATCAGGCGGCCGAGGGGGCCGCTGAACGCCTTCATCAATTCGGTCTCCGCCCCGTTACGCGCGCTGCGAGTCTAAAAGCTCAACCCTCGGCGGCAAGGCGCGCGGACAGCGACAAAAGGTCCTGCCAGGCCCTGGCCTTGGCCTGGGGCTGCCGCAGCAGGAAGGCCGGGTGCAGCATGGGCAGGGCTGGGTAGGTCTCGCCGCCCTCGCTTGGGCGCCAGTCGCGCCACTGACCGCGCAGCGACAGGATGCCGTCCTCGGTCTTGAGCATGAACTTGGCGGAAGCCCCGCCCACGAAGACCAGCAGCTTCGGCTTCACGAGAGAAATGGCGCGTTCCACGAAGGGCGCGCAGGTCATCTGCTCGGGCGTGCTCGGCGTGCGGTTGCCGGGCGGACGCCAGAAGACGGTGTTGGTGATGAAGACCTGGTCCTGCAGGTCCACGGCCTTGAGCATGGCGTCAAGCAGCTTGCCGGCCTTGCCGACGAAGGGCTGGCCTTGGGCGTCCTCGTCGGCGCCAGGGCCCTCGCCGACGATGACGATCGGCGCATCGACGCGGCCCCGCCAGAAGACCGACTGCTTTGCGCCAAGCCTGCGCAGTTCGCAGCCCTCGAAGGCGGCGATGGCCTGGGCCAGCTCCTCGATGGAATGTGCCGCCGCCGCCATGCGGTGGGCGTCGGCGATCGCGGCGCCGATGTCCTGGCCGCCAGGGGCCAGCGGGGAGGGCGCAATCTCGGCGACGGCAGCCGGCCGTCGCACCGGCTGGGGCGCGTGCAGACGGTCAACGGGGGTGTCCTCGACGCACACCTCAAGGCCAGCGTCGCGCCAGAAGGCCAGTGCGCTTTCGAGCGTGCGATCAGGCTGTGCCGGGCGGGCGTCGGTCATTGCCGGAAAGGGATAGTCCTTGACCGCCTTCGCGTCACCTTCCGATAAGGGACCGAACAGGGCGATCAGACCCGAAGGACTTCAGGAATCATGGCCGAACGAACCATCGAGGGCGGCGCCCGCAACGCCTGGGAAGAGGCGGTGATCGACAAGCTGCCGCCGCTTGAGGCCCTGACCGGCGTCGAGCGCGAGGTCATGGAGTACGACGTGGTCATCGTCGGCGGCGGTCCCGCCGGCCTTGCCGCCGCGATTCGCCTGAAACAGCGCGCCGCCGCCGAAGGCCGCGAGGTCTCCGTCGCCGTGCTCGAGAAGTCGGCCGAGATCGGCGGCCACATCCTGTCGGGCGCGGTCATCGATCCCAAGGCGCTGAGCGAGCTGTTCCCGGACTGGAAGGAACGCGGCGCGCCGCTGGAGACCCCGGTCGCCAAGGATCGCTTCCTGATGCTCGGCCCGCAGGGCGAGCTGAACCTGCCGATGTTCGCCTTCCCGGGCTTCATGCACAACGACGGCTGCTACATCGCCTCGCTGGGCAACCTGTGCCGCTGGCTGGGCGAACAGGCCGAAAACCTGGGCGTCGAGGTCTATCCCGGCATGGCCGCCAGCCACGTCGTCTGGGACGAGCCGTCCGGCCGGGTGAAGGGCGTCGTCGCCGGCGTCTTCGGGATCGACCGGGACGGCAAGCCCACCGGCGAATTCCAGCCGGGCATTGAGCTGCACGGCAAGTACGTCTTCATCGCCGAGGGCGTACGCGGCTCTCTGGCCAAGACCATCATGGCCCGCCACCATCTCTGCGACACGGCCGAGCCTCAGAAGTTCGGCATTGGGCTCAAGGAGCTGTGGCAGGTTCCTGCGGAGAAGCATCAACCCGGCCTCGTCCAGCACACGACCGGCTGGCCCCTCGACGACAAGACCGGCGGCGGGTCGTTCCTCTACCACTTCGGCGACCGTTACGTAGCCGTGGGCTTCGTGGTGCACCTGAACTACCGCAACCCCTTCCTGTCGCCCTTCGACGAGTTCCAGCGCTTCAAGCACCACCCGGCCATCGCCGAGCACCTGGAGGACGGGACGCGCATCTCGTATGGTGCGCGCGCCATCGTCGAAGGCGGGCTGCAGTCGGTGCCGAAGCTGGCCTTCCCCGGCGGCGTCCTGCTCGGGGACAGCGCGGGGCTGGTCAACGTGCCGCGGATCAAGGGCAGCCATAACGCGGTGAAGTCCGGCATGATGGCCGCCGACGCCGCCTTCGAGGCGCTCGGCGACGGCCGCTCGGGCGATACGCTGGACGGCTACCAGGAGGCCTTCGACGCCTCCTGGGTCAAGAAGGAGCTGAAGCTCGTCCGCAACGCCAAGCCGTTGCTGTCCAGGCTCGGCACCAGCCTCGGCGGCGCCGTCGGCCTGTTCGACATGTGGTTCGGCTCGGTCTTCGGCGGCCTGTCGCTGTTCGGCACGATGAAGCACGGCAAGACCGACGCGGCCTCCACCGAGGAGGCCTCCAAGCACAGGCCGATCGCCTATCCGAAGCCGGACGGGAAGCTCAGCTTCGACAAGCTGAGCTCGGTCTTCATCTCCAACACCAACCACGCTGAGGAGCAGCCGGCGCACCTCAAGCTGCTGGACCCCTCGGTGCCGATCCGGGTGAACCTGCCCAGGTACGGGGAGCCGGCGCGGCTCTACTGCCCGGCCGGGGTCTATGAGGTGGTCTATGGCGATGAGGCGACGAAGAGCGATCCGCGCTTCGTCATCAACGCCCAGAACTGCGTTCACTGCAAAACCTGCGACATCAAGGACCCGTCGCAGAACATCGTCTGGACCACGCCCGAAGGCGGCGGCGGCCCCAATTATCCCAATATGTAGGGCGAGCTTTCGCGGATGACGCCGATTTCCCGATCCGCGCTCGCCGCGGCCCTGATCCTCACCGCCGGGCCGGCGCTGGCCGACCCTCCGCGCACGACGCCGACGCAGGGCTCCAGCTACGGCCAGTTTCTGGCCGGCCGATTCGCCCTCAATACCGGCGACGGGGAGAACGCGTCGCGCTATCTCGCCTCCGCGCTTGCCGGCTCCAGCGGTGAGCAGCTCACCCGCGAACGGGCCTTCTCGGCCGCCCTGCTGGCCGGGGACGTGGAGCGCGCCGCCGCCGTGCCGCTGGATCCCGCCCAGTCCCAGCCGGCTCTGGTCGAGGCGGGCCGGCTGGCCCAGGCCGTCCAGGCCCTGATCGACGGCCGCGCCCGGACCGCCTACCGCGAACTGGAGCAGCAACCCATCGGCGCGCCGCATGGCCGCGCGGGCGCCCTGGTCGCGCGCTGGCTGGCCGCGGAGGCTGGAGACTGGGACGCGGCGCTTGCCGAACCCTCGCCCACCGCTGACGCCCTGACCCAGATTTTCACCAGTTATCACCGGGCCCAGCTGCTGGAGCGCCGCCGCCGATTCGACGAGGCCGAGGCGCTGTATCGCCAGCTGCTGATGGACGGCAACGCCGCCCCGCTGTTCCGCCTGCCCTACGGTGAGTTCCTCGAGCGCCGGCGCAGGCCGGCTGACGCCATCGCCGTCTACGACGGCGGGCTGGCGCTGGGGACCGATCGGGCGCTCGTCGCGGCGCGGGAACGCGCCGCGTCCCGCAGCCCGGCGCCGCCGCTGCCGACCATCCGACAGTCGGCTGCCGACGCTCTCTACCAGGCGGCCTCGGCCGCGATCGTGTCGCGCGGCTACGAGTACGCCGTCACCTACCTCGGCTTCGCCCTGGCGCTGGATCCCAACGAAGGCGACGCCTGGCTGGCTCTGGGACAATCCCTGCACGAGATCGGCCTGCAGTCGGCCGCGCGCGACGCCTGGGCCCGAACCCCGCCGGAAACGGCCGCCTACGCCGAGGCCCAGGTCCAGCTGGCCCTGAGCCTTGAGGAGGCGGGGGAGGGTGCCGAGGCCGTGCGCGTCGCGCGCGAGGCCGCCGGTTTGGGCGTCGCCGAGGCGGCGACCGCCTTCACCCTGGCTGGCCTGCTCAACAGCCAGGAGCGCTACGCCGAGGCGCTTGAGGTGCTCGACGGGCCCGCCCTGGCTGACCTGAACACCGACTGGCGGGTGATGTTCCTGCGCGGGGCGGCCCACGAGCGCTTGGGCGAGCATGCCCAGGCGGAGGCCGCCTTCCAGCAGGCGCTGGTTCTCGAACCGAACAGCCCGGAGATCCTCAACTACCTGGGCTATCTCTGGATCGATCGTGGCGAACGGGTCGACGAGGGGATCGCCATGGTGGAGCGGGCCGTCGCCGCTGATCCGGACAACGGCGCCTATGTCGATTCCCTCGGCTGGGGTCGCTACCGCCAGGGCCGGATGGCAGAGGCGGTGACCCTGCTCGAGCGGGCTGTGACGCTCGATTCCTCCAGCGCGACGATCAACGATCACCTCGGCGACGCCTACTGGCGCGTGGGCCGCGAGCGCGAGGCTCGCTATCAGTGGCGAAGGGTCCTGACCCTCGAGCCCGACTCGGACCTGCGCCGCGCGGCCGAAGCCAAGCTGGCGCTCGGGCTTGATCCCGTCATGGCGTCCGCCGGCGAGCCGTGAGCGTCACCGAACTCGCGCCGGCCAAGGTCAACCTGTTCCTGCACGTCGGCCCACCCCGCGCCGACGGGCGTCATCCGGTGTGCAGCCTGGCCGTGTTCGCGGATATCGGCGACACGCTTGAGGCCCGGCCCGCCGACAGCTTCTCGCTCGAAACGATCGGGCCCTTCGCTAGCGAGGTTGGGGCCACCTCGGACAATCTCGTCACCCGCGCCCTGGCCGCCGTCGGCGCGCCGCCGCTAGCGGTCCGGCTCGAAAAGCTGCTTCCGGTGGCCTCGGGTCTCGGCGGTGGCTCATCCGACGCCGGGGCGGCCTTGAGGCTGGCCCTGCGCCTGTCGCCGGATCTGGGGCCGGAGGTCGCCGAGGCGGCGGCGCGGGGCTTGGGCGCGGACGGCCTGTTGTGCTTCCGGGCTCGTACCTCGCTGGCCGAAGGTGAGGGCGAGGTGCTGTTAGACGCTCCGGTTCTGCCGGTGCTGCCGGCCGTGCTGGTCAATCCCCGCATGGAGTGTCCGACTGGCGCGGTCTATCGCGCCTATGACGAGGGACCCGGCAGGTTCGTTGCGGACCGACCCTCCATGCCCGGCAGCTTTGAAACGCCAGGCGCGGTCGCGGCCTTCCTGTCCAGTCAGCGAAACGACCTGGAAGGTCCGGCCATCGGACTTCGCCCGGGCATCCGGGACGCCCTCGACGTGCTGCGGCGCGCGCCGCAGAGCTTGCTGGCGCGCATGTCGGGCTCTGGCGCGACTGTCTTCGCTCTCTGCGCTGACCTGGCTTCCGCACGCCAGCTGGCTGACGATGTCGCTTCGGCCCACCCTCACTGGTGGGTGCGGGCCTGCCGTCTGAATCCGGCCTGAACACGGCATTTCCGGGCCGTCTGGATCGTTTCGCCACCGCCTCGCCACGCCGCCGCCAAGGTTCGCCGACTTTTCGCGCCAAGACGCCGCAGGACCGGAACCGCTCAGGTCGTTTCAGGTTGGAACCGTCACTCGGATGCAACGCCGCCCACCCCGGCGGTCATCAGAAAGGACATTCCATGCGAACCCGCCTTCTCACCGCGGCCTGCGCCTTCGCCCTGCTGGGCGGCGCGGCCGCGGCCCAGGAAACCCAGCCGCCGGTCAACGATCCTGTGTCGCCGCCTGCCAACACGACCGACGGCCAGGATCCCGCCGAGACGCCGGTCGATCCGATCCCCACCGGCCCCGAGGTCGCCGCGCCGACGCCGCCCACCACGCCGGCCGACGCCGCGGTTCCCGAGACGCCCGGCGCTGTCGCCGAGGTCCAGCCCGGCGAACTCACCGATGGCTCGATCGTCGATGTCCTGCGCGAGCAGGGGAACTTCACGACGCTGATCAGCGCGCTCGAGGCGACCAATCTCGACGACGTGCTCGCCTCGGATGACAGCATCACCATCCTGGCGCCTACCGACGAGGCCTTCGCGGCCTTGCCCGAGGCGGACCGTCAGCGCCTGATGGATCCGGCTAACCGGCAGGAACTCCAGCAGCTGCTCCTCTATCACGTGATCAACGCCGACGTTCGCCGGGACCAGATCGAGAACCGCCGCGGCGCGGTCGAGACCGGCTCGGGCGCCCAGATCATGCTGGACGGCGGCGGCGGCGTGCTGCGCGCGGACGCCGCGACCATCACCAGCACCGAGCTTCGCGGCTCCAACGGCGCGGTCTTCGTCCTGGACCAGGTCCTGAACCCGGAGACTTCGCTCGCCGGCATGGGCGACGTCGAAGCCGCCGATGCTCCGGCCACGACGGACGCCGACGAGGCAGAGGGGCAGCCCATGCCGATGACGCCTCCGACCGACACGGCGCCGGACGATCCTGTCCAGTCCGATGACGAGGACCCGACCACCATCGAGCCCGAGTGATCCGCTCTGGCGGATGCGCCGGCCGTCCGAGAGGGCGGCCGGCGTTTCCTTGTCCACGGCGAGGCTTCCGTTTTCACGACGCGGGCTCTAGGACACACCGTCTTTCACGCCCGCCGGAATCCCTGTGTCCAAAGCCGCCGAGCCGCTGTCCTTCCAGGACCTGATCCTGACGCTCCAGCGCTACTGGGGCGAGCAGGGCTGCGCCATTCTCCAGCCTTATGACGTCGAGGTCGGCGCCGGGACCCTGCATCCGGCCACCGTGCTGCGCGCGCTCGGTCCGCGCCCCTGGAAGGCCGCCTACGTCCAGCCCAGCCGCCGCCCCGGCGACGGCCGCTATGGCGAGAACCCCAACCGCCTCCAGCACTACTACCAATTTCAGGTCATTCTGAAGCCGAACCCCGACGACCTGCAGGACCTCTATCTGAAGAGCCTTCAGCGCATCGGCATCGACCCCAAGCTGCACGACATCCGCTTCGTCGAGGACGACTGGGAGAACCCCACCGTGGGCGCCTGGGGGCTCGGCTGGGAGGTCTGGTGCGACGGCATGGAGGTGACCCAGTTCACCTACTTCCAGGGCGTCGGCGGCATCGAGGTCGACGTGGTCTCGGGCGAGCTGACCTACGGGCTGGAGCGGCTGGCCATGTACGTTCAGGGCGTCGACAATGTGTACGACCTTCGCTTCAACAACGACGGCCTGACCTACGGCGAGGTCTTCCTCGAGAATGAGCGCCAGCAGTCGGAGGCCAACTTTCATGGCTACGACGTCGAGGGCCTGAAGCGCCGCTTCGAGGACATGGTCGCCGAGGTGTCGCGCCTCCTCGCCATGAAGGGCCCTCAGGGCCAGGCCCTGGTCCTGCCGGCCTACGATCAGGTCCTGAAAGCCTCGCACCTGTTCAACCTGATGGACGCCCGCGGCGCCATCGCCGTCGCCGAACGCCAGAGCTACATCGGCCGTATCCGGGATCTGTGCAAAGCCTGCGCGACCGAGTGGGTCGAACAGGAAAGGGCGCGCGCGTGAGCGAGGACAGCGTCATCTCGCTGGCCGAGCGGCGGTCCAAGCGGCCCAAGCCGGTCGGCGGCGCCGTCGTGGTGAGCAGCGACAGCCTTCGCATTCCGATGAGCAAGGTGGGCTCGTACGAGGTGCAGTGGGCGTTCAGCGCCACCTTTGAACTGGAGGGCGAGCCAAACGTGCCTCTGTATGGATCGTTTCTCGAGGCTCCGTTCGAAGACGATGAGCCCCTGGGGAACGCTTACGAGCATGAGCACGGAGTGAACGCGCAGTTCGTCGTTGGGCCGGGCTTCTGGGACACGATCAGAAGCGTGGCCGTCAGCTCTGTAGAATTTGAGATTCTCATTTGCTTCTACGCTGACGAGACGGGCGCCGTGCGGGACCTGCAGCTTTCAATCAATCGCAAGCAGTCCGCCTGATGCCCCAGCTCCTCCTCGAACTGTTCTCCGAAGAGATCCCCGCCCGCATGCAGGCGGGCGCCGCGCGCGACCTTGAGCGGATGGCGTCCGACCGGTTGAAGGCCGCCGGCCTGACCTGGGACGCGCTGACCACCTACGCCGGGCCGCGCCGCCTGACGCTGGTGGTCGAGGGCCTGCCGGCCGCGACGCCGGACCGCAACGAAGAGCTCAAGGGCCCCAAGACCTCCGCGCCCGAACAGGCGCTGGAAGGCTTTCTGCGCAAGACCGGCCTGACCCGCGACCAGCTGGTCGAGCGCGACGGCGTGCTCTTCGCCGTCATCAGCCAGGCCGGCCGGTCCACCGCCGAGCTCATCCCCGACATGGTCGAGCAGATCGTGCGGGGCTTCCCCTGGCCGAAGTCGATGCGCTGGGGCGACGGGACGCTGCGCTGGGTGCGGCCGCTCAAGCGCATCCTGTGCCTGTTGGACGGCCGGGTGGTCCCCTTCGCCATCGACGGGATCGAGAGCGGCGACGCCACCGAAGGCCATCGCTTCCTCGGCACGGGCCGGCCGCTGAAGATTCGTGACTTCGACGACTACCGCCGCCAGCTTCAGGAGAACTTCGTCCTCATCGACCCGGCCGACCGCAAGGTCCGCATCCTGGAACAGGCCCACGCGGCCTGCGCCGCGCGCGGCCTGGCGCTGGTCGACGACGACGGCCTCCTGGACGAGGTCGCGGGCCTGGCCGAATGGCCGACGCCGATCCTGGGCGACATGGATCCGTCCTTCCTCGACCTGCCGCCGGAGGTGATCCGGCTGTCGATGAAGACCCACCAGAAGTATTTCGCCGTCCGGGATCCGGCCGCCCACGGCCTGGCCCCTCACTTCGTGGTCGTCGCCAACGTCGAGGCCTCCGACGGCGGCCGCGCGCTCGCCGCCGGCAACAGCCGCGTCCTCTCCGCCCGCCTGAACGACGCCCGCTTCTTCTGGGACGAGGACCGCAAGCCCGGCGCCTTCGACGCCTGGCTGAAGAAGCTCGAGGGCGTGACCTTCCACGCCAAGCTCGGGACCCTGGCCGAGCGTGTCGAGCGCATCGCCGCCCTGGCCCGCGAGATCGCGCCTCTGGTCGGCGCCGACCCGGAAGACGCGGCGAAGGCCGCCCGCCTCGCCAAGGCCGACCTGGCGTCGGGTATGGTCGGCGAGTTCCCCGAGCTTCAGGGGATCATGGGCGGCTACTACGCCCGCGCCGAACACGGCGACGCCATCGCCGACGCCATCCGCGACCACTACCGCCCGCAGGGTCCCGCCGACACGGTCCCGACCGCGCCGCTCACCGTCGCCGTCGCCCTGGCCGACAAGCTCGACACCCTCGTCGGCTTCTTCGCCATCGACGAGAAGCCCACCGGCTCCAAGGACCCGTTCGCCCTGCGCCGCGCGGCGCTGGGGGTGATCCGGCTGTTGCTGGAGAATGGGGTCCGGCTTCGCCTCACCGAGCTCGGCCGCAGATGGTACAGGCTGCTTCACTTCACCTACGGCCGGACAAGCGCGATTTCGGTCCGAGAGAACGAAGACCACCATGGTGTCTGGTATCGCTCGACAGGCAGTTTGGCCATTTCTGACCGGCGAAGGGATGTCGGTGAATGGCTAGACCAGTTCCAAGCTCTGGTGGAAGCGAACGAAGTTCTGATCACCACTAGGTCTGAGAACCTCGGTGGTTCTATGGGCACTCACTTGCCTGGCGAGATACGTTTCAAGTTTGGACCCATCAACGCGGTTCTGCCTGGACTGGCGGACTTCTTCGCCGACCGTCTGAAGGTCCTCCTGCGCGACCAGGGCAAGCGCCACGACCTCGTGGACGCCGTCTTCGCGCTGGGTGACGACGACCTGGTCCGCATCGTGCGGCGCGTCGAGGCGCTGGACGCCTTCCTCGCCACTGACGACGGCGCGAACCTGCTGGCCGGCTACAAGCGCGCCTCGAACATCCTCCGGGCCGAGGAGAAGAAGGGCCCGCTCCCGACCGGCGAGCCCGCGACCGGCCTGCCGAACCAGCCGGCCGAGGAGACCGCCCTGGCCCAGGCCGCCGCGACCGCTGCCGCCGCCGTCGACGCCGCCCTGGCCTCTGAGGACTTCGCCGCCGCCATGACCGCGCTCGCCGCCCTGCGCGCGCCGGTCGACGCCTTCTTCGACAAGGTGATGGTCAACTCGGACGTGCCCGCCGAGCGCGAAAACCGCCTGCGCCTGCTCGGGCAGGTCCGCGCCGTCATGGGCCGCGTCGCCGACTTCGGCCAGATCGCGGGATAGCGGGTGGCGGGCGATGACAAGACCGCCGTCCTCTACCGCATGGTCATGCCCGACCACATCTGTCCCTATGGCCGCAAGTCGCTGTGGCTGCTGCGCCGCAAGGGCTATCGCGTCGACGACCGCTGGCTGACCACCCGCGAACAGACCGACGCCTACAAGGCCGAGCATGGGGTGAAGACCACGCCCCAGACCTTCATCGACGGCGTCCGCATCGGCGGCCACGACGACCTGCGCCGCCACTTCGGCCGGCGCGTGCCCGAGGAGGGCGCGACCAGCTACTGGCCCGTCCTGACCGTCTTCGCCGTGGCCGCCCTGATCGCCTCGGTGGTGGTCTGGTGGCAGGAGGGCTGGGTGGTGGCCAGCTTCCCGCCCACCTTCATCTCCATCACCATGTGTCTGCTGGCGATGCTCAAGGTGCAGGACCTCGAGAAGTTCTCGACCATGTTCATGAACTACGACCTCCTGGCTCAGCGCTGGCCCTGGTACGGCTACATCTATCCCTTCGCCGAGCTCGGCGCCGGGGTGCTGATGCTGGCCGGCGTCCTGACCTTCATCTCCGCGCCCGTCGCGCTCGTGATCGGGACCATCGGCGCGGTCTCGGTGTTCAAGGCCGTCTACGTCGACCGCCGCAAGCTGAAGTGCGCCTGCGTCGGCGGCTCATCGAACGTGCCGCTGGGCTTCGTCTCGCTCACCGAGAACCTGATGATGGTCGGCATGGCCATCTGGATGCTGGCCATGCCGATGTAGGCCGCTCCGGGAACCTCAGCCCAACCTTGGCGGTTGCCCGGCTCGCAATCCGGGGCAGGGCACGCTAGTCAGGCTCCACCATGAGCGGGGCCTCCCCGCCATCCTTACCGGCTCAGGGCGAGAATAGATGACTCAGTGGGTGTACGGCTTCGGCGGCGGGTCCGCCGACGGCGACGCGTCGATGAAGAACCTTCTCGGCGGCAAGGGCGCGAACTTGGCCGAGATGTCGTCTCTGGGCCTGCCGGTGCCGCCGGGCTTCACCATCACCACCGAGGCCTGCGTCCACTACTATTCGAACGGCAAGACCTATCCGGACGGCCTGGAGGCCCAGGTCGAGGCGGGGCTGGCCAAGGTCGAGCAGATCACCGGCAAGCGCTTCGGCGACGCGTCCAATCCGCTGCTGGTCTCGGTGCGTTCGGGCGCGCGGGCCTCGATGCCGGGGATGATGGACACGGTCCTGAACCTCGGCCTCAACGACGAGACCGCCGAGGGCCTGGCCAAGCTGTCAGGCGACCGCCGCTTCGCCTTCGACAGCTACCGCCGCTTCATCACCATGTATTCGAACGTGGTGCTCGGTGTGTCCCACGACTCCTTCGAGGAGGTGCTGGACGAGACCAAGGATCGGCTGGGCGTGAGCCTGGACACCGAGCTGTCCGCCGAGGACTGGGAGAAGATCGTCGCCCGCTACAAGCAGGTGGTCGAGCGCGAGACCGAGCAGCCCTTCCCGCAGGATCCCAAGGCCCAGCTGTGGGGCGCCGTTTCGGCCGTCTTCGCCAGCTGGATGAACGACCGG
>NZ_JANJTL010000029.1 GCF_024711105.1 Brevundimonas sp. | reverse complement strand
CCCAAGTGCGCCCGCTCCTGGCGGCGCGTGCCGGACGTGGGCTCCGACCCGGACTATCCCGACCTGTCGGCCCGCGACGCGGATGCAGTCAGGTGGCTGGACGCGCGCGCGGCCTGACGCCTACTCCGGGGCGTGGCAGACGGCTTCGAGGTTGAAGCCGTTAAGGTCCCGGACGAAGGCCCCGTAATAGTTCGGGTGGTAGATTTCCCGGATGCCCGGAGCGCCATTGTCGGTCGCCCCGGCCTTCAGCGCGGCTTCGTAGAAGGCGTCGACCTCCGCGCGCGTCCGGGCCTGGAAGGCGAGGTGGCAACCCTCGTCCACCGTCTTGCCTTCGCCGATCCAGAAGTAGGGCTTGTGGTTCGAACCGAAGCCGCAGGCCCAGCCCGACGGGTTCTGGTCCGGGCCGACCTCCATGATCTGCGCGATTCCCAGCGGCTTCAGCGCCGCCGCGTAGAAGGCCTTGGAGGCCGCGTAGTCCCTGACGCTCACGCCCAGATGGTCGATCATGGCTGAATCCTCAGCGGTTGAAGTTTGGCGGCCTCTTTTCCAGCGCAGCCGTGACGCCTTCGTGATGGTCCTCGGTCAGATGGGCCAGGGCCTGGATGGCCGCGGACATCTCGAGCAGCTGGTCGAAGCTGGCCTCGCGGCCCTGACGCAGCAGGGCCTTGGCCATGCGCAGCGCCTGGCCCGGCTGGGCGGCGATCTCGTCAGCGAGCGCCAGCGCCTCGGACATGAGGTCGTCGTGCGCCACGACGCGGTTGACCATCCCCCAGGCCAGCGCCGTCTCGGCGTCGATGGTTTTACCGGTAAAGAGCAGCTCCGCCGCACGGGCGTAGCCCGCATAGCGCGGCATGAGCCAGGCCCCGCCGTCGCCGGGAATGATGCCGAGCTTCACGAAGGGCACGCCGAAACGCGCCTCGGTCGAGGCGATGCGGATGTCAGCCAGGCCCGCAATGTCGCAGCCCAGGCCCATGGCCGGGCCGTTCACCGCCGCGATCAGCGGGATCTCCAGGCCATAAAGAGAGCGGACGATGCGATGGACCACGCGGCGGTAGCGTTCGCGAATCTCGGCGCCGGAGCCGGCGAAGAGCGCCGCCCGATCGCGCATGGCCTTGAGGTCGCCGCCGGCGGAGAAGGTCCGGCCCGCGCCCGTCATGACTGCGCAGCGGACGGAGGTGTCGGCGTTGAGCGTTTCGCAGACGCCGGCGAAGGCGTCCCCGTCCTCAAGATCCGGCAGGGCGTTGAGCCGCTCCGGACGATTGAGGGTCAACAGGGCGACGGCGCCGCGGCGTTCGACTTGGATCAGGCTCATGCCTCCTCTGTGCCGCTGCTCTCGCGCCCAGACAAGCGAAGGCCCCGGCGGGGGAACACCGGGGCCTTCTGGGGAGGTGATGAAGAGCAGGGGCTCGGATCAGGCCGTGCAGGCGGCGCGCTCGGCGGCGAGGTCGGCGGAGTCGTTGCTGCGCGCCTCGGAGGCAGCCTCGGCGCGGGCGTTGGTGGCGCGTTCCCGGATATGGTCGGCGCGGCCCCGTCGGGCGGCGCGCAGTTCCTGATCCAGGTCCCGGGTGTCGAGGCCGGCGCCTTCGACGAGGCCGGCGCATCGCGCCAGCGCGACATATTCGGCGTCGGAGATGCGGGCGGACTGGGCGTTGGCGGCGCTGGCGAGGGCGGCCGAAGCCAGGGCGAGGGAGGTGATGAACAGGCGCATTTGAAGTCTCCGTCTGATTTCCTGAGCGCCGGGGGAAGCGCGATACAACAGATGCGGGAGGGTTCGGATACGCTCAAGTTAAATGGAAGAAAAAAATTCGCTCTAATCTTGCCTCAATCGTTGCAGTCTTGTAATCAGAACCGCGATAACATAAATCTTTTGTCATGAGCGAAATCGCCTCTCCCTGCGTTCGCGTCTGCATCGTGGACGGACAAAGCAGCCTGTGCCTCGGCTGCTTCCGGACGCTTGAGGAGATCGCGAGCTGGAGCCGGCTGGACGATGCGGCGCGCGCGGCGGTGATGACCGAACTGCCGAAGCGGCGGGACAGGGCGGATTCGGCCGCGCGGATTCACGGGATGCAAACCCGCACGCGGTAAGACGGGGCGTCAGGCCGAGAAACGGCCGTGCCGGAGCGCGTTCATGCTCAAGTCCGCCGCCATCGTTTCGGCCGCCGTGATCGCCGCGCTGAGCGCCGCCGGGGGCGTCATGGCCGTCGATCGCGAGATCGGCCGCGAGGCCGTGATTCCGATGGCTTCCGACGGGCATTTCTGGGCGCTCGGTCACACCGGAGCCGGCGAGATCCGCTTCCTGGTCGATACAGGCGCCACCCGTGTCTCTCTCACCCGCGAGGACGCCGAGCGGCTGGGCATCGCGCTTCAAGATGACGCCTTCACTGAAGTGGTTCGCACGCCGTCGGGCGAGGTGCGCGCCGCGCCCGTGCGGCTGGATTGGCTGGCCGTAGGTCCGGCGCGGGTCGAGCAAGTCCACGCCCTGGTGTTCGAGGACGGACTGGGCGCCTCCCTGCTCGGGATGAGCTATCTGGCCCGGCTCGAGCGTTTCCGCGCCGAGGGCGGCTCGCTCAAGCTGTCAGGTTAGGGTCTTGGCCGCGATCGAGATCGCGGTGGCCAGCAAGAAGACGGCGAACGACCGA
>NZ_JANJTL010000013.1 GCF_024711105.1 Brevundimonas sp. | reverse complement strand
GCCGACACCGCGCAGCCCTGATCGGCGTAGGTCCCCGCCCCGATGATGGGCGCGTCGCCGATGCGGCCCCAGCGCTTGGCGGTCGTGCCCCCGGTGGAGGTGCCGGCCGCGATCCGGCCCTGGCTGTCCAGCGCCACCACGCCGACCGTGCCGAAGCGATGGTCGTCCAGGTCCAGCGAGGCCGAGGCGCCCGGCGCCGGCGGAGCACCTGCGGGCCGGGCCGGATGCGGCACGCCGCGCTCACTCAGCACTTCCAGCAGCTGGCCCCAGCGGCGCTCGGTGAAGAAGTACGCCGGCTCGACCTGCTCCAGCCCGACGGAGGCGGCGAACACATCCGCGCCCTCCCCCGACAGCATGACGTGCGGCGAGCGCTCCATGACCGCGCGGGCCAGCGCGATCGGATGGCGCGTCCGCGAAGCCCCGGCGACCGACCCGGCCGCCATCGTCTCTCCGTCCATGATGGCCGCGTCGAGCGAGTTGGTCCCCTCGGTCGTGAAGACCGCGCCCCGCCCGGCGTTGAACAGGGGGTCGTCCTCCATCAGCTCGATGGCGGCCTGGACGGCGTCCAGCGCTGAGCCGCCGTTTCTCAGCACCTGGGAGCCGGCCTCGAGCGCGGCGGTCAGGGCGGCGCGGTATTCCGCGTCCCGCTCGGGCGTCATCTGGGCGCGGGCGATGGTCCCGGCCCCGCCGTGCAGCGCGATGGTCCAGCGCGCCTCGGCCTCCTGGGCAGCGGCGGAACCAGCCGAAGAGAGCAGGGCGAGCGCGGCGCAGGTCGCGAGTTTCATCATCAGGTCTCCCATAAATATCAGTCGCGCGAGGCGCGGCCCGGCAGCGGAACCGTCATGTTCAGCGCCGTCTGGGCGTCATTGAGGAAGCCCTGGATCAAGGTGATCTCGCCGGGCTGGACCTGGCCCTGCACCATGCGGACGTGCAGTCGGCCCTCGACTTGCTCCACCGTCGCCACGCGCTCGCCGGCCACGAGGGTGAGCGGCACGCTGAGATCGCGGATGACCCGATAATCCCCGGGCAGCGGCACGATCGTGCGGCGCTCGCACGTCACCATGGCCAGCGTCTCGGAGACTTCCACGCGCGGCAGGATGCCCTGCCGATTGGCGATGGTGAACTGGGGCGCATCAAGGGTGACGAGCTCCCCGTCGCGCGCGACCACCGGACGGCAGACATCGGCGATCTGTGCGCTGGCCGCACCGGCGGCGGCCAGCACCACCAGGCCCAGGGACATCGAGATGAAGATCTTCATAGCTTACTCCTGCGCCACCCTAGCCTGAACCGGCCCCGGCGCCGACCTCATGCGAGAGCGGCGCGAGCCAATCGGTCCCCAGACGATGTGCGTAGTTGCGCCAGCGGCCCGAGCTGGTGCGGTAGAGCGGCTCCCGCACCTGCCAGACGCTGGCCGTCCGCACGGCGCCTTGGCGGCCGACGAAATCGAGCATGGCGGGATCCCAGCCCAGGCCGAGCGCCTCGACGACTCGCCGCGCCTGCGGCTCCGGATCAGCGACCAGGGCGTCATAATCCACGTCCAGGATGGCGTCCGGCCACAGCTGCTTCCAGTGGCCCATCAGCCGTCGGTACTGGCCGTGCCAGTGGGCCATGTCGTCCAGGTCCATCGCCTGGGGCATGGAGCTGTCCAGGTGAAGCATCCAGTTCGACAGGCAAACATCGCGGGCGTCGCGCACCGTGTGGAGGACGCGCGCCGACGGGAACATCCGTTTGATCAGGCCGATGTTCAGGAAGTTGTCCGGCCGCTTGTCGGTCAGCAGCCCCTCGCCAGGCCGCAGCTGCTGGGCCTCTGAGCGATAGAGGTTGGCCAGTTCGGCGAACACCGCCGCGCTCGCAGTGGCGGCCGCCTCCGGCCAAGGCTGAAGGCGCTGCCCGATCAACGCCGGCAGCAGATTCAGTTCGCCGCCTGCCCGCATCTCCGGATGCCCGGCCAGAATTCGCTCGAGCAAGGTCGACCCCGAGCGGAACAGGCCGCAGATGAAGACCGGCGCCTCGCCCGCATCCGCATCCTCGGAGACTGCTTCGGGGAAGGCGGCGATCATCCGCGTCACGAAGGCCTCGACCGCCGTCCGGTCGTACCGCGCGCCCGAGGCCTGACGGCTGGCGGCGTTGGCCGCGCCGTAGGCGTCAAAGGCCGCGTCATGGTCACCGACCGCGTCCAGCGCCCGGCCGAGGGCGAAACCCAGCTCGGCCCGATCCTCCGGACGTGACACCGCGCTCAGCCCGGCGCGCAGCCGGCCGATCAGCGGGTCGGCCGGCGCCGAAAACCGGCTGGCGTTGGCCAGTCGCGCCAGCGCCAGCGGATGACCCGGCGCGATCTCCAGCGCCCTGCGGTAGGCGGCCTGGGCGGCGTCGCGGCGGCCGCGATCCTCATGCAGGTTGCCCAGGTTCAGAAGCGCAGGGAGATAGGCCGGATTCAGCCTGAGCGCCGCCTCCAGTTCCGCCTCGGCCTCGTCGGGCCGGTCGAGGTCGTCGATCAGGATGACGGCGCGGTTGAGGTGGACCTCCTCGGGCTCGCTGACGCCGCGCTTCAGGGCCTCCGCATAGGACGCAAGCGCGTCCTCGAACCTCCGCGTGCGCCGCTGCATCAGGGCCAGGTTGTACCAGCTGTCCGGCAGGTCGGGCCTGAGCGCCAGCAGCCGCGTGTAGGCCGAAACCGCCTCTTCGGCGCGGCCGGCCTGGCGGGCCTCGGACGCCTGGCGCGCCAGGGCCTGTTCCTCAGGCGTGGGCGCTCGCCCGCTCACCGCTTCAGACGCTCCGCCGGGGCAGGTCGGGCAGATGCGCCTTCAAACACGCCCGGACGTCGCGTTTCAGATCGCCGGGCGCGTGGGCATAGTCCACACCTTCGGCTGCGAACACCGCCCGCACGGCCGCATCCAGCCCCTGCGGCAGGGCGGCGATGACCCGCTGCTGGCCCTTCTCGTGAAGACAGAAGCCGAGCTCGATGCAGAGCGCGCTGAACATCTCGGTGTGGTCGTCGATCCCGTCCATCGTCAGCTCTTCAGCCGCGCCGCATGGAAGGCGACGTGATCGTCGATGAAGCTGGCCATGAAGAAGTACGAGTGGTCGTACCCGGGCTGCATGCGCAGGTTCAGCCCCTGCCCCGCCTTGTCGGCCGCCGCCTTCAGCAGCTGCGGCTTCAGCTGTTCCTCCAGAAAGGGATCCGCGTCACCTTGGTCGACCAGGATCGTGTCGTAGACCCCTCGCGCTCGACCGCCCTCGATCAGGCGCGCGGCGTCGTGCTCCGCCCAGACGTCGGGGTCCGGCCCCAGGTATGCCGCGAACGCCTTCTCGCCCCAGGGGCAGCGCGTGGGCGAGCTGATTGGTGCGAAGGCCGAGACCGACTGGAACAGCTCCGGGTGGCGCAGCGCCAACGTCAGGGCGCCGTGCCCGCCCATCGAATGGCCGAAGATCGACCGCGCCGGCCCGGCCGGAAACGCTCCGTCGATCAGCTCGAGCAGTTCGCCGGTGACATAGCTCTCCATCCGGTAGTGGTCGGACCAGGGCGCCTCAGTCGCATCGACATAGAAGCCGGCCCCCTGCCCAAGGTCATAGGCCGGATCATCGGCCACGCCCTCGCCGCGCGGCGAGGTGTCCGGCGCCACGACGATCAGCCCGTGCTCGGCCGCCGCGCGATAGGCGCCCGCCTTGGTCGTGAAGTTGTCCTCTGTGCAGGTCAGGCCCGACAGCCAGATCAGCACCGGAAACGGCCCCTCCCCCGGCGGCGTGAACACCGACAGGGTCATGGGCGTGCCGGTCGTCGCGCTGTCGTGGCGCAGATAGCGCAGCGTTCCGCCGTGGACGATGTGCTGCTTGACCGTCTCCATCAGGAAGGACGGTGCAGGGCGCAGATCTTGTTGCCGTCCGGATCGCGCAGGTAGGCGAGCACAAGCTTGCCGAAGGCTCCGTTGCGTTCTCCGGGCGGGTCCTCGATCGAGGTTCCTCCCGCCGCCACCCCTGCGTCGTGAAAGGCCTGCACCATCTCGGGCGTCCTGGCGTGAAAGCCGATGGTTCCGCCGTTGGCGTGGCAGGCGGGCTGGCCGTCGATGGGCTTGCCCACCGCGAAGGCTCCACGATCCGTTCGCCACCAGTAGCGCCCCTTCGGGTCCGGGCCGCTGGCGGGCGGCAGGCCAAGGGCTCCAAGCGCCGCGTCATAGAACCGGCGTGACGCCTCGACATCGTTCGAGCCAACGGTGATGTGGGTGAACATCCAAAACCTCCTATTCGCCTGCGCGCGACAGCCAGCGCATTACGCCCAGAGCGAGACGATCATTGTGCAGGCCAGGCACGTTCATCCCGAAGCGAATGTCTTCGCGCGCCTGCTCAGGCGGGAAGCGGACCACCTGGGCGGAGAACATCCCCGCCTCGCCGAAGACGACGACCCGGCCCCGCCCGTGCTCGAACGCAAGCGCCTGAGCCCGGCCTCCGACCGGGACAGCCAGGCCGTCGAGGTTCGGTGATCCGTCGCCGGTGGCCCTGAGGGCCGCATCGGCCTGCGTCAGCTCAGCCCGGTCCGGCGCTTCCCAGGCCTCGTCGGCCAGGCGCATGAGCACCGTCGACCCCGCGGGCCCGGTGAGGGATTGCCCACCGAACGAGCGCACGCGCTCGACACCTTCGGTCGTGGGATGCGACCCCAAGTCGCCATCGGCGCGCGAATAATCGATGTTCGCCGTCAGGCCTGGTCCGTCGGGCGCACGCTCGAAGGCCCAACCCGTTCCCATGGCCACCCCGAAACGGGCCGCAAGCGACTGCGCGACCAGGCCGAAGGGCGCGTGATCCGCGATGAGGAACAGCGAGCCGCCATTGCGGACCCATCGCTCGATCGCGGCGGTCTCGTCCTCGGTGAAGGCGGGTTCCACAGCGTCCCCCGCATTGGGTGATCCCGCATTGGCGATGACGAGGATGCTTACGGAGGCGAGGCTCGCGTCGGTGAAACGCGAGGTCCCCGCCGCGACCCTGTACCCGTCCGCCCGCAGCAGGTCGGCGAACGGCGCGTATCGGCCGCCCGCCGTGTGAAAGTTGGCGTGGGCCTCGTCGATGACCACGACCGGACCCTCGGCCGGCCAGGTCGGCGTCCCGACCCGGGGGACCCAGTCGGGGTCAGCCATCTGCTGTTGCGCCAGGGCCGGCGTGGCGAAGACCAGCCACGCCATGGCGAACACGAACCTGAGCATCGCGATCTCCTCCCCGCCCCGACTATACGTCCCTTTGCGATCCTGGGTCGCTCGGATCCGGGAAATAGAGTTCATTGCCGTCCGGATCGGCGACAATCAGGGTGCGATAGCCCCACCAGCCCCAGGTGAAGGCGACGCCGCGCTCCGTCAGGCGCTCAGGCAGGCCGTTCCAGTCCTCGGCGATCAGCTCGATGAACAACATGGCCTTGCCGCGCTTCTCCGGCCACTGGCTGGACAAGATGATTTCGGCGTCGTCCCGGTCCACCTGAGCGACGAATTTGCGGCCGCCGTCGTCGCGAAAGCTCCACGCCTCGGCGAAGCCCATCCCGTCGACGTAGAAGGCGAGCGCCGTCTCCACGTCTGCGACGAACACCATCGGCCGTGTGTACCAGCGGCCCATTGACCTAGAACACCACTACCGACCGGATGCTCTCCCCCGCGTGCATCAGGTCGAACGCCTCGTTGATCCGCTCCAGCGGCAGGGTGTGGGTGATCATCGGGTCGATCTCGATCTTCCCGTCCATGTACCAGTCGACCACCTTGGGCGTATCGGTCCGGCCGCGCGCGCCGCCGAAGGCCGAGCCGCGCCAGACCCGGCCGGTAACCAGCTGGAACGGGCGGGTGGCGATCTCCTTGCCGGCCTCGGCCACGCCGATGATGACGCTCTCGCCCCAGCCGCGATGGCAGGCCTCCAGCGCCTGGCGCATGACGGTCGTGTTGCCGGTGCAGTCGAAGGTGTAGTCGGCCCCGCCGCCGGTCAGCTCGACCAGATGGGCGACCACATCGTCGACCGTCTTCGGATCGACGAAATGGGTCATGCCGAAGCGCCGGCCCCACTCCGCCTTGGCCGGATTGATGTCGACCCCGACGATCATGTCGGCCCCGACCATCCTCAGCCCCTGGATGACGTTCAGCCCGATCCCGCCGAGGCCGAAGACCACGCAGTTGGCCCCCGGCTCGACCTTGGCCGTATTGACCACCGCGCTCACGCCCGTGGTCACGCCGCAGCCGACGTAGCAGGCCTTGTCGAACGGCGCGTCCCTGCGGATCTTCGCCACCGCGATCTCGGGCAGGACGGTGTAGTTCGAGAAGGTCGAGCAGCCCATGTAGTGGGCGATCGGCTGGCCCTTGTAGCTGAAGCGGCTGGTGCCGTCGGGCATCAGCCCCTTTCCCTGCGTCCCCCGGATGGCGGTGCACAGGTTGGTCTTGCGGCTGAGGCACGACTTACACTGGCGGCATTCCGGCGTGTACAGCGGGATCACGTGATCGCCGACCTCGACCGAGGTCACGCCGGGCCCGACCTCGACCACCACGCCCGCGCCCTCGTGGCCGAGGATGCTCGGGAAGATGCCCTCCGAATCGAGCCCGTCCAGCGTATAGGCGTCGGTGTGGCAGACGCCGGTCGCCTTGATCTCGACCAGCACCTCGAACGCCTTGGGCCCCTCCAGGTCGACCTCGACGATCTCCAGCGGGCGCTTGGCCTCGAAGGCGACGGCGGCGCGGGTTTTCATCTGGAATCTCCCTCAGGGCCTCCCTACCCTTAGGACCCTTCCCGCCGTCAGGAAACCGCCCATGCGCTACCTCCACACCATGGTCCGCGTGTCGGACCTCGACGCTTCGCTTCGATTCTGGTGCGACCATCTGGGCCTGCGCGAGATGCGCCGGATGGAGAATGAGAAGGGCCGGTTCACCCTCGTCTTCCTGGCCGCGCCCAATGACGCCGGACGCTCGGAGGCCGAGCGGTCGCCCGAGGTGGAGCTGACCTGGAACTGGGACCGCGAGGACTACACGGGCGGGCGCAATTTCGGGCACCTGGCCTACAAGGTCGACGACATCTATGCGGCCTGCCAGCGGCTGATGGACGGCGGGGTGACCATCAACCGGCCGCCGCGCGACGGGCATATGGCCTTCGTCCGCTCGCCCGACGGGATTTCGGTCGAGCTGCTGCAGGAGGGCCAACCCTTGCCGCCCGCCGAGCCCTGGGCCTCGATGCCGAACACGGGCGTCTGGTGAACCTGGTCGTCCTGACCGGCGCAGGGATTTCAGCCGAGTCCGGCGTGCCGACCTTCCGGGCCGGCGACGGCCTGTGGATGGGGCATCGGTTCGAGGACGTAGCGACGCCGGAGGCGTTCGCGCGCGATCCGGCGCTGGTGCAGGACTTCTACAATCAGCGCCGACGCCAGCTTCCGGGCGTCCAGCCCAATGCGGCGCACCGGGCGCTGGCCGAGCTGGCGGCGCGGTGGCCGGGGCGGTTCACCCTGGTGACCCAGAACGTCGATGACTTGCACGACCGGGCGCATGCCGAGGTCGCGCCGGCCGACGGCTTCAAGCTGATCCACATGCACGGCGAGCTGCTGAAGGCGCGCTGCACGGCCTCGGACACGGTCTGCGACTGGCCGGGCGACCTGGCGGCCGACGAGCCGTCGCCCCACCACCCCGAGGGCCGGATGCGGCCGCACATCGTATGGTTCGGCGAGATGCCGCTGGAGATGGAGCGAATCGAACAGGCCTTGGCCGAGTGCGACCTGTTCGTCTCCATCGGCACCTCGGGCGCGGTCTATCCGGCGGCGGGGTTCGTCCAGGCGGCGAACCTCGTCGGGGCCCGGACGGTGGAGATCAACCTCGAACCCACGCAGGGCCGCTTCCTGTTCGACGAGGGCGTCTATGGGCCGGCGACGGAGGCTGTCCCGAGGTTCTGCGCCACGCTCTGAGCGGGCTTTGCCAAGCTGGCTCGCCTGGGCCATCGTCGGCCATGCCTCGTCAGCGATTCCCGTTCGGCCAGCCTGAGCGCCCCGCGCGCGGCCCCGTCGTCGCGGCGATTATCGTCGGTAACCTGATCCCCATTTTCGGCGTGCTCTTCCTGGGCTGGAGCGCCGGATCGATCCTGATCCTCTACTGGATCGAGAACGCCATCGTGGGCCTGTTCACCCTGCCGCGAATCCTGATGGCCGAGGGCGAGAGTCCCGAGATCGCCGGCCGCGAGAACCCGCCGGGCCGCCTGGGCACGGCCATGTTCTTCCTCATCCACTATGGGATCTTCTGGACCGTGCACGGGGTGTTCGCCGGAGTCCTGGCCGCCAGTTTCCCGCGTGTCGAGGGCGATGGCCTGTGGACGGCGGGCAGCTTCGCGCTCGCGGTGCTGGCCATGGTGGTGACTCACGGTCTGATGTTCTGGCGAACCTGGATCAGGATCGACGCGCGCCGGACGGCGTCGCCCGTCGGCGAAATGTTCAAGCCCTACGGCCGGCTGATCGTCCTGCACGTCACGGTGCTGCTCGGCGCGTTTGGCCTGTCGCAGCTGGGGGCGCCGGCCTGGACCATCACCCTGCTGTGCGTCGGCAAGATGATTTTGGAACTCGGCGCCGAGACGGTCATGCGCCTGTTCCCCGAGGAGAAGGAGCCGGCCTAGTCGGCCGCGCGACCGATCAGGGCAAGCTCCGACCCGGGCCGAAACTCGCTCGACGGCGCGATCAGGGCCATGGCGTCGCCGCCGCGCCAGACGGACACCGCCAGGGGCGGCTCGCGCTCGTCCAGAACCGGATCGAGGCCGAGGGCGCGCAGGTGCGGTTCGGCGGCTTCCGCGATGGTCCGGACGCCGCCCTCCGCGATGCCGACGGAGCAGGTCAGACGGTCGCGCCGGGCGCTCATCCGGATGGTTCCGGCGTGCGAGCCCCGCATCTCGATCTCCGTCGGCGTCGGCTGGAGGTCGGCGGCGCCGATGCGAATGTCGTCCGGCCAGACCTGCATGACGGCGTAACCCGCGCGCTCAGCCGCCGCGATCGAGGGCCACATGTCGCCGGTCTGGATGAAGGGGCCGCAGATGTCGCGGACCACCTGCTCGGTGATCAGGCGGACGTTCATCGACTGGGCCGGCGCGGACGCCGGAGCGGCGGCCAGCAGGGCGGCGAGGACGAGGCGCTTCATGGCCTCATCCTCGCTCCGATGCCGGCGTCACGCCACTGACGCCGTCTGATCGGTCAGGCGTCGACCTTCACCACGCCGCGGCGGATCTGGTCGAGCTCGATGGAGTCGAACAGGGCCTGGAAGTTGCCCTCACCGAACGCCTGGTTGCCCTTGCGCTGGATGATCTCGAAGAAGATCGGGCCGAAGGTGTCCTGGGTGAAGATCTGGAGCAGCAGGCCGTCCTGCTCGGAGCCGTCGATCAGGATGCGGTTCTTGCGCATCCGGGCCACGTCATGGCCGTGGCCGGGCAGGCGCTTGTCGATCAGGTCGAAGTAGGTCTCGATGGTGTCCTGGAAGGGGATGCCGCGGCGCTTCATCTCCTCGACGGTCTCGAAGATGTCGTCGGTGTGCAGCGCGATGTGCTGGATGCCCTCGCCGTTGTAGCGGCGCAGGAACTCCTCGATCTGGCTCTGCTCGTCCTGGCTCTCGTT
>NZ_JANJTL010000159.1 GCF_024711105.1 Brevundimonas sp. | reverse complement strand
GCCGTGACCGCGTCGACGGCGCGCGGATAGTTGCTGACCTCATCGAGAGGCAGGCCGAGCGCGGAGACGGTAGCGAGATAACCCGTCAGGCCCTGGGTCGTCTCGATCTGGCGTCCGAAGGCGCCGACCAGGAAGTTCGTGCGGCGCTCGACCGCGCCCTGGTCGGGGCCCTCGGCCACGAGCCGCGCCAGTTCGTCCAGCATGACGCCCGCAGTCTCGGCCGCCGCATCGTTCCGGGTCTGGGCGGTCAGGTTGATGCGGCCCGCCTCGCGCGCCTGGCTGAGCGCGGAATAGGCGCCGTAGCTGAGGCCGCGACGGGCGCGCACCTCCTGGAACAACCGCCCGTTGGAGCCGCCGCCGAGCACGGCGTTGGCGATCGCGAGGGCGTAGTAGTCGGGATGGGACCGCTCGAGACTGCGCAGCGAGATCTGCACGGCCGCCTGGCCCGCGCCCTCCATGTCCACAACGACCACTCGAGGCGGCTGAGGCTCGCCGGCGAGCGAGCGGACCGGCGGAAGCGGCGTCGAGGGGCGCCGCCAGTCGCCGAACAGCTCCTCGGCCAGGGTGAAGGCCTCTTCCGCCTCCATCGAGCCGCCGATCAACAGGGTGGCGTTGTCGGGGCGCCACCAGGTCTGGTGGAACTGGGCCAACTGGTCACGGGTCACTGCGCGGCGGGCCTCTTCGGTCGGCGCGCCCAGGCCGTAAGGCGTCGCGCCGTAGACCAGCCGCTGGGCCACCTCACCGGCGATGTTGCCGGGCTGGCGGAGATAGACCCGGTAGCCGTCGATCGATTCCGAGCGCAGCTGCTCCAGCTCCTCGGCGTCGAAGTCGGGGCTGCGGGCCACCGTCGCGAGGATGGTGCCGGCCTGTTCGGCGTTCACCTGGGGCGCGGACACGAACAGGGTCTGGCGGTCGGCGCCGCCGCCTGCGCCGATGGAACCGCCGAGCCGTTCGATGCGGGCGGCGATCTCGGTCGAGGTCAGGCCGCCGGCGCCGCGGGTCAGCATGTCGGCGGTGAATTCGTTGACCGCCGAGCCTGGCTCGCCCTCCGCCGCGTCGCCGCCGCCGACCGACAGGTAGGCGGTGAACAGCGGCTGGTCTCCCGAGCGGGCGACGATGACCCGCAGACCGTTCGACAGGGTCCGTTCCGAGAACTGCGGCGGCAGCGGCGAGCGGGGCTCGATCGGGGCGGGCGGCGGCACGCGCTCCGCGTCGGATGCGTGGGTGACCAGCGGCCTCTGGTTCGGCGGCAGGTCCAGCCCGTAGCGGTCAACGGACGGCGCGACGGTGTCGGCTGCGCCCTCCGGGCGCTGGCTCTCATCGAGGTAGCGGATCGAGACCCGCTGGTCATCGCGCAGGTAGGTCTGGGCCACCCGCAGGACGTCCGCGGCGGTCACCTGGGCGACACGCTCAAGGTTCTCGTCGGCGAAATCGGGGTCGTTGGCCGTCATGATGGCGTCCGCCAGGGCGAAGCCGCGGCCCATGGCGGTCTGCCTGCCCTGCAGAGCGCCGGCGACGATCTCGGTGCGGGCTTCCGCCAGCTCGGCTTCGGTCACCAGAGCGGTGCGGATGAGGTCAATCTGGCCCTGCAGCGCGGCCTCGGCAGCCTCGACGTCGCTTTCGCCGGACACGATCAGGAAGGGACCGTAGAAGCCGCCATCCTCGAGCTGGTAGTTGTAGGCGGTCGCGCTGGCGGCCACGCCGCCGCGCACCAGGGCCTGGTGGAAGCGCGAGGAGTCGCCAGAGGTCAGGATGGCGTCCAGAACCTGCAGAGCCGGCGTGTCGGGATGGTTTACCGGCGGGGCCGGATAGGACCAGACGATGGCCGGCAGCGGCACGTTGGGGGCGTAGGCCGTGACGCTGCGCGGACCTTCGCGCGCAGGCTCTTCCGCCGAGAAGCGGGGGATCGGACGGTCGGGCGCGCGGATCGGGCCGAAGTGCTCATCGATCCAGGCGTCGAGCTGGGCCTGGTCGAAGTCGCCCGAGACCACGAGTACGGCGTTGTCGGGCCGGTAGTAGGCGTCGTGGAAGGCGAGCGCGTCCTCGACGGTCGCGGCGTTCAGCTCCTCGATCGAGCCGATGCCGGGCCGATGGTACGGCGACACCCGCCAGGAGTTGTTGATCATCACGAAGCGCTGAAGCCGACCGTAGGGCGTGGCCAGCACGCGCTGACGCAGTTCTTCCTGAACGATGGAGCGTTCGGCGTCGAAGATCTCCGCGTCGACCACCAGCCGGTCCATGCGCTCGGCATGGGTCCACAGCATGGTCTCGAGGAAGTGCGACGGCACCACCTCGAAGTAGTTGGTGTAGTCCGGGCCCGTGGAGGCGTTGCGCGAGCCGCCGACATCCTCGACCAGGGTGTTGATGTAGCCGCGCGGGATGTTGCGGGTCATCCGCGACAGGATGTGCTCGAACAGGTGGGCGAAGCCCGAGCGGCCCTGCGGGTCGTCCTTGGAGCCGACGTCGTACCAGACCTGGACCGAGACAGTCGGCGAGGAGCGGTCCTGGAGCGTGTAGACGCGCAGCCCGTTGTCGAGCGTCCGGTGCCGGTAATCGAGCCGAGGAACCTCGGGCGTGGCGGGCGGCGCATCGAGCGCCGTGGTCTGGGCCAGGGCCGGCGACCCCGACAGAACGGCCGCGATGGCGGCGGACACGACGAGCGCGCGCTTGAACATGGGGACCCCGACCTCACCAGAACAGAGGCCGGGACCCTAGACGCCGAAATCGGCGCGGAACACTTACAGCGCTGTAATGTGAGGCCTAGTGGCCCGAGACCAGGGTCAGCTGCGGCGCGTCGCCGTGGCCCTTGAGGTTCTCGCCGACGCCGATGACCAGGCCGGCGGTGACGACCGCGGCGACCAGAGCGATGACGGCCAGGCGCAGGCCCTTGAGCAGGCTGGCGATCTCGTCGCCGTCATAGATGTCGTTGTCGCCGCGCCGGTCCAACTCGCCCCTCCGCCAGACGCAAGGAACACCGGTCGGCGGTTACGCGCAAGAGGGTGCGACATAAGGAAACGGCCGCCCCCTTGGAGCGGCCGCGTCCTGTCTTCGGGTCAGCAGATCAGCGCCCGGTGAAGGGCCGGATCACGATCTCCACACGCCGGTTCATGGCCCGGCCCTGGTCGGTGTCGTTGGAGGCGATCGGCGCCATCTCGCCGCGGCCGGCGACATAGAGGCGCTCGCGCATCACGCCGCGGCTGATGAGGTAGCCCGCTACCGACGAGGCGCGTTGCTCCGACAGGGTCTGGTTGTAGGCCGCCTCGCCGCGGGAGTCCGCGTGCCCCACAACGTCGACGACCGACTGGTCGTAGGTGTTCAGCACCTGGGCCACATCGTCGAGCACAGCGTAGAAGCGGCCGTCGATGGTCGAGCTGGCGGTGGCGAAGGTCACGTCCGAGGGCATGCGCAGGATCAGGGTGTCGCCTTCACGGGCGACGCCAACGCCGGTGCCGGACAGTTCTTGCTCCATGGCCCGCTGTTGGCGGTCCATGTAGTTGCCTACCGCCGCGCCGGCGAGCGCGCCGACGCCGGCGCCGATCAGGGCGTTGGTGCGACCTTCCTCGGAGTCCGAGGTGTTGGTGAGGTAACCGAGCAGTCCGCCCGCGACCGCGCCGACGATGGCGCCGGTGCCGGTGTTGTTGCGGATCGGCTGGCTGCGATAGGGGTCGGTCGTCGTGCAGCCGGCCACGATCAGGGCCGCGGCTCCGACGCCGAGGGTGAGGGTCTTGAGGGTCATAGCGTTCTCTCCGGATTAGCCCCCGCGTAAACGCAAGGTCGGCGGCGGCGGTTCCTGCCAAGCTTGATTTATAGCAAAGCTTGGGGTCGCGCGCGCGGCATGCTTTGGTGCCGCATCGTTTTCGGCTAGACCGCCCTGCCCCTTTTCGCAGGTTCGCCATGTCCGACGCCGCCCAGGCCTTCGCCCCCGTCTCGATGACCCGCTACGAGCGGGACTTCCAGGGTTTCGCCGACGATCTTGGCGCCTCCTGGCGGCGCTACGGCTTCGCGGTGGTGTCGGACCACGGGCTGGACCAGACGGTGATCGACCGGGCGCTGGCCGACGCCAAGGCCTTCTTCGCCCTGCCGCATGACGCCAAGATGGCCTACCACGAGCCGGGGACCGGGGGCGCCCGCGGCTACACCCCGTTCGGCACCGAGGCGGCCAAGGACGCCGACGTCGTCGATCTCAAGGAGTTCTGGCACACCGGGCGGGACCTGCCGGAGGGTCATCCCTATCGCGACTTCATGCGCGCCAACCTCGACCCGCGCGAGATCCCGGGCTTTCATCGGCACGTCTACGGGATGTTCGAGGCGCTGGATGCGCTGGGACTCAAGCTGCTGGCCGCTATCGCGCGGTATCTGAAGCTGGACGACCGCTTCTTCGACGACACCGTGAGCGAAGGGAACAGCGTGCTGCGCCTGCTCCACTATCCGCCGGTGCCCGCCGACGCGCCGGGCGTGCGGGCCGGGGCGCACGAGGACATCAACGTCATCACCCTGCTGCTGGGGGCCGAGGAGGCCGGCCTGCAGGTCAAGGACCGTGACGGCCAGTGGCTGCCGATCAACCCGCCGCCGGGCGCGATCGTGGTCAACGTCGGCGACATGCTGCAGCGGCTGACCAACCACGTCCTGCCGTCGACGACGCACCGGGTGGTGAACCCGGCGCCGGAGCGGCGCGGCTTTTCCCGCTATTCGACGCCCTTCTTCCTGCACTTCAACCCGGACTACGAAATCCGGACGCTGGAGAGCTGCGTCACCGCGGACAACCCGAACCGCTATCCCGAGCCGATCACGGCCCAGGACTATCTGATGCAGCGGCTGCGCGAGATCCGGCTGCTCTAGACCAGCGCCAGCTGGCCCAGGAAGTCACGCTTGCCCAGCTCCACGCCCTTGTGGCGCAGGATGGCGTAGGCCGTGGTCACGTGGAAATAGAAGTTCGGCAGGGCGAAGCTGGTCAGATACCCTTCGCCCACGAAGTTCAGCTCGATCCCCGGGAACTTCAGCTGGACAGGCCGCGTCTCGGCACCCGCGAAGGCGGCCGCATCGACGCCCGCCACGAAGTCTCGCGAGAGCGCCACCGTGGCTTTGAGCTCGGCCAGGGACGCCTCTGTGTCGTCTGTCTTCGGCCAGTCGGCGCCGGCGAGCCGCGCCATGGCGGCGCGCGCGGTGAAGCTGGCCATGCGGATCTGGTCCGGGAAGGGCCGCATGTCCGGCGCCAGCCGGGCCTCGAGGATGGCGGCCTCGTCGAGGCCGGACGACGCCGCCTTGTCGAGCAGGTGGTCCAGGGTCGCCAGTCCGCGCAGGAACATCGGCTGGGCGGCGGCGTGCATCGAGAAGTTCACGACACTCAGGTCCGTCTTTTTTGAAGATGGACCCTGATTGCTACGCTTCGCGGCGGAACTCAAGGAAGATCGGCGGCGTGTCGCCCAGGCGCTTTTCCTCGTAGCGCGTCGTGACGTGGTCGGCGGGGGCGATGTTCCAGTCATCGGCGCGCTCGGCCTGCCAGGCGAGACCGGGGGTCTTCTCGAGGATCTCCAGCGCCCAGGCGGCGTAGTCCTTCCAGTCCGTCACGAAACGCAGGTGTCCGCCCGGCTTCAGAACCCGGGCGATCTCGGCGGCGCTCTCCAGCTGGATGAGGCGGCGCTTGTTGTGCCGCGCCTTGGGCCAGGGGTCGGGAAACAGGATCATCACCCGGTCGAGCGAGGCGTCCGGCAGGGCGGCCAGGACGTCCCGCGCGTCGCCGGCATGCAGCCGGACGTTCTCCAGCCCCCGCTCCTCGACGTGACGCAGGGCCGAGCCCACGCCGTTCAGGAACGGCTCGCAGCCGATCATCAGCGCCCCGGGATGGCGCGCGGCCTGTTCGGCCAGGTGCTCGCCGCCGCCGAAGCCGATCTCGAGCCAGACCTCCTCGGCCCCCGGCATCAGGTCGCGCGGCTCCAGCCGCCCGAGCGCCGGATCCGGCAGGGCGACCCGCGGCAGCAGGGTGTCGAACAGGGCCGCCTGGCGCGGCTTGAGCGTGCGGGATTTGATCCGCCCGAAGGAACGGAGGGGGCCCCAGCTGGGCGGGTTGTCGGAAGGCATGGCGCTCCTTAGCGCCGACCTAGTGCTCGCGGAAGCTCCGCCACAGGCTCTGGGTCAGGGGCTCGAGGAAATACTCCAGCGCGGTCCTCTTCCGGAGCGGCACCACCACCTCGACCGGCAGGCCGGGACGCAGCCCCATATCGGCCCCGCGTACGGACGCGATCTTGTCAAGTTCCGACGGCGGCACGGTGACTGTCATCCGGAAGAAGCTGCGGCCGGTTCGTTCTTCGACGAAGCTGTCGGCGGAGACGGCGGTGATCACTCCGTGCAGGATCGGCAGGTCGCGCTCGCGGAAGGCGGTGAAGCGGACCTCGGTCTCCTGCCCGATGCGCAGGTCGTCCGCGTCGGCGGGCGACACCTCGGCCTCGATCACCAGGGCAGCCTCGCGCGGGACGATCTCCATCAGGGTCTGCCCCGGCTGGACCACGCCGCCGACCGTGAAGATGGACAAACCGACCACCTGGCCCGAGGCCGGCGCGCGCACCTGGGCGCGGGCCAGCTGCTCACGGGCGGCGGTCAGGCGCGGCATGAGCTCGTCGAGCTGCACCTGGACCTGGCGGAGCAGGTCGGCGACCTCCTCATTGGTCTCGGCGCCGACGCCCAGCATCTGCATGCGCGTCTCGCCGATGGCCTCGTTGGCGCGGGCGACCTGGGCGCGCAGGGCGCCCTCCTCGCCGTCCAGCGCGGCGGCCTGGCGTTCCAGGGCGCGGACCCGGTTCATGGGCGCATAGCCCTGGGCCGCCAGATCCCGCATGCCCTGCAACTCCTCGCCAATCAGACGGCGCTGCTCACGGTTGGACTCGATCTGGCGCTCGATGCCGACGATCTGCTGCTGCAGCTGCTGGACCCGCTGGTTGAGCACTCCGACCTGGGTCGAACGCGAGCCGCCGCGCGCCGAGAACTGCCGACGCTGCAACTGCAGGGCCTCAGCGGCCAGGGCCGCGTCGGCGCCCGTCAGGCTGGCGAACTCCGGCGGCGTCGGCACCGCAGGCAGGTTGTCCCGTTCCGCGACCAGCCGCGAACGCTGGGCGAGAAGGGCCAGCACCTGACCGGTCAGGCCACGCTCGGTCGCGCGCAGTTCCCCGGCCGAGATTTCGACCAGGACCGCGCCCTGGGCGACGCTGTCGCCTTCCCGGACGTGCAGGGCGGAGACCACGCCGCCGTCGCGGTGCTGCACCGCCTGGCGGCTGCCCGAGACGACGATCTTGCCGGGCGCATAGGCGCCTGCGTCGAGCGGCGCGAAGGCGGCCCAGCCGAGGAAAAGAACGAAGAACAGGCCGGCGATGATCCCGCCGATCATCGCCTCGCGCCGCGGCGTGTCCCCGGGTGGGGCCGCAGGCGCGGGAGGTTCCGGCGGGGCCACGGGCGCGGCCTCAGGCGCCGGCGTCGCGGCGGCCTCGGACGGGGGCGGAACGGGATTGGGCGCCGCGCTCATCTCAGTTCACGCTCACGACACGCGGTGCGGACGGACGGCCGGCCTGGAGCCGGGCGGCGATTTCGTCGCGGGGGCCGAGCCCCTCGATGCCGCCTTCCCGGAGGACGAGCAGGCGGTCGGCCACGCCGAGCACGCCGGTGCGGTGGGCGATGAGGACGATGGCCGCACCCCGCGCCTTGGCGGCCTTGACCGCGTTCAGCAGGGCGGCCTCTCCGTCCATGTCGAGGTGCGAGTTCGGCTCGTCCAGGATCAGCAGGCACGGATCGCCGTAAAGCGCGCGCGCGAGCGCCACGCGCTGGGCCTGCCCGGCCGACAGGCCGCGGCCGCCGGCGCCGAGCGGCGTGTCGTAGCCCTGGGGCAGGCGCAGGATCAGCTCGTGCACGCCCGCGGCCTTGGCGGCGGCCACGGCCTTGGCGTCGACGGTCTCGGCCGCCTCTCCCATGGCGCCTGCGAAGCGGGAGATGTTCTCCTTGATCGTCCCGGCGAACAGGACAGAGTCCTGCGGCAGATATCCGATGTGCCGGGCCAGCCGCTCGGCGTCCCAGGCGGCGTAGTCGGCGCCGTCCAGGCGAACCTTTCCGACGTCGGGCGCCATGCCGCCCGAAAGGATGCGCGCCAGGGTGGTCTTGCCCGCACCCGATGGCCCGATGACGCCGAGGATTTCGCCGGGCGACACAGTGAAGGCCAGGTGCTTGAGCAGCGGCTTGTCGCCGACGGGCGCGCGGACGCCCACGCCTTCCAGCGCGAGGTCGCCCTTCGGGTCCGGCAGGGCCGTGCGCGGCGTGTCCTGCTCAGCCGTTGCGGCGAACAGCTCGGTCAGGTTGCCCCAGGCCTGACGGGCCTGGACGATGCCGTTCCAGGCGCCGACGACCAGCTCGATCGGCTGGACCGCCCGGCTCAGCAGGACCGAGGCGGCGATGATGGCGCCGGCGGAGATTTCGCCCTGGACGGCGAGCAGCGCGCCCAGACCCAAGGCCAGGGACTGGAGGATCAGGCGCAGGAACTTGATGGTCCCCGAATAGGCGCCGCCGACGAACTGGGCGTCGGCCTGCGCCGCCACCGCGACGTCTCGCTCCCGAAGCTGGCGCGCGATCAGCGCCTGACGCATGCCCAGCGCGCGGACGATCTCGGACTGGGTGGCCACCGTCTCCTGCGCCGCATAGGCCGCAGCCGACGCCTTGGACGAGGCCTCAATGCGCGGCTTGGCTGAGCGCTCGTTGAACATCGCCAGCACCAGCAGCAGCAGGCCGCCAAAGAAGGTCAGGGCGCCCAGCGCCGGGTGCAGCAGGAAGCAGAACAGCAGATAGATCGGCGTCCAGGGCGCGTCGCACAGCGCCAGCGCTCCCTGGCCGCTGACCGCGCCGCGGAACTGATCGAACTCCCGCATGGCCTGGTTGATCCGGGCGCCCCCGTCGCGGGAGCCAAGCACCCGAGAAAGCACGGCGCCGGCCAATTGGCGGTCCAGCCGCAGGCCGGCGCGGACCAGAATGCGCGACCGGATGTGATCGAGAAACGCCAACGTGGCCAGGGCGAAGAACACCACCACGGTCACGAACAGCAGGGTCAGCAACCCGCCCGTGGGGACCACGCGGTCGTAGACCTGCATCATGTACAGGGTCGGCGCCAGATAGAGGATATTGACCAGAGCCGAGAAGCCGAAGGCGAGCGCCAGGTGCCAGCGGCAGGCCCGCATCGCCTGCGCCAAGGGTTCCGTTCCGGGCTTTGTAGGAAACAGCGCTTTCAGCACGGACCGGTCGACGCCTTCGGGCTTGAGGCCGTAGTATAAGGCCTTTGAGGCCTTTCCGCGACTCTTCAAGCGTTAACGGCCATGGGGCCCCTTAGGTATAGCGCGCATGACCCAGTTCGCGTTCCAGACCACGCCGCGCCTGTTGGTCGAGGACGGCTCCTCCGGCCGCCTCGGCGCGGAGTTGAAGAGCCTCGGCGCGCGTCACGCAATGGTGGTCACGGACGCCTTCCTGGCCCGCAGCGGCCTGCTGGACGACGCCCTGAAGAGCCTCGCTGAGACGGGCGTGGCGCTCACCCTGTTTGACCGCGTGGAAGCAGATCCTCCGGAGGCTTCGGTCGAGGCTGCGGTCGACGAGGCGCGCGCTGCCGGCGTCGATGCGGTCGTCGGCCTGGGCGGCGGCAGCGCGATGGACACCGCCAAGCTGGTGGCCCTGCTGGCGACGGGCGACCAGACGCTCCAGGACGTCTACGGCGTGGACAAGGCCATTGGACAGCGCCTGCCCCTGATCCAGGTCCCGACCACGGCCGGGACGGGGTCGGAGGTGACGCCCATCGCCATCGTCACCACGCCGTCGGACGAGAAGGTCGGGGTGGTGTCCGGCCTGCTCTATCCGGATCTGGCGCTGCTCGACGCGACCCTGACGCTCGGCCTGCCGCCACGCGCCACCGCCATGACGGGCGTGGACGCCATGGTGCATGCGGTCGAGGCCTATACGACCCGGCACAGGAAGAATCCGATGTCGGACGCCCTGGCCGTGCGCGCGCTGTCGCTGCTGGCGGGCAACATCCACCGCGTGGTCGATGACGGATCGGACCTGGAGGCGCGCCGGGCCATGCTGCAAGGATCGCTGCTGGCGGGCATGGCCTTCGCCAATGCGCCGGTCGCGGCGGTGCATGCGCTCGCCTACCCGCTGGGCGGCCTGTTCCATGTGCCGCATGGCCTGTCGAACGCGCTGGTGTTCGCTGAGGTGGCAGCCTTCAACCTCAGCGCGGCCTCGGCCCTCTACGGTGAGCTGGCCCCGCTGCTGCCCGGGCGCCTGACCGAGGGCCGGCATGACGGCGAGGGCTTCGTCCAGGGCGTGTCGGCCCTGGTGCGCTCCATGCCGATGGAGCAGCGGCTGTCCGAGGTCGGCGTCACACAAGGGGACCTCGACCGCCTGGCGGCGGACGCCATGAAGGTCACCCGCCTCCTCGGCAACAATCCGCGCGACGTCACGCTTCAGGACGCCCGCGACATCTATGCGGCGGTGCTCTAGGCGCGCTTCGGCGGCCAGGGGATGAAGGGGCTGGTGCGGGCGATGTAGTCCGCATAGCCGGGCCGGGTCTGCTTCATCGAGCCCTCGGTGGTCGGCGCCCCGGACCAGCGCAAGAGGGTGAAGGTCAGGAACGCCGGACCCGCCAGCGACAGCCAGCCCCACGGAACCTCGCAGGCGATCAGGCCCAGCCCCCACCAGACGCAGGCGTCGCCGAAATAGTTCGGGTGCCGCGTATAGCGCCAAAGACCCCGGTCCATGACCTGGCCCTTATTGGCGGGATCGGCCTTGAACCGCTCCAGCTGGTGGTCTCCTACCGTCTCGAAGACGATGCCGAACACCGCCAAAGCCGCGCCGGTCCAGCCGAGCAGGCCGACGGGCGGCGTCGGCCAGGCCTGGCCGAGCTGCACCGGCAGGCAGACGAGCAGGAGCAGGACGCCCTGCAGCAGGAAGACGAAGAGAAGCGAGGCGATCGGGAAGCTGAAGCCGCGCTTCTCCAGCCGGCCGAGAAGGCCGACGTATCGCTTGTCTGGTCCATGTCGGCGCCACCTCAGAAACAGATGGATTCCCAAACGCAGCCCCCAGGCGGCGCACAGGCCGGCCAGCAGCGCCTTGCGGGTCGGATCGCCGTCGGCGACCCACCAGTCCACCGCCGCGACTAGAACCATGTTCAAGCCCCAGAAGGCGTCGATGAAGCTGACGTCGCCCAGCCGCAGCGCGAACAGCCAGAGAACCAGCATGGCGGCCGCCACGACCGCCGCATTCAGGACCAGAAGTTCAGGGACGCTCATCGTGAATTCCGTGTCGTGTCATAGCCGCGGGCGGTCGAATCGAACGGCGATCAACCGCCTAAACCCGATTTAACTTGGACGCCGCGTCACTGCCGCGCCATTAGGTAGGCCATCGAGGGGAGCCCGTCTTCGTCCGCATGTCGCTTGCGCTTTCAACCCTGATATACGAGTGGCGCCGCTACATGGCCGCAGTGGTCGCGCTCGCCTTCTCGGGCCTGCTCGTGCTCGCCTTCGCCGGCATGTTCATGGGCATGGGCAAGTCGTTTACGGCCACCATCGACCGCTCCGCGGCGGATGTGATGGTGCTGGCGCCGGGCGCCACGCGCCTCTTCAACGGCCCATCCGGCGTACCGCGCCGGATCATTCCCAGCATCTATCGCCATCCGGATGTGGCCGTCGTCGACTAAGTCGACCTGTCCGGAGGCCGGTTCCAGACGCTCGATCAGGTGAGCCGCCCCGGCGACCCGACCCCGGCGCGGCGGCCGCGGATGGAATTTGTCATGGTCACCTCGATCGTGACCCAGCCGGGCAATCCGACCATTCCGCGCGACTATTCCGACGACCTCGTCGAGGCGCTGCGTCAGCCCTACACGGTGGCGGTGGACGAATCCGCGCTCGGCCGGCTGGGCGTCCAGCTGGGCGACCAGGCGCTCTATAATGGCCGCACGGTGCGCGTGGTCGGGGTCACCCGCGGCTATCCGAACTTCATGCAGGCCGGTCTGGTCATGTCCCGCGACACGCTGAGGATGCTGGGCGAGGCCTACAACGGCCCGCAGGTCGGTCCCCTGATGGTGCGCCTGCACGATCCGGCCCGGGCCGAGATCGTCGCGGCCCAGTTGAACGCCAGCTCGAACGGCCAGTACACCGCCTGGACCCGCGCCGCCCTGGCCGAGGCGTCCGAGACCGGCATGTTCGAGGAGGGCATCGTCGTGGTGATGCTCGGCTTCTCGGTGTTCCTCGGCATCCTGATCGGAGTCGCGATCACCTGGCAGACGCTGCGCGGCGCAATCCTGGCCAACATCAAGGAGTTCGCGTCGCTGCGCGCGCTGGGCGTGTCGATGGGGTCGCTGAGGCGGATCATCGTCGAGCTGAGCTTCTGGGTCGGCGTCGTCGGCGTGGGCGCGGCCTTCCTTCTCACCTGGGGCATCAGTCTGCTGGCCGGCGCCTTCGGCCTGCCGATGGCCTTCCCGATGTGGATGAACGGCAGCGTCGCCGCCCTGCTGCTCGGCATCGCCCTGCTGTCCGGCTTCCTGTCGCTCGGCATGCTCAAGAAGAGCCAACCCGCGGACCTGCTGAGATGACGACGGCAACGGCGAAACACGGCGCCCCGGCTATCGAGGCCAAGGGCCTGGTCAAGCGGTTCAAGACCGGCCGGACCCACATCGAGGTCCTGAAGAACATGGACTTCGACGCCACTCATGGCGACCTGACCATGGTCATGGGCCCGTCCGGCTCGGGCAAGTCGACGCTCATCGCCGCGCTGTCCGGCCTGCTGAAGCCAGACGAGGGCCGGGTCGATATCCTTGACGTCGACGACCTGTGGAAGAAGTCGTCTGGCCGCATCGACCGGTTCCGTCTGGACCACTGCGGCTTCATCTTCCAGGGGTTCAACCTGTTCCCGGCGCTCACGGCGCTGCAGCAGGTCAAGATCGTCCTGAAATACCAGGGCCTGGAGCCGGCCGAGCAGGACCGCCGCGCGCGCGCCGCGCTTGAGGAGGTCGGCCTCGGCAATCGCCTCAACCAGCGCCCGAGCGAGCTGTCAGGCGGCGAGAAACAGCGCGTGGCGATCGCACGCTGCCTGGCCAAGACGCCCCAGCTGATCTTCGCCGACGAACCGACCTCGGCCCTGGACGGCGAGAACGGCCAAGTGGTGATCCGCCTGCTGCGCAGGGCCGCCGTCGAGCACGGCGCTGCGGTGGTCTGCGTGACGCACGACCCGCGCCTGGAAGCCTACGCCGACCGCGTGATCAAGATGGAGGACGGCAGGATCCTCTCCGACGAGAAGCGCTTGCCCGACCCCAATCCCGCGCCTCTGGCGCACTAGAAGACCGTCTTAGGAAACGTCTCGATGCCCCGCTTTCTGAAGCGCCCCTGGTTCTGGATCGCCCTGGTGGTCCTGCTCGTCGTCGTGGTCGGCGGCTTCATGATGACGCGCGCCGGCGCGGCCAAGAAGGCCGAGATGGACGCCGCAGCGGCGGCTCCGGTCGAAAGCCCTTACGCGGCTATCGGCAACGGCCGCGCCGACGTCGAGGGCGGCATCATCCAGGTCGCGGCTCGCCGCGGCGGGGTGGTGCGTGAGGTCTATGTCCAGGAAGGCGACCGGGTCACCGCCGGGCAGATCCTGGCCCGCCAGGAGGACGACGAGGCGCGCCTGGCCGTTCAGCGCGCCCGCGCCGAAGTCGCCCAGATCTCCGCCCAGGCCGAGAGCCTTCGGGTTAACCTGGCCACGGCCCGGCGCGAGCTGGCCCGCACCGAGACGCTGATGAGCCAGGGCTATGTCTCGCAGCAGCGCGTCGACCAGGCCCGCGACGCGGTGGCTTCCGCCGAGGCGGCGCTCAACGCCCAGCAGGCCCAGGTCGCGACCGCCCAGGCCCGCCTCAACGAGGCCGAATACAATCTCGAACTGACCGTCATCCGCGCGCCCATGGACGGCCGGATCGCCCGCCGCTACGCCCAGCCGGGCGCGGGCGCCTCGACCCTGAACGTCTCCAACATGTTCGACCTGGAGCCCGACGCCGCCCGCATCGTGCGCGCCGAGATCGTCGAATCCGACCTGCCAAACGTCACCGTCGGCCAGGAGGTCGAGATCACGCCTGAGAACGACCAGACCCGCGTCTATGTCGGCCGTGTCCTGCGCCGGGCCACCATGTTCGGAGCGCGCACCCTGACGACGGACACCCCCGGCCAGCAGACCGACCAGCGCGTGGTCGAGGTGGTCGTCTCGGCGGACGAGGCGCCGCTGCTGATCGGCCAGCGGGTCCTGGTCAAGTTCATGCGCCCGGGCGAGCGCGCCGGAGCCGAGCGTGAGGCCAGCCCTGGCGTCGGCCCAGACCAGGCCATGCGCCCGGTGCGTCAAGGCTAAGGGGCGCTTCCGAAGCCCGCCCTGACGGCCGACCGTTGACCCCGGGGCGGGCGGGGGCCTAATCCCCGGCCATGGCCGCCTCCCCTTTCGCCGGACTTTCCGGACACGCCCGAAACGCCCGCGCCTGGCCCTTCGAACAGGCCCGCAACCTGCTGGCGCGCCTGCTGAAGGCGCGGCTGGCGGATGATGGCGACCGCGACCTGGCCGCGACCCTGATCCATGCGGGCAAGGTCGACGAGGCGCTGGCGCAGTTTCCGGCGCTGGCGCGCGAAGTGATCTTCGAGACCGGCTATGGGCCGTCGGGCCTGCCACACATCGGGACCTTCAACGAGGTGGTGCGCACCACCATGGTGCGGAACGCCTTCCGCGCCCTGACCGACGACCAGTGGGCGACGCGGCTCTACTGCTTCTCGGACGACATGGACGGTCTCAGGAAGGTCCCGGAGAACGTCCCTAACGGCGAGCTGCTGAAGCAGGACCTCGGCAAGCCGCTGACGATGGTGCGCGACCCCTTCGGGGAGCACGACAGCTTCGGCCGGCACAACAACGCGCGGCTGCGCGCCTTCCTGGACCAGTACGGCTTCGACTACGAGTTCCTGTCGGCGACGGATTGTTACCAGTCGGGCCGGTTCGACGAGACCCTGCTGAAGGCGCTGGAGCGGTTCGACGACATCCAGGCGATCATGCTGCCCACCCTGGGGCCGGAGCGGCGCGCGACCTATTCGCCCTTCCTGCCGATCAGCCCGACCACCGGCCGGGTGCTGCAGGTCCCGACGCTGGAGCGGAACGTCGAGAAGGGGACCATCGTCTTCGAGGACGAGGACGGCAGCCGCGTCGAGACGCCGGTCACCGGCGGCCGGGTCAAGATGCAATGGAAGCCCGACTGGGCCATGCGCTGGACCGCACTGGGCGTCGATTACGAGATGGCCGGCAAGGACCTGATCGAGTCGGTGAAGGTGTCCTCGCGCGTCTGCCGCGTGCTGGGCGGGGTCCCGCCCGAGGGCTTCAACTTCGAGCTGTTCTTGGACGGCGAAGGCCGCAAGATCTCCAAGTCGCTGGGCAACGGCCTGTCGATCGAGGACTGGCTGCGCTACGGCACGCCCGACAGCCTGGCCTTCTACATCTACGCCTCGCCCAAGTCGGCCAAGAAGCTGCACTTCGACGTCATCCCGCGCGCGGTCGACGACCACCTCGGCCAGATCGAGGCCTATCGCGACCAGGAGCCGGAAAAGCGCATCGAGAACCCGGTCTGGCACGTCCACCAGGGCGAGCCGCCCCAGGCCGCCTCTCCGGTGAGCTTCAGCCTGCTGCTGAACCTGGCGGCTGTCGCCAACGCCACCGACAAGGCCGCGCTGTGGGCCTATCTCAGCCGCTATCTGCCCGACGCCACGCCCGAGACCGAGCCGACGCTGGACCGGCTCGCGGGCTATGCGCTGAACTATTACGAGGACTTCGTCCGCGCCAAGAAGGCCTTCCGCCTGCCGACCGACAAGGAGCGGGCCGCCCTGCTCGACCTGGCCGAGCGGCTGCGCCGCCTGCCGCCTGACACCAGCGAGGGCGAGACCATCCAGGACGAGGTCTATGCGGTCGGCAAGGCGCACCAGTTCGACCCGCTGAGAGCGTGGTTCGCAGCCCTCTACGAGGTGCTGCTGGGAGCCAGCCAGGGGCCGCGCTTCGGCTCGTTCGCGGCCATCTACGGCCTTGGCCGCACGATCGAATTGATCGAGGCGGGCGCGCGCGGCCAGCTGGCGTCAGGGGCGTGAACCCAAGCTGAACAAGCGTTTCAGGGGAACCCCACGCCCGATCGGCCATTCTTTCCGCGTCGTTCAAACGGAAAGGAGAGCGATCATGTCTCTCGCACGTAACCTCTTCATCGGCGTGGCGGCTGTGTCGCTGACGACCGTCGCCGTGCCTACCCAGGCGGCGGCCCAGGACCGCCCCGTCGGCGTCATCCAGTGCGACGCCCCAGGCAACACCCAGGAGCGTAACGCCGCGATCGGCGGCGTGCTCGGCGCCCTGATCGGCAGCCAGATCTCCGACAACGAGCGGACGCTGGGCGCCGTGGCCGGCGCGGCGATCGGCGCGGGCGCGGGCTCCTACATCGGCTGTCAGCAGCAGCGTCGCGAGGCCGAGCAGCGCGGCTATTACCGCGGCTACGACCAAGGGTACTACAACCAGGGCTACAGCCAGGGCGGCTACGCCTCGGCCACGACGAACGTGAACGTGCGTTCGGGTCCTGGCACCGAATACGGCCGCGTCGGCGGCCTGCGCGCCGGTCAGCAGTTCCAGGCGGGTGAGCGCCTGGGCGACTGGGTCGGGGTGGTCGAAAACGGCCGCATCGTCGGCTACGTCCATGGCGCCTACGTCAGCGGCTACTAGGCCACCCTCACTATCCGGGTTGGATGGGCCGGCTCCCGCAAGGGGCCGGCCCTTTCCGTGTCGGGGGCCTATTGGCTGGCCCAGAGGATACGGCCCATCCAGGACAGGTCGCGGCGCTTCAGGGTGCGGTCGGGATAGTTGGGATTGAGCGACTTCAACTCGATGCGGTCGGCGGTCTGGCGGCGAAGCTCCTTGGCCATCACCTCGCCGGCGGTGGTGCGGACCACGACGCGGTCTCCGACCCGGAAGTCCGAGGCGGTACGGTCGACCACGAGCCGGTCGCCCGCACGGTAGGCCGGCAGCATGGAGTCTCCCTGGACCCTGAGGGCGAACAGGCCCTCGCGAGCCGCGCCCGGGAAGGCCATGCGGTCCCAGCCTTCGCCCGCCGGAAACCCGCCGTCGTCAAAGAAGCCGTCGTCGCCGGCCTGGGCGAAGCCGAGCAGGGGGACAGCCCCGTCGCCGCGGGCGCCGTCTTCAGCCAAGGCGGCGAACTCTCCGAGGCTCACCCCCAGGACAGCCAGGACCTTGGTCAGGCTTTCGGTCGACGGCCATCGAGCGCGGCCATCCTTGACCCGCTTCGAGGGATTGAAGCTGGTCGGATCCAGGTCAGCCCGTCGCGCCAGCGCCGAAGGGGTCAGGCCTTCCCGCGCGGCCAGCCGGTCGAGAGCGCTCCAGATCTGGGAATGGGACAGCGGCAAGGCGATTCGGCTCCGACGGAGCCAGAAGGAATATTATCCTAACGCCTTGGGATCAACTCAGGCGTCCGGACGGATCGCTTCGCGCTCCTGCCACGCCCAGAACGTGCCGATGGCGAGACAGGCGAGCAGCCCGAAACTCGAGACCGCCAGAGCGCTTTGATAGGCGAACGCGCTGATGCGGACGTCCGTGGCGGTCACGATGTGGACCAGCACCATGATCAGCTGGAAGCCTGAGCCCCAGACCGGCCAGCTTCGATCGCTCTTCCAGGCCAGGCCGAGCAGGATGACAAAGAGCAGGACGTCAACGGCCATGACGGGCCAGTTCACGGCGTTGAAGTCCACCGTCCGCTGGATGGCGAGGGTCGCGAACCAGCCGATCAGCAAGGCGCCGCCGCCGATCCTCTCGGTCTGCTCTCCCTTGAACAGGGCGAAGCAGCAGACCCCTACCCAAAGGATCGAAGCGAAATGATCGAGGAGGGTGTCCAGCAACAAAATCGCCCCCGCGACGGCGAGTCGCGAGGGCGATGATGTCAGACTCGCGGGCGGCTTCCCACCCGCTGAGAACGATTATTGCGAAGCGGCGACCCGCAGGGCGCGGCGCGCGGTCACGCCGCGGCCGCCGCCGCCGTCACCCGTGCCTTCGTCGGGCTTGTCGGTCGGGCCGACGGCCAGGTGGCCGAGGCCGACCAGGCGCTGCACCTTGGCCATTTCGGCGTGGGAGGCGACGACCGCCGAACGGGCGGCGCCCAGGGCGGCGACAGCCTCGATCATCTTGGCCTGGGCCTCGGCGCCTACCACGGCCGACAGGTTCGCGTCGCGGCGAGCCTGAATCATGGTGGCGATCATGTCGGTGGCCTGGGCGATGGCGTCGTCCACGGCCTTCTCGGTGGCGAACAGGTCGTCCGCCACGATCTTCAGAATCTCAGTCTTTTCCATTGTTAGGCCCCTCACCAAACGCAGTGGTTAAGGAGTCGTTAACACAGCTCCACGGAGCGGGAAAGCGTCGTTTTCGCGCGACGTCTCACATGGACGTGACACCGGTCGCACCGGCCAACAGCACATGGGCGCCAAGTTCGGCGATCGGTCGGGTCCGATCATCCTGCCAGGCGAGCACATGGACATAGGCGACCCGCCGTCCGACCTTGCGCAGGTCAGCGTGGGCGAAGGTGTCGATCGGCTTTCCCGACCTCAGATAGGCGACCGAGACATCCACGGGCTTGGGCGGCCGTGCGCGCGGGGCCGCCGCCGCCACAGCGGCCAGAGCCGTCAGTTCCATGAACGCCGCGACTGAGCCACCGTGCAGCGCCGGCAGGAGCGGATTGCCGATGAGGTGCTGGGCGTAGCGCATCACCGCCGTGCGGCCGTCGTCGCCGTGGGCCTCGACGCCGAGAAAGCGCGCATAGGGAGCGGCGGCGAGCAGGTCCCGGAAGGTCTCGGCGCTCATGCCGCGCTTCCTTTCAGGTTGGCGCCCGGCGACCGGCCCGCGTCGGAATCGAGCATGAAGGCCGCCTGGACCGCGGCCACGGGATCGTCGGGGTCGGCGTCGAAGGCGACGCCCCGCACGAAGGCCACTGAAGACGTCAGCTTGAAGGCCTCGGCCCGCGCCAGGATGGCCAGTCCGGGCCTGGCGGCGCGCATGTAGTCGATGCGCATGTCGAGGGTGGCGATCACCTGGTAGCGTTCGAGCGCGGCCCACACCGCCATGCCGCAGCAGTGATCCAGAAGGGTCGAAACCACGCCGCCCGCGATGACGCCGCTGTGGGCGTCGCCGGCGAATTCTGCGCGGTAGGGAACCGACAGGGTCACTGCGCGGTCCTCGAGCGCCTCCAGCTTGAAGCCGAGCGCCCGCGTGTGCGGCGGGCCGGAGACCAGCTGTTCGAGGATCGGGCGGAGCGTACTGGCGTTCATGCCCTGCGATATCGCCCGTCAGCCCGCGAGCCAAGCGGCGGTCGCTCTCCCCGGATTGGTGAACGATCACCATGTTGACCCATTGATGACGCCTTTCTTCGCCGAGCCGTTCACCATGTTCACCGCCTGATGCGTCCCGAGGATCTCCTGCGGCCCCGACCCGAGGGCCTGTGCTGCCCGCCCGGAGGCTTCCACATCGATCCGGTGCGGCCGGTCGAGCGTGCGGTGATCACCCACGGCCACGCGGACCACGCCCGCGCCGGCCACGGCGTGGTGGTCGCCACGCCCCAGACCCTGGCCATCATGGGCGAGCGCTATGGCGCGGATTTCGCGCGGACGGTCCAGCCGCTGGAGTACGGTGAAACGGTCACGCGCGACGGGGTAAAGCTGACGCTCGTGCCGGCTGGGCATGTGCTGGGGTCGGCCCAGGCCGTGGTCCGACGAAACGGCCTGACCATGGTGGTGTCGGGCGATTACAAGCGCAGGCGGGACCCGACCTGCGCGGCGTTCGAACCTGTCGCCTGCGACGTCTTCATCAGCGAGGCGACGTTCGGCCTGCCGGTCTTCCGCCATCCGGACGACGGGGGTGAGGTGCGCAGGCTGCTGCGCTCGCTGGAGCAATTTCCGGAGCGCACTCACCTGGTCGGCGCATATGCGCTGGGCAAGGCCCAACGGGTGATCCGCCTGCTGCGCGAGCAGGGCCACGCGCGGACCATCTATGTGCACGGTGCGCTGGAGCGGCTGAACCGGCTCTACGAGCGCTGGGGGGTGGACCTCGGACCTCTGGCCCCCGTCCCGGTCGAACCGAAGAAGGACGCTCTGCCCGGCGAGATCGTCATCGCCCCACCGTCGGCCATCGCCGACCGCTGGTCCCGGCGCTTCGCCGATCCCGTGGCGGCCTTCGCGTCGGGATGGATGAGCGTGCGGGCCCGCGCGCGTCAACGGGGCGTGGAGTTGCCGCTGGTCATCTCGGATCACGCCGACTGGGACGAGCTGACCGCCACCATCGCAGAGGTCGCGCGCGAGGAGGTGTGGATCACCCACGGCCGCGAGGAAGGCCTTATGCGCTGGGCCGAACTGCGCGGGCTCAGGTCCCGCGCGCTCGCGCTGGTCGGCTACGAGGACGACGAGGACGACGGCTAGCGGGCGATCCGCAGGTTCTCGATCGAACCGGCGATCCGGTCGAATGCGGTCTCGATGCCCGACGTGTTGGTGACGTTATAGAACCGGTCGTCGCTGTTGGCGCACTGGCGGAGCAGGTTCTGGCTGGTGGTGCTGACCTGGACGCCGACTGCGAAGATGATGATCTCCTGCTCCCGCATGTTGGCGCAGAGTTCGAGCAGGCGCTCGTTCATGCGTTGGCCGCGCTGGGTGGCCGACGAAGCGGTGCTGGTGTCGCTGCCCAGCCGCTCCTGCCAGATCAGGCCCAGACCAGAATAGTTGGAGTTGTCCGGGTTATAGGCCGTCGAATTTACATTGTCGCCGTCGGTCAGCAGGATGACGATCTTCTGGACCCGCGGCGCCCCATAGGGACGGCCGTCAGCGAAGGGTGCGCTGGGCGACAGGGTGTGCCAGCCCCACATCAGTCCCATCGGAACGTTGGTCTCCCCCGTGGCCTGCATGTTGGAGATGCTGGTCAGCAGGGCGCTGTAGTTGTCGGTCAGCCGGGTGATGGGCTCGAGGCCGCAGCCGTCGTTTGGCCCGAGGCTGGTCCCAATGCCCGACCGCAGGCGGCTACGGACGTACTTGGTCGCATCGCGGGTGCGGGTCGACCACTCGGTGAGGCGGGCGGAGTTGTTGGAGAACGACCAGTTGTTGTTCCGCGCCGACTGGACGTCGTCGAGATAGTCGTTCGAATAGCTGTAGTTCTGCCACGTGTTGTCGCCGGGAATGTCACCTTTGTCCGGCGTGTCCGGCGCGAAATAGGGCACGAACATCGTGGCCTGGTTGCCGGTGTTTGGGGGGGTGTCCTGGACGTCGTAAGGATAGGGGCGGCTCTCGATGCAGCCGCGCCAGCCGATCTGGAGCGTGTCGAGGATCGCGAAACGGTCCTGGCCGGTCGAGAAGATGCCGGTCGAGCCGGTCGAGCCGGTGTGGCTGGTCGAGCGGCTCAGCCAACCGAGGTTGGTCGCGCCCGTCCGGTTGCCCGTGCTGCTGAAGCCCGAGTGGACCCGCACCGTCATCGAGAAGGGCACGAGCGAGATACGCACTGCGTCGTCCTCGACACTGCGGGCGTCGGCGGCGGCCAGGCGGTTCACCAGGTTGGTGGCGGCCTGCTGGGCCGCGCGAAGCTTGCCGCCCGAGGCCATCGAGCCGGTGTTGTCGATGACCAGCGCCACCTCGACCCGGTTGTTCGACCGGAAGACGGTGGACTCCACCCCGACGTCGATCAGGTCGCCGAGGAACATGTCGGCGACGAGCGTATCCACACGGACCTTCGCGGTAGCCACGACCGACCCGTCGTCCTGGAGGTCGAAGTTGGTATAGGCCGCCTCTTCCCGCAGGGTGATGTCGGGGAAGTTGGCGAGATTGGCGCGCAGCGCGCGCATGCCGACGGTGCGGATGCCGGCGTCCGTGGTCTCGGTGGAACGGGCGGCGTGCAGGGCGGCGGCGTCGAGCGCGTCCTGAAGCTGGGCCCGGACGGTGGAGGCGCGGTGAATGTCCACGCCGCAGACCGCCATCATGCAGACGGGCGGCAGCGCGAGGGCGAACATCATGGCCACGCCGCCGTCGCGCGCACGCGCCAGCCGGGCCCAGAGGCCCTGCGACCGCCCGTCACGCTTCGACCTGACGCTCATTGTCGTCCGTCCGTACACTTCCGAGGAGACAGGCCCCCGCGGCTCGATGCGGGAGAGTGCGCCGGAAGCGGTAAACGAACTCGAAGCGCATAGTCTTAACGGGCATGAAAAAGGGGCCCGGCGGACCGGGCCCCTGCAGGTCAAGTCTCTGGATTGATTACCAGCCGCAGTCCCGACCGCGGTTCTGCTCCGTCAACCAGGCATCGAGCGGGGCGAAGTATTCCGCCACGGCCGAGGCGTCGGTGCGGCGCTCGCCGGTGAAGGCTTCCAGCGCCTCGGGCCACGGGCGGGACTGGCCCATCTCCATCATGGCGTTGAAGCGGCGGCCGACCTCCTCGTTGCCGTAGACCGAGCAACGGTGCAGCGGCCCCGTCCAGCCGGCCATCTCGCAGGCCGCGCGGTGGAACTGGAACTGGTAGATGTGGGCCAGGAAGTAGCGCGTGTACGGAACGTTGCCCGGCACGTGGTACTTGGCGCCCGGATCGAAGGCGTTGTCCGGACGCTCGCCGCCCGGCGGCACCAGGCCCTGGTAGCGCAGCATGTTGGCGGTCCAGGCGTCGTTGTACTCGGCCGGGGTCGTCTCGCCCGACAGCACGTCCCAGCGCCAGCGGTCGACCATCAGGCCGAATGGCAAGAAGGCGATCTTGTCGAGCGCCATGCGCAGCAGGAACGGAATGTCCTCATCCGTGCCAGGAACGGTGTCGAGCAGGCCGATCTGGTTCAGATACTCCGGCGTCGCCGCCGACAGGGCCGCGAAATCGCCGATCGCCTCGTGGAAGCCGTCGTTCGCCCCGTTGCGGAACAGGAAGGGCTGCTGGTTGTAGGCGCGCTGATAGTAGTTGTGGCCCAGTTCGTGGTGCGCCGTCTGGAAGTCCTCGGCGTTCACGCGGGTGCACATCTTGATGCGCAGGTCCTCGACGTTGTCCACATCCCAGGCCGAGGCGTGGCAGACGACCTCGCGGCCTTCGGGCCGGACGATCTGGGAGCGCTCCCAGAAGGTCTGCGGCAGCGGGTCCAGGCCGATCGAGGTGTAGAACCGCTCCGAGGCACGGATGACCTGCTCGGGCGTGTAGTCGTTCGCCTCCAGCAGGGCCGTCAGGTCGACCGTCGACTCCGGCATGTTGGTCGGCGCGACCACGTCATAGATGTTGCCCCACTGCTGGGACCACATGTTGCCGAGCAGGTCGGCGCGGATCGGCCCGGTAGCGGGCTGGACGGCGTCTCCGTAACGGGCGTTCAGCCGGCCGCGGACGTAGCAGTGCAGGTTTTCATAGAAGGGCCGCACCTGCTGCCAGAGGCGCTCGGTCTCGGCGGTGAACTCGTCGGGCGCCATGTCGTAGCCGGAACGCCACATGGCCCCGGCGTCGGCGTAGCCCAGCTCGTTCGCACCCTCGTTGATGATCTGGACCATGCGGGCGTAGTCGCCGGCCATGCCCTGGGCGGAGATGGTGCGCCAGCCGTTGTAGACGGCGGCCGTCTCGGCCGGATCGCGCGATCCCGCGATGATCTCGGACGCCCGGTCGAGGTTGATCTGTTCGCCTTCGTACTCGAAGCGGCCTGTGGCGTAGGTGGAGTCCATCCGCGTCAGGATCTGCGCGAGCTCGTCGGCCGCGCCCGGACGGTTCGGCGCCGGGGCGACCAGGCCCTGGCGCAGCAGGTTCAGCTTGCGGCGGGTGGCCGCGTCCACGTTCACGTCATTGAAGCGGGCCGCCGCGTTGGCCAGTTCGACGCCGAGTTCGGTGAACTCTGCGTTGGCGCGGGCCTCGAGCCACATGGTATCGAAGGTGATGTAGGTGTTGCGCACCCAGGAGACGCGGCCGGCGTATTCGCTCATCTCCATCAGCCGACGCTCGGCGTCCTCCACGAAGGCGCGGGCGCCCTCGGGCGTCGCCGGGAAGCGCTCGGCCTGGGCGGTCGATGCGGCCGGCGCCGTCTGGGCCTGGGCGTCCATCATGCTCGAGCACCCGGTCAGGGCGCAGGCGGCCGCGGCCGTCATCAGCAGGCTTCTCATGGTCTTCCTCCTCATCCGGGCGTCGTCTGTCGAACACACGCCCGATTGGGCCGCCAGAAACGGCAGGCGGCCTTCCCCGTCAAGCTACGCAGTCTGAAAGCCCGTCGGCTCTCACGGTTCCCATGGCCGCCAGGATGGACCGGGCCCGGCGGCGGACGTAGGGGCCGGGCTCGGACGCCTGATAGCGCCGGGGGCTGGGCAGAATGGCCGCCAGCCGCGCGGCCTCAGTCCGGGTCAGCTCAGAGGCGCTCTTGCCGAACCAGTGCCGGGCGGCGGCCTCGGCGCCGTAGACGCCCGGACCCCATTCGGCGACGTTCAGATAGACCTCGACGATCCGCCGCTTGGTCCAGATCGCCTCGATCAGGACCGTGTAGCCAGCCTCCAATCCCTTGCGGACCCAGTCGCGGCCCGGCCACAGGAAGACGTTCTTGGCGGTCTGCTGGCTGATGGTCGAGCCGCCGCGCATGCGACGGCCGTTGGCGTTTTCCTCCAGCGCCTCCTGGATCGCCTCGAGGTCGAATCCCTGGTGGCTGCAGAAACGGGCGTCCTCGGCGGCGATCACCGCGTCGACGAGATCGGGCGAGATGTCGTTCAGGCCCCGCCAGCGCTTGTGGAAGCCTTCGCCCTCGAACGCGCGCTGGACCATCAGGATCGTCATCGGCGGCGGCACGACGGCGTGGATGAGCACGCCCAGAGCGGGCAGCATCAGCACGATCAGCAGGACCGTAAGCCAGCCGAATCGTCGCCGCTTCGAAGCTTCGCCGTTCATGACGCGGTGATACCCCCGCCTTCAGTCGAGGTCGACGACACCGGCGCCGCCGTCCTCGTCGCCCCAAGCCAGACGTCTGCCATGGGCGGCCATGGACAGGGCGGAAATCGCCGCCCCCTTCTCCGCCTTGATCCAGCGATGCGGGGCTGCGCCCAGGTCAATGACCCAGACGCGGCCGTCGGCCGTGCCGCCCGCCAGGCGGCGTCCGTTCGGCTGACCGGCGGTGCGCACCACGAAGGTGGCCTCGTCAAAGCCGACTTCGGCGGCCTCCTTGCCCATCGGGCCGTTGGCGCCATGGAAGGGCCAGACCACCGCCCCGTGCGCGCCGGAGGTGGCCATCATCCGCCCGCCGTCGAGGAAGGTCATGTCGCGGATCTTGGTCGGATAGCCGCCCATGCGCATGTCCTTGCCGTCCTTGAGCCGCCAGCCGTGCAGCTGGTTCTCCTGCATGGCCGAGATGACGAAGGCGCCGTCAGGCGAGACGGTCACTCGCGTGTGCGAGCCCGCCCACTTCAGCTGGACGGGCTTCTGAGCCTCGATGCGGGCGAACCACAGCACTACGCCGCCGTAGGTGGCGCAGGCCAGCTTGCGGCCCTTGGGCTCGAAGGCCAGGTCGGCGACCGAGCGCTCGTGCGGGAACTCGCGCCGGAAGTGGGGGTCCTTCTGATCGAGCACGAAGGCCGACTTGCCGGCGGCGAAGGCGATGAGGCCGGAATCAGCCGACGCCGCCACCGCGTCGATCCAGCGCCCCTTCACATCGGCCAGTTCGGCCCGCTCGCCCGGACGGCTCCAGACCACCCGGCCGTCATCGCCGCCGGTGACCACGCCCTGGCCGGACGGATGCAAGCAGGCGCTGAGCACCGCCCCGTCATGCGCCTCCACGACCTCTCCACCCTCGAACCGGACCGACCCGTCGCCCAGGGCGAAGGCCGCTCGCCCGCTCCTGTCAAACAGGACGGCGGTGACGGGGGCGTCGAACGTCTGGAGCAAGGCGGCCTCAGCCGCGCTGGCTGATGGGGACGTAGTCGCGCTCGGTGGGGCCGGTGTAGAGCTGGCGCGGGCGGCCGATCTTCTGCGTCGGGTCGCCGATCATCTCCTGCCACTGGGCGATCCAGCCGACGGTGCGGGCCAGAGCGAACAGCACGGTGAACATCGAGGTCGGGAAGCCCATCGCCGACAGGGTGATGCCCGAATAGAAGTCGACGTTCGGGAACAGCTTGCGCTCGATGAAATACCCGTCGTTCAGAGCGACACGCTCCAGCTCGCGGGCGACCTGCAGCAGCGGGTCGTTCGGATCGCCGACCGCTTCCAGCACCTCGTAGGCGCTTTCCTGCATAACCTTGGCGCGCGGATCGTAGTTCTTGTAGACCCGGTGACCGAAGCCCATCAGCTTGTATTTCTTGGCCTTCACGCCCTCGATGAACTCGGGGATGCGCTCCGGCGTACCGATTTCCTTGAGCATGTTCAGCGCCTCCTCGTTGGCGCCGCCGTGCGACGGGCCCCAGAGGCAGGCTATGCCCGCGGCGATACAGGCGAAGGGATTGGCGCCCGACGAGCCGGCCAGGCGGACGGTCGAGGTCGAGGCGTTCTGCTCGTGGTCGGCGTGCAGGATGAAGATGCGGTCCATGGCGCGCGCCAGGACCGGATTGACCTCATAGTCCTCGGCCGGCACGGCGAAGCACATGCGCAG
>NZ_JANJTL010000139.1 GCF_024711105.1 Brevundimonas sp. | reverse complement strand
TGGTGGGCGGCGAGGGGATCGAACCCCCGACCCTCTCGGTGTAAACGAGACGCTCTACCGCTGAGCTAGCCGCCCAAATGGAAAGGGCGCGAAGCCGTAGCCCCGCGCCCTCCCCGATAGATGGCCTGCGGCCTTAGCCGTTCAGCGCGCTCTTCAGACCTTCGCCGACGCGGAAGCGGCAGGTCTTGGAGGCCGGACGGGCCACGGTCTGGCCGGTCCGCGGATTGCGGGCGGTGCCGGCCGCGCGGTTGACGGCCGCGAACGTGCCGAACCCGACGAGGCGGACGTCCTGACCGCGCTTGAGCGAGCCGGTCACGGCGTCGGTGAAGGCGTCCAGGGCCTTCTTGGCCTGGTCGCGGCTGAGCCCGGCTCCGTCCGCCATGGCGGCGATCAGTTCGGCTTTGGTCATGTGTGGTCTCCCAACCCTTCTGGAGGCTCCGGCTGATCGCTTGTCCGACTCAGCGCGCCCCTTGCCGGGACATAAGAGAACAGCTTTTCCCTCGCGTCAAAAGGGAAACGCGGTTTCCCACGCTTGAAACCGCGTTTCCACAAGGGATTACGGCCCGTCAGTGAGCGATCACGCCGCCGATGTCCTCTGACGGAGCCGGGCGCGGCAGCGGCTCGGCCTCCGGATCCCAGGTCACCGGGGTCAGCGGCTGGGTCAGGGCGTGCTTGAGCACCTCGTCCACATTGGAGACCGGAATGATCTCAAGCGCCGTCTTAACGTTTGGCGGAATGTCTTCGAGATCTTTCACATTCTCCTGCGGGATCAGAACCGTCTTGAGCCCGGACCGCAGGGCGGCCAGGAGCTTCTCCTTCAGCCCGCCAATGGCCGTGACCCGTCCGCGAAGCGTGACTTCACCGGTCATGGCGATGTCCTTGCGCACGGGATTGCCGGTCAGGACCGAGACCATGGCGGTGACCATGGCGATGCCGGCGGAGGGACCGTCCTTGGGCGTCGCGCCGTCCGGCACGTGGACGTGAACGTCGGTCTGTTCGAACACCGGCGGCTTGATTCCGAAGACCAGCGACCGGGCCCGAACGTAGGAGGCCGCCGCAGAGATCGACTCCTTCATGACCTCCTTGAGGTTGCCGGTGACCGTCATCCGCCCTTTGCCGGGCATCTTGACCGCCTCGATGGTCAGGATGTCGCCGCCGAATTCGGTCCAGGCCAGGCCGGTGACGATGCCGACCTGATCGGTCTCGTCGGTCTCGCCATGACGGTACTTGCGCACGCCGGCGTAGCGGGCCAGCCGTTCCGTATCGACGGTGATCGAAACCAGCTTCTCCTTGGCCATTTCGCGCACGGCCTTGCGCGCCAGTCCGCCCAGCTCGCGCTCGAGGTTCCGGACGCCGGCTTCGCGCGTGTAGTAGCGGATCAGGTCCCGGATGCTCTCCTCCGGCACGATCCATTCGCCTTCCTTCAGGCCATGGTCCTTGGCCAGCTTGGGCAGGATGTGGCGCTTGGCGATCTCGACCTTCTCGTCCTCGGTGTAGCCCGAGATGCGGATGATCTCCATGCGGTCCAGCAGCGGCTGAGGCATGTTCAGGCTGTTGGCCGTGGTGACGAACATCACCGGCGACAGGTCGTAGTCGACCTCCAGATAGTGGTCGCCGAAGGTCGAGTTCTGGGCCGGGTCGAGCACCTCGAGCAGGGCCGAGGACGGGTCGCCGCGCCAGTCCGAGCCCATCTTGTCGATCTCGTCCAACAGAATGAAGGCGTTGGTCGTCTTGGCCTTCTTCATCGACTGGATGATCTTGCCGGGCATCGAGCCGATGTAGGTCCGCCGGTGGCCGCGGATCTCGGACTCGTCACGCACGCCGCCCAGCGACATGCGCACGAACTCGCGGTTCGTCGCCTTGGCGATCGACTTGCCGAGCGAGGTCTTGCCGACGCCGGGCGGGCCGACAAGGCACAGGATCGGCCCCTTCAGCGAACCGGTGCGCGCCTGGACGGCCAGATATTCGATGATGCGTTCCTTGACCTTCTCGAGGCCGTAATGGTCCTCCTCGAGGATGGCCTCGGCGCGGTCCAGGTCGATCGGCTTCTGCTTGGCCTTGCCCCACGGGACGGACAGCAGCCAGTCGAGGTAGTTCCGCACGACGGTCGATTCCGCCGACATGGGGCTCATGTTGCGCAGCTTCTTCAGCTCCGCATTGGCCTTGTTGCGGGCTTCCTTCGACAGCTTGGTGCGGCGAATGCGCTTTTCGAGCTCCAGCAGTTCGTCGCGCTGGTCGTCCTGCTCGCCCAGCTCGCGCTGGATCGCCTTCATCTGCTCGTTCAGATAATACTCGCGCTGCGTCCGCTCCATCTGGCGCTTCACGCGGCTGCGGATCTTCTTCTCGACCTGCAGGACCGAGATCTCGCCTTCCATCAGGCCGTAGACCTTCTCCAGCCGACGGGCGACGGAATGGGTCTCGAGCAGGCCCTGCTTGTCGGCGATCTTCACCGCCAGGTGGGCGGCGACGGAGTCGGCCAGGGCCGATGGGTCCGTGATGTTGGGGATGGAGCTGAGGGCCTCCGGCGGCACCTTCTTGTTCAGCTTCACATAGTTTTCGAACTGCTCGACGACCGCCCGCGACAGAGCCTCGACCTCGCTGGCCTCCTCGATCGCGTCCTCAACCGGCGTGTACTCAGCCTCGAAATAGTCGGTGCGGTCGGTGAAACGGGTGATTTCGGCGCGGCCCTTGCCCTCGACCAGCACCTTCACCGTGCCGTCCGGCAGCTTCAGCAACTGCAGCACGTTGGCCACCACGCCCAGACTGTAGATCGCCTGGGGGGACGGATCATCGTCCGTCGAGTTCCGCTGGGTCGCCAGCAGGATTTGCTTGGAGCCCTTCATCACCTCGTCGAGAGCCCGCACGGATTTCTCGCGGCCGACGAACAGCGGCACGACCATGTGAGGGAAGACGACGATGTCCCGCAGGGGCAGGACCGGCAAAATCGTGGGTTCGGACATCTACTTCTCCAGGGCCGCCTTCGACAGCGACACGCGGCCTTCCGAGGCCACCTCCTGGGAGCACGGCCCCTGCCCCCGACTCTCGGCAGGCATTGAGACGACTATGTGGCGCTTGCCCGCGCCGGTTCAAGCGGAGCCGCCGAAGCGTCCCCAGACCTGAACGCGCCTACCCCGCAAGGCGCTCCGCAATGGCGGCGTGAAGCGCGGCGATGTCGGGCAGCTCGGCCGTCTCGACGCCGGACAGATCCAGGCCGCTCTCGGCCTCAAGGCGCATGATGAGCACAGCGTGGTGAAGCGAGTCCCAGCCCGGAACGTCCGCAGCGCTCATGTGCGGCTGCAATTGAAAGTCGCGCAGGCCGAAGACCTCGCCCATCAGGGCGTAGAGGCGCTCGATCGGAAAGGCCTGGCTCATGTCTGGCTCCCGGCGCCGAACCGCGCCTCGTAACGCTTCAGGTTCTCGGAACGGCTGATCTTGCCGCTGGTCGTCTTGATGAGCCAGCCCCGCTCGACCAGCCGGACGTCGCCGCAGGGCACACCGGTCTCGCGCAGCACCGCCCGATTGATCTCCGCCATCACCGCGGAGGGATCATGTTCGCCTTCGACTTCGGCGATGACGATCAGCTTTTCGGAGCCCAGAGCCGGGTCGAACTGGCCGATGGCGACCGCACGGCCCGCCTTGAGGCCGCGTATGCCGAGAAGCGCTGCCTCCACGTCGTGCGAGAAGATGTTCTTGCCGTTGACAATGATCACGTCCTTCAACCGGCCGGCGACGAACAATTCACCTTGGTCGAGGAAGCCCAGATCGCCCGTCCGGTACCAGCCGTCGGCGTCGAAGGCCGCCGCGGTGGCCTCGGGGTTCTTGTAGTAGCCATCGAACAGGAAGGGGGCGCGGACGCAGATTTCGCCCATCATCCCCTCCCCCGCCGTCGCGCCGTTCGCCCGGATCCGAGCCTGCATGCCGTCCAGCAAAGGACCGTTCGACAACAGTTCGACGCCGTCGGAGGCGAGTTCGACCGGCCCTTCGTGCTCCAGACTGGCGCGCGACACCGTCAGGCGGCGCGGCGGCGCTTCAGGCGTGCTCTGCGACACGGCGAAGACCGTCTCGGCCATGGCGTAGCAGGTCCGCAGCGTCTGGGGGCGCACGCCACTGTCCGCATAGCGCGCCAGGAAGGCGCCGAAGGTCGCCGCCTTGCAGGGCTCCGAGCAGCTGACCAGCGCCTCGAGAGACCGGAGGTCCCAGTTGCGACCCGGCGGCGCCATCCGCACCGTGTGCTGGAAGGCGAAGTTCGGCATCCACGCGTGGGTGGCCCTGAACCGCTCCACCGCATCCCACAGCAGCGTCGGCCGCGAGGTCCAGACGAAAGGGTCGATCGAAACGATGCTCCCGCCCAGGCTGAGCGGTAGCAGGAAGCTCGAGACCAGCCCCATGTCATGATAGAGCGGCAGCCACGAGGCGACGACCGGCAGCCGATCCGGGCGCACCCCTAGAGAGTTGGCATAGGCCTCCACCTGGCGCGCAATCGCGCCGTAAGACAGCGCGACGCCCTTCTTGAGGCCCGTGGTCCCTGAGCTGTGCTGCAGCAGCGCGAGGTCGTCTTCACCACGCGGGACCGGAGCCGCCAGGGGCTCCGCTCCCACGGCCTCGGACAGGCGAAGCACTCGCGCCGCGCTGCCCTCTGCGCAGGCCTCCATTTCAGGCGCCAACCCGTCCCAGGTCAGGATCAGGCGCGGCCTTGCATGTTGGAACAGCGTGCGGTGCTGGGTCCAGTAAAGGCCCGTGTCGTGTTTGCTGTTGGGATAGGGAAGGAAGCTTGGCAGGCCGCCGGCCATCATGGCGCCGATGAAGCAGGCGTAGGCGTCCGCGTCCGGCTTTACCACGAGACAGACAACGTCGTCCGGCAGCAGGCCGGAGGCGCGGTAGAGGCCAGCGAACGCCAGCGACCGCTCCCAGAGCTCGGCGTAGCTTACGTCCGTCCATCCCCCGCCGGAATGAATGCGGGCGAACAGTCGCAGGTCGTCTCGCCCAAGGTCGCGAATGGTTTCCAACAGTCTGGCCACGCCGGTGGCCTAGGGCCTTGAACCCCGCCCGGCAAGAAGCCGTTTGAACACGATCCATCGTCGTGCCTAATGACATCCGGAGTTGAGGATGAAACTCGCCACCATCGGGTATGAGAGCGAACCCCAGGGCGCGGTGATCGCACGTCTCAAGGCCGCCGGGGTCGAGCGCGTGATCGACGTCCGGGCCGTGGCCGCGTCGCGCCGGGCGGGCTTTTCGAAGACCGTGTTGGGAAATTCACTGAACGAGGCCGGCATCGAATATCTGCACCTGCGCGCCCTCGGCACGCCGGCGGCGGGTCGGCAGGCGGCTCGGGCGGGGCGACACGGCGAGATGCAGGCTATCTTCGCGGACCACATGCGCGAGCCCGAGGCGCAGCTGGCCCTGCGGCAGGCCGTCGACCTGGCGCGAGAGAAGAAAAGCGCCCTGCTCTGCTACGAAGCGAATCCGGCCGAATGCCACCGCACGCTGGTGGCGGAGATGATGCTGGCGCTCGAGGCCTTCGAGATCGAGCATCTCTGACGGGACGTGACGCGCCAGGCGAGCGCGCTTGACCAGCCTTGGCCGTTGCCGAAACCTCGCCCGGCTGGACGCGTTTTGATGCGCGACGGGGATCGAGTTAGGAGAAAGACCATGTCCAGACCGGTATTCTTCGCCGCCGCCGCGTTGGCCTGCGCCGTTGCGGCGCCGGCCGCCGCCCAGGTGACGGGCGGGTATCCGCCCGGCACGTCCGTCGCCGAGATTGAGGCTCGCGAACGCGCCGAAACCGCGCGCCTGAACCAGGCCGTGCTCGACCGGGACGCGCAGATCGTCGCGGCCAACGAGGCCGCGGCGGCCCGTTTTGCGCGGGAACAGGCCGAGTTCGAAGCCGCTCAACGGGCTCATGCCGACGCGCAAGCCCGCTATCGGGCCGAAGTTCAAGCGGTTGAAGCCGCCCAGGCCGCCCACGCGGCCGCCCAGGCCCGCTACGAAGCCGAGATGGCCGCCTGGCGCGCGCGCACGAGCCGCCCTTACTAGAAAACGGCTTAGGCCTCACCAGAAGGCGCCCGGTCCGCCGGGCGCCTTTCCTGCGGGCCGTCGGGCGGAACCGAGGCCGTGACGACCCGTTGACGCAAGGTCACCGGGCCGCCTCGCGGCTGCCCGTTATCCGGAGAGTCCGATGAAAAGCTATCTCGCCCTGGCGGCAGCCCTCGTGGCGCCCTTCGCCCTGTCGGCCTGCATCGTCGAAGACGACGCCGCCGAGGACACGGCCGACGTCGCCGAAAGCGTGGGGTCGGAGGCGGCGGACGCAGCCGACGCTGCGGCGGATCGCGCCGAGGCGGCTGCTGATCGCGCCGCCGATTCGTCCGATATCGTGATCGACCCGCCGGACGTGGTCGTCGATGGCGATCGCGACGAAGACCGCACAGACACGACCATCCGCGCCGACGAGGATGGACTGGAGGTCACCACCAGCGAGCGCCGCAACTGAGGTCGCGGTTCCCAGTATTCGCGCCCATCTCCTCGATGGGATGGGTGCTCAATCTTCAGTTTCGGCGGGGTCGCGCCTGAAACCGTTGAACTTTGTGCGTTCCGCGCTGGTTTAACCTCTTGGTCGCCTTCTGACGTCATGCTTGGGGCTGGAGACCCACGTGACCACAGCCCCGGCTCATATTCTGGTGATTGACGACGATCCGCTGGTGCGGCTCATCGCGTCCCAGATGCTGTCCCAGGCGGGCTATCGCGTTTCGGTGGCCGAGGACGGCGACGAGGGCGTCCGCCAGATCGAAACTCGGCCTTTCGACCTCGTGATCACGGACCTCATCATGCCCAACAAGGAGGGCGTGGAGACGATCCGCGAGATCAAGCAGCGCTGGCCGCAGGTGCCGATGATCGCCATCTCCAGCGGCGGCCAGCTCGACGCCGGCTACTACCTTCCGCTGGCCAAGGCCATGGGCGCCACGGCGGTGATGCAGAAGCCCCTCCGCAAGGAGACCTTCCTGCCTCTGATCGAAGAGGTCCTTGCGGCCCGGCCGTCGGCCGGGTTTTCACGCTTCGCCTGAACCACCGGCCTAGTTGAGCAGGCGGCTTCCGCCGCTGGTGGGGCCGACGCCACCCGGCACCGGGACATCGGACGCATCGTAATCGGCATTGATGAAGAGCGACGGCGCGCCCTTCAGCTCCATGCGCTGGGCCACAATCACAGTCCACGCCGACTCGCGTGCGACATCAGCTGTGCCCTGCACGATCAATCTGGCTCGCGGCACGTAGATGACTCCCAGCAACGTCTCGACGTGATCGCTCCAGATCACGAAATCCTGGGTGTTGTCCCGCGTCGCGATCATCACCATTCCGGCGTACTGACCGGACTCACGGCCTTCCAGGCTGATTGTGGAGCGGTCCTGGAACTGGAACCGAGAGTCTTTATCGAAGAACAAGACCACGTCCGTGCCGCTCAGGCGGCCATCCTCTTTCACTTGGAGGCTTGCATGGAGGAACCAGTGCTCGCCCGGTGCGAGCACGAGCTCTGCAGTTCCATCGACGGTCAAGTTGTCGCAGTGCACACCGGGTTGCAGGACATGACGCCCCGAGGAAATTCGCTGAGGGATGGTCGCGGCGGTGCATCGAAGCAAATCGCGAAGGTTAGCCGTCGTTTCAATCGGGAGATCGGCGAATGGGTCTTGAACCACGGCCGCGCCAGTCTGGGCCGCCGGCGATATCGAACCGGAGGCCCGGGTCACGGCCTGGACCGAGGCGGCGGTGATCCGCGCTACGTTCTCGACCTTCACCTCGCGATTGGAGTGGATCAAGCAGGCCGGGGCGCGAATCTGCGACTGATCCTTGAGGTTGAGGGTCCTGTCTTGGCTCGTACTGTGAACCAGCACGCAGAGAGGCGTGACCGCAATCGAGGTGGCCGTGGCCTCCGCGTCCATGTCCCAGCCGCCCGGCGGCAGCATGTTGCCGAAGAAGGAGGGCCGGTTTCCGTGGAGCGCGGCGCGCAGCGCGCGTTCGCCGGATGCAAGGGTGATCACCTCGACGTCTGGAGTGATCGTCGGCCCGTGCGACCATCCGGATATCTGGGCCTCGATATAGGCGAGCGCCCGCCCCTCCGGCCCCACAGCGTCCACCGCCAGGCCCAGCTCTCGTGCGCCGGCGAGCGCCGCGGCGTCCGCGATGTCCTGCATGCGGCTGCGGTCGGATTGCACCGCATAGAGATCGACGCTGCCGAGCACGAGAACGGCCAGACCAGGCACCGCCATGGCGAACTTCAGCGCGATGACGCCGCGGGTGTTATGGCAAAGCTTGGAAGCGAGGCGCGCACCGGCGCCGAGAAGTTCACGGACGGGCCTCAAGGGTCCCCCGACCATCCTTCCCCTGCTCCCGTTTCGAACGTCGAAACCGCTCACAGGCGCCCCCAGCCGTACTGGTCCTGCGATTTAAGCATCAGGTCATTAACGTCGCGTAGCTTGCCATGATCTGGGAGTCGACAGGTGCGCCGAGGCGGCATTCACAGAAAGCTGGCGGGGTTGGTGTTCGCCTCCCTCGGTGTCGCCTTCGCCGTGACGACCGGCGTCACTGCGTGGATGGACGCCCAGCGTCAGGCCGAACTGGAACTCCAGCGGCTCACGGCGACAGCGGCGGTCATGGCGTCACTCTCCACTGAGGCCGTGGCGGCCCAGGACGCAGCGCTCGGGTTCCGGACCATCCGCGCGATTTCCGAGATGCCGAACCTGCAATACGCGCGGCTCGAAAGCGCGTCGGGTCGCCTTCTCGCAGAGACGGGATCCGGCGTACGCCTGGTCGACGACGCCAGCCTGGAGACGTCCGACGAACTCGACCTCGTCACGCTGCTCGGCACGCGTTCGATCACGGCGTCAGCGCCTGTGATCTCAGATGGGCAGGAGATCGGGCGGCTGGTTGTCTTCAGCGACCTTCCAGACGTCCGTTCCCGTCTCATGGGAACGGTCCTGGCGACCCTGCTGGGCGCCCTGGTGGCCGCCTTGGCCGGCCTTCTCGTGGCCTGGCGACTGGGCGGCCAGCTGGCCCGCCCGCTTGTCGAACTGGCTGACGTGATGGCCCGTGTCCGGTCGAGCCACGATTATGACCGACCCGCAGAGGTCAAGGCCGACGGCGAGATCGGCGAGCTTGCCGACGGCTTCAACGACCTGCTGAAGGCCATCCAGGTCCGCGACCAGGAGATCGCCGACCACATGGCTGGACTGGAGGCGACGGTCGCGGAACGCACGGCCGAGCTGCGCGCCGCCAAGACGGTTGCGGAGGAGGCCTCGGCCGCCAAGTCGGACTTCGTTGCGGCCATGAGCCACGAAATCCGCACGCCCTTGAATGGAATCCTGGCCCTGTCCGAACTGCTGGCCGGCGCGGATCTGCCTGGGCGGGCGCGCCGCCACGCGGAGGTCATCTCCAAGTCCGGCCGGTCGCTGCTGGCCATCATCAACGACATCCTCGACTTCGCGAAGGTGGAGGCGGGCAAGCTGGAGCTGGAGGAGGTCGAGGTCGACCTGACCGAAGCCGCCGAGGATGTGGCCGGCCTCTTCGCCGAGCGCGCCAAGGCCAAGGGTCTGGACCTCGCTGTCTTCGTCCACCCGGCCACGCCCAAGGTCATGGGCGACCCGACCCGCCTGCGCCAGGTCATCGGCAACCTGCTCAACAATGCGCTGAAGTTCACCGAGAGCGGCGGCGTCCTGGTCTCCGTCGAGCCGGATCCTGATGGCTCCGACCGCATCCTCGTGGGTGTGCGCGACACCGGGATCGGCATTCCGCCCGAGAAGCTGCCGCACCTGTTCGAAGCCTTCTCCCAGGCCGACCAGAGCACCACCCGCAAGTTCGGCGGCACGGGCCTGGGGCTGACCATCTGCGACCGCTTCGTGAAGGCGATGGGGGGCGAGTGGAAGCTGTCGAGCCAGGTCGGCAAGGGGTCGCTCTTCGCCTTCTCCGTGCCGTTGCCGGTGCTTGAGCCGGTCGGTGGGTTGCGTCTTGAGGATCTTGAGCTTCATCTCGATGGCCTTGCCCCGATCACACTTATGGCGGTGCGCCGCTATGCGGCCACCGTCGGCGCCCGTCCCGGGGCGGGCGGATTGGTGATCGTCTCGGCCGAGGTGTTCCGCGCTGGCGACTTCGACGGACGGCGCACAGTCGTTCTGTGCGAGTCCGATCAGGACGCGGAGGCGATCGTCTCCCGCGGTCAGGCGGCAGCGGCCCTGGTCACGCCGGTGACGCAGGCGGAAATCCTCGCCTTGTTCCAGGCCGCCGCGGAGGGACGCCCCCTCACCGCGCCTGCGGCGCGGGCCCGCGCGGCGGACGCCCTGCCCCGCTTTGCGGAAATCCAGATCCTTGTGGCCGACGATTCGGATGTGAACCGCGAGGTCGCGGCCGAAGCCCTCGGTCGGTTGGGCCTGACGGCCGAGTTCGCCTGCGACGGCCGCGAGGCGGTCGAGGCTGCACAGGCGACCCGCTACGATCTCATCCTAATGGACGGTTCCATGCCCGAGATGGACGGGTTCGAAGCTTCCCGCGAAATTCGACGCCGGGAGGCCGAGGCCGGCTCGGAGCCGATCCGCATCGTCGCCCTCACCGCGCATGTCGTCGGATCGGGCGCGGACGCCTGGAAGCAGGCGGGAATGGACGGCGTCCTGCACAAGCCGTTCACCCTGCGCGACCTGGCCCAGACCCTGACCGCCCATTTCCCCGACCGGGTGCTCACCGATGGGCCCGGAACCGACGTCGCGTCTGTTCCGGCGCCCGCCCCGACCGACCCCGCCGGGGCCGTCGCCAGGGACGATCTCTTCGACGCCGCGGTACGCGCTGAGCTGGCCGAGATGGCCGAGGCGGGCGGCGACTTCGTGGAGCGTCTGGAGGCGCTTTATTTCACGCGCGCGCCCACGACTCTGAACAGCCTCACCCAGGCCCTCGCCGGCGACCGCAGTGCCGAGGCCGCTCGCGAGGCGCACGCGCTCAAGTCCATGAGCCTCAGCCTGGGCGCCGCAAGGGTCGCGCAGATGGCCGCCGCGATCGAGAACGCCGCACTTACAGGAGAGCCCGCGCTGTGGCGGCTAGGCGAGCTGGGAGAGGCGCTTCAGGCCACGCTTTCGGCTCTCCGCGAGCCTCGACGCGACGCCGCCTGATCGGCCAAGCGGCGGCCTGCCCGTTTCAGGACGGCCGACATTGGTGCGTCGCCGCCGCCAGGTCCTTATGCCGCCGGGCTCATCCGACAGCCTCCAGCAAGTGCACGCTGAACAGTCGCTCGGCGTCGGTCCAGACCTCCAGGGGCGCAAAGCCGCCTTTCCGCGCCAGTCGCCGGAATCCGTCCAGGCTGTATTTCCAGGAATCCTCGATGTGGATGCGCTCGCCGGCCTTCAGGGCGAAGACCGCCCCACCTAAGCGCACCGTCTGATCGGCCTGGGACACGAGGTGGATCGCCACCCTCCCCTCTTCGTCCAAGTAGCGGGCCTCGTGGCGGAATCGACCCAGGTCGAAGTCAGCCCCGAGCTCACGATTGGCCCGCCGCAGCAGGTTCAGACTGAAGGCCGACGTCACGCCTTGAGCGTCGTCATAGGCAGGCTCAAGGATATCCGCGGCCTTCCGCAGATCGACGCCGACGAGGAAGAGCGCGCCCTGGCCGAGCCGGCGCGACCAGAGCGAGAGGAACTCTCTCGCCTCGTCCGGCGTCAGGTTGCCGATCGTCGATCCCGGGTAAAATCCGACGCGCCGCCCCCGCCCGACCGGCGGCAGCCGGAAGTCCTGCGAGAAGTCCGCGCAGATCGCCTCAACGCGCAGCTCCGGATAATCGTCCTGGATCGCCTGGGCCGCCTGCATCAGGTGCTCGCGGCTGATGTCTATGGGGACGTAGGTCTCCGGCGTATCCAGCGCGTGGAGAAGGACGCGGACCTTGACGCTGGAGCCGCTGCCGAGCTCGACCAGCTGCACGTTCGGCCCGAGCCTGTCCGCGATCTCGGTCGCATTGTCCTCGAGAATGCCGATCTCGGTGCGCGTGGGATAATATTCAGGCAGGCGGCAAATGCGGTCGAACAGGGCCGACCCCCTCGCGTCGTACAGAAACCGGCAAGGCAGGGATTTCGGCTCGCCGGCCAGGCCCTCCAACGCCGCCATCAGGAAATCGTCGGCGCCGGGTTCATAGTCGTGAAGGGTGGCGCGGCGTCCCTCGTGCGGCCGCCAGCCATCGGCGCTCAGGTCATACATCGTCAGCCAGTCTCACACCGCTGAAGGCCCACCTCGCGGCGGGCGGGAAAAAGTTGCGGTAGGTCGCGCGCGAATGACCGGCCGGCGTGACGCACGCGCCGCCTCTCAGCACCATCTGACCCGACATGAACTTGCCGTTGTACTCGCCGGTCGCATCGGCGGTTGGCCGGAAGCGTGGATAGGCAACGTAAGGGCTCGCGGTCCATTGCCAGACCTCGCCCGCCAGCTGGCTCAAGCCGGGCCGGGTCGCCGCGCGCGGATGACACCGTCCGCCCTCGGGCAGAAACGTGTCGCAGGCCGCCGCTTCCCACTCGGCCTCGGTCGGCAGCCGCTTGCCGGCCCAGCGGGCGAAGGCGTCGGCCTCGTAGAAGCTGACGTGACAGACCGGCTCGGACGGATCGACGGCCCGGCGGCCATGCAGGGTGAACAGGCTCCACCCGCCGTCTTCCTCCCGCCAGTATTCCGGCGCGCGCCAACCCTTGGTTTGAACGGCCGCCCGGCCGTCCGACAGCCATAGCCGGGGTTCGGTGTACCCGCCGTCCGCCATGAAGGCCTGCCACTCTCCGCAGGTCACCAGCCGGTCGGCGATGCGGAACGGCTCCAGCCAGACCCGGTGCCGCGGCCCCTCATTGTCGAAGGCGAAGCCCGGCCCCTCGTGTCCGATCTCAATCAGCCCGCCATCATGATCGGTCCAGGCGGCGCCTGCGGCGGATCCGCCTCCCGTGGCCTCGCTCGGGCCATAGGCGGGCTCCAGCGCGTTGCGCGAGAAGGCATGCTTGATATCCATCAGGATCAGCTCCTGATGCTGCTCCTCGTGGGCGAGACCGAGCTGAATCAGCCGGCCGAATTCCGGCTCGCCTTCGAGTTCATCGACCAGGATCTGCATCGCCGCATCGACGTGGGCGCGCCAGGCCAGCACCTCCTCGAGAGCCGGCCGGGTCAGCAGCCCCCGCTCGGGCCGCGGATGCCTGTCGCCGACACTGTCGTAATAGGAGTTGAACAGATAGCCGAACGCCGGGTCGAACTCGCCGTAGTCGGGGCTGAACGGCTTGAGGAGAAAGGTCTCGAAGAACCAGGTCGTATGCGCCAGGTGCCACTTCACCGGACTGGCGTCGGGCATCGACTGGACCTGCATGTCCTCCGGGGTCAGCCCTGCGACGAGCGCCACGGTTCGCGTCCGAACCGTAGCATAAGCGTCGGTCTCGACATCGTTCGCGGTTTCGAGTTGCAGGCCGGCCGCGCCCACGCATCCTCCTGCCAGTCGGTCGCCTATAAGCCATCCTTACGACAGCTACGCGCCCACGTCGAAAACGGATGAACCTTGGCCGTGTTCCGGACCGCCGTTCCTTCAGCTTTGCTTCAGACGTGCGGCCCAGGGTGGAGGCGGGCGTCCCTGGAAACTGGATTGAGAGATGTCACGGATATCGCACCTCACTCCCCGGATCGCGGGCTCTGTGCTGCTCGCATTTGCTGCGTTCATTCTGATCCTGGCGCTGAACTCGCGTCAGGGCCTGTGGTTCGGCGCCTCGGCCCTCCTCGTTTGCGGGGCGATCGCCCTGATCCTGGTTCGGCCCTGGTCCCGGCGCGTGTTGCTGTTGACCGCCCTGTCAGCGGCCGTCGTAGGCTTCGTGGGACAGGTTCAGCAGGCGGTCGTGACCGATACGCCGGTGCTGGAAGCCGGCGTGGTCTGGCTGCTCTGGTCCGCCGTGTGGCTTCTGACCGCCCTCCTCGGCGCCCGCCAGCTGCCGGCAGCGACGGAAGATGCGGTTCTCTAAGGGGAACTGGCGGAGACGGAGGGATTCGAACCCTCGATACCGGTTACCCGGTATGACGATTTAGCAAACCGTTGCCTTCAGCCACTCGGCCACGTCTCCGGCAGGGCGGTCAGCTAACCAATGGCGCGGGCTTCCGCAAGCGGAACCACCCACAGACCGGCGTTAACGCGAAGTCCACGGGGCCGTGCGCATATCCGGACACGATGCTCGCCCTCAAGGACGCCGAATTCGAGCCCGTGGCCGGCGATGCCGACGCCGGCCGCACCGGCGCGTCCGAATCCGACCCGCACACGCGCCGCGGGCCCTTCCGGCCAGAGCGGCTCGTCACCGCGCGCGAGCGGCAGACCGAGCGGCTGTCGTCCTTCTACTTCCGAGCCCTGGACCTGCTCGCGGTCACCGGCTGGACGCTGATGCTGGCCCTGGCCATCGACGGCGCGCCCCTGGCCGCGCCCACCGGCCAGATCCTGCCAGTGGCGATCGGGGCTTGGGCCGCCTTGAGCCTGATGCGCACCACGGAACTCTATCGCTTCGGCAGGGGCGAACGGGTCGTCGTTCATCTTGCCAAGCTCTGGGGCGCGTTCGGCCTGGCCGGGGGCCTGGCCGCCGCCGTTGCCACGATGACCGGCCATGCCTCGGCGCTCCCCGAGATCGCCATCTGGGCCGTTGCCGGCGCCCTCATCACCTCCTGCCTGCACCTGCTCTGGTGGCGCATGGTGCGCGAGTGGCGCGCCCAGGGCCGCCTGACGCCGTCGATCGCCATCGTGGGCGCGACCAAGCATGCCGAACGCCTCATCAAGGACGCGCTCAAGCGGCGAGACATCAATGTCCTCGGGGTCTTCGACGACCGCCTCGGCCGGGCGCCCGAGACCGTGGCCGGCGTGCCGGTGCTGGGCGACCTCGACAGCCTGCTGAGCCACAAGATCGCCCCCTACCTCGACCGCATCGTCGTCGCCGTCGATCCGGCCGCGCGCCAGCGCGTGGCCGAGATCACCAAGCGGCTCGCCATCCTTCCCAATGAGGTGTCGCTGATCGTCGACCAGGACGATCAGGCGGGCCGTGACGAAGCCCTGGCGCGCCTGGCCGAGGCGCCGCTGGCGCCCGTCGGCGGCCCCCCCGATCCCGACCGGCGCGCCTTCGCCAAGCGGATGCAGGACCTTCTCGCCGGCGGCCTGCTGTTGATCGGCCTGGCGCCAATGATGGCGATGGTCGCCCTGCTGGTGAAGCTGGACAGCCCTGGCCCCATCTTCTTCCGCCAGCGCCGCCACGGCTTCAACAACGAGGAAATCCTCGTCTGGAAATTCCGGACCATGCGCCACGAGGCCGCCGACGCGACCGCCTCGCGCCAGGTCACCGCCGACGATGACCGCATTACCCGGCTTGGCCGTTTCCTGCGCAAGACGAGCATCGACGAGCTGCCTCAGCTGCTGAACGTGGTCCGGGGTGAGATGTCCCTGGTCGGTCCCCGCCCCCACGCGGTCGGCATGAAGACCGGCGAGACCGAGTCCGCCCGCCTCGTCGCCGAATACGCCCACCGCCATCGCATGAAGCCCGGCATGACCGGCTGGGCCGCGATCAAGGGGTCGCGCGGGCCGCTGCATACCGCCGCCGACGTGCGCCGCCGCGTGCAGCTGGACGTCGACTACATCGAGCGTCAGTCCTTCTGGCTCGATATCTGGATCATCCTGGTCACCGCGCCGGTGCTGCTCGGCGACCGCTCGGCGGTGCGCTGAGCCATGTTCTGGCGCGGCCTGCTCGGCTACCTGCCGGCCAATATCGTGCAGGGCGTGGTCGGCGTCCTGACGCTGCTCGTCTTCACCCGCCTGCTGAGCGCGGAGGACTTCGGCCGCTATGCGCTAGCCTTCTCGGTGATGAGCATCGCCCATGTGGCCGTCTTCACCTGGCTGGAGGCGGCCATGGCCCGTTTCTGGGCGGCGCAGGAAGGGCCCGAGGCCATGGCCCGGCACTTCGCGACGCTCTACCGCGCCTTCGCCCTGCTCTGCCTGGTCTTCCTTCCCGTCGCCGGTCTCGGGCTGTGGCTCTGGCCGCTGGAGACGCCGCTCAAGGTCGCCATCGGGGTCGGCCTGCTGGGCGTGCCCGTCCGGTGCGCCTTCCGCATGCTCCAGGAGCGCCAGCGCGCCGAGGGCGCCGTGGCGGCCGCAGCCGGGCTCGACATGGCGGTGACGATCGGAGGCTTTGTCGTCGGCCTCATCGCCGCGCTGATGGGCCTCGGTGGCGCGGCCCCGCTGATCGGCCTGGCGATCGCGCCCTTCATCGCCGCCCTGATCTTCGGCCCGCTGGAGGCCCGCAAGGGCCTGGGCGGCGTCTACGAGCGACAGCGGGCGCGGGACTATGCGACCTACGGCTATCCGATCGCGGCGTCCCTGATCCTGGCCCTCGTTCTGAGTTCGACGGACCGCCTGCTTCTTGCCGCCTTCCTCGACGAGGCGGCGGTCGGCGCCTATCACGCCGGCTACAGTCTTGCGAACCGGACGCTCGACGTCATCTTCATCTGGCTCGGCGCCGCCGGAGGCCCGGCCCTGGTCATGGCGCTGGAGCGCGGCGGCAGGCCCGCTCTGCAGGACGCCGCTCGCGAACAAGGCGCAACCTTCCTGCTAATCGCCCTGCCGGCCGCCGCCGGCCTGGCGCTGGTGGCGAACCCCCTAGCGCATCTCGTTATCGGCGAGGCCCTGCGCGAAGACGCGGCGGCGATCACGCCGCTGATCGCCCTGTCTGCTCTGCTGGCGGGCATGACGACCTATTATTTCCATCAAGCCTTCACGCTCGGGCGGCGCACCGTGCTTCTGCTGGCGGCCATGGCCGTGCCGGCGCTGGCCAACGTTGTCCTCAACCTGATCCTCATTCCCATCCTGGGCGTCACAGGCGCGGCGCTGGCGACGGCGCTCAGTTTCGGGGTCGGTCTTCTAGCCTCCATGATCCTCGGCCGGCGCGCCATCGCCCTGCCGGTGCCCTGGAGCGCGCTTGGCCGTTGCGCGGCCGCCACCTTGGTCATGACCGGCGCCGTTCTCCTCGTGCCGCCGGTCGGCGGATTCGCCGAGCTGGCCGCGAAAGCGACCGTTGGGGCGGCCGTGTATGGCCTGTGCGCATGGCTCCTCGACGCCGCCGGCGTTCGCGGCCACGGCTCACGGGTTCTAAAGGGTCTTCAGGCAAGGATGGCCGCATGAGAGCCGCCGCCAGAAAGACGCGCGCCATGACCGACAACGCCGCCTGGAAGGGCGCGAAGCCGGCCCTGTCGGTGTTGATCCCATTCTTCCGCGACGACCCCACCGAGCTGATCGAGGCCCTCGATGAGGACGGTCGTGCGCTCGAGGGCTCGGTGGAGATCGTCGTCCTGGACGACGGGACAGGCGACAAGGCGCTCGCCGAACGCGTCCGTTCGGCTGTGCTGGCGGCGCGGACGCCGGCTCGCTTCATCCACCTGAAGACGAACGAAGGCCGCTCGAAGGGCCGCAACCGGCTGGCCGCCTCGGCGCGCGGTGGCAGTTTCCTGTTCCTTGATTCCGACATGCGGCCGGATGATCGCCGCTTCCTCAGCATCTGGGCGCAACTGGTCGCCCGCGAGGACCCCGCCGTTGCGTTCGGCGGCTTCTCGCTGCTTCAGGCGTCCAATGATCGCGCCTTCGCGGTGCACCGGGCCATGTCGCTCCGCTCGGAATGCGTGCCTTACTTCGAGCGCGCGAAATCCCCTGAAAAGTACGTCTACACCTCCAACCTTCTGGTCCGCCGCGACGTCTTCGAGAGCGAGGCGTTCGACGACAGCTTTTCCGGCTGGGGCTGGGAGGATGTGGAGTGGGCCATGCGCGTGGCGCGCCGCTTTCCCGTCGTCCACCTCGACAATCCGGCCACTCACCTCGGCCTGGAAAGCACCGAGCGGCTGGCCGGCAAGTACGAGCAGTCGGTCGCCAACTTCGCCCGCGTCGTCAGTCGGCATCCGGACTTCGTGAGCACCTATCCCAGCTACAAGGCCGCCCGGCTGCTCAAGGCCACGCCCGGCATCGCGCACTGGCGCCCCATGCTGAAGCAAGCGGCCCTGAACGAGGGTCTGCCGGTCAAGGCGCGGGCCTTCTCGCTGCGGCTCTATCGCGCCGCTCTCTATGCGGAGGCGGTATGAGCGCCGCCGTTGTCGAGGCCTACACGCCTGACCTGTCACTCAAGGGCAAGCTGCGGCGCCGTTGGGCGCGGTTAGTCTCGCGTCGCCCGTTGACCGCTGACATCGACCGGCCGATCGTCTCCTTCACCTTCGACGACGCGCCGCGGAGCGCCGTGATGCAGGGGGCGGCCGTCCTCGAATGCGAGAACGTGCGCGGCACCTTCTACGTCTGTGGCGGCCTGGACGGCCGAACCGGACCAATGGGCGAATACGCCGATCTGGGCGCGTATCGCGCCCTGGCGGAACGCGGCCACGAGGTCGCCTGCCACACCTGGAGTCACCTGGATTGCGGCAAGGCGGGCGGTGACGAGATCGCCTCCGACGTCGCGCTCAATCGCGAGGCTCTCGCCCGGGAGGGCCTTGTCACTCATAGCTTCGCCTATCCCTACGGCGACGTGTCGCCCCAGGCGAAGGCCGCCCTGCAGGGCCGGTTCGCGTCGCTAAGAGCGCTGCACCCGGATCTCGTCCGCCGCGGATCAGACCTCAACCAGCTGCCTGCCGTCGGTATCGAAGGCCCCGTCGGCGAAACCCGCGCCGAAGCCTGGATCGACCGCGCGCTCCGCCAGCGCGCCTGGCTGATCCTCTACACCCATGACGTCGAAGCCAGCCCGTCGGCCTGGGGCTGCACGCCCGACGCCCTGCTGCGGCTGGTGCGCCGCGCCAGGGCGGGAGGAGCCCAGGTTGCGCCCGTCGGCGACGTCCTCGAGCGGCTCGAGCAAGCGGCGTGAGCCAGGTCGCGGTCGTCATCCCCACCCTGCGCCGTCCCGTCGAACTCGAACGGGCGATCCGCTCGGTGTTCGCCCAAACGGTTCTGCCCGCGAGCATCGTTGTGGCGGACAACGATCCAGACGGTTCGGCCCGCCCCGTGCTCGACACGCTCAGGCCCGGCGCACCCGTCGCCCTGATTTATGCCCACGCCCCTCGCCCCGGCGTCGCGACAGCGCGCAACACCGCACTGGCCGCCACCGAAGCCGAACTGATCGCCTTCCTCGACGATGATGAGGTGGCCAGTCCCGAGTGGCTTCAGGCCCTCCTGTCCGCCCGCGCGGCGCTCGGCGCCGATGTCGTGTTCGGACCCATCCAAGGCCGCGCGCCGGACGCCAGCGCCTGGACCCGCGCCTATCTGGAACGCTTCTTCAGCCGCTCCGGCCCTGAAGCGGACCGCCTCATCGATGAGCCCTACGGCTGCGGCAACGCCCTGTTCGCTCGCGCGACCACGCTCAAGGGCGGCCGCCCCTTCGACACCTCGGCGGACGCTTCGGGCGGAGAGGACGACCTTCTCTTCCAGCAGCTTGCCCGTCAGGGCGTCCGCTGGGGCTGGGCCGCGAACGCCTGGGTCGAGGAAGCCGCGCCGGCCCACCGCGCGACCCTCGCCTATGCACTCCGGCGCGCTTTCGCCTACGGTCAGAGCCCGAGCCAGAAGGCGGCCGAGGAGCGGAACTGGGGATCGCTGCTGTTCTGGATGTGTGTCGGAGCCGGCCAGGCGGTGGTCTTTGGCGCGGTCGCCGCGGCGCATTGGATTCTGCGCCGGCCGTCGCGCGCCGATTGGACCGACCGCGCGGTTCGCGGCCTGGGAAAGCTGTTCTGGATGAAACCGTTCGTGCCGGAATTTTACGGCGCGGCTGAACTCCAGCGCGCCCGCCAGGCCGGCATGGTCAGCCCGTCAGCCGCCTGAGGAACTTCGGCGGCTCGGCCTCGGAGCGATTGAAGACCAGCCCAGCGCAGCGCGCCCCCGCGCTCGCCAGCTCGTCCTTCAGAGCGGCTGTGGCGCCGGCGTCCGCAGCTTCCGCCGCCACCACCAGAACCACGGCGTCTGCGAAGGGCCCGAGCGCCAGCCCAAGGTCCGACCTGTCCGCCGAAGGGCTGTCGATGATCACCGCTTCGGCGTGCCGGCGCATGGCGTCCCAGTAGGCGCCGCGCGGCATGGGCAATGCCCGCTGGCCGGCCCTCAGCACCTCCGCCCGGAAGCGGCTGACCCACAGCCGCCGTCCCAGGCAGGGCCGCGCGCTAAGCAGGCGCGCGTCCGCGACCGGAGCGCCGTCGCGGCTCCGCATGGGAGGCTGCACCGTGAAGAAGCAGGATCCGTTCGGCGAGGCGGCGGCCGGCCTGCCGAGCGCCCCGTAGCGGTTCGGATCGGCGGCGACGGCGTCCTGCTGGCTCTGCGAGGTCAAGTCCGCGTCGATCAGCCAGACAGGCTTTCGCGCCCGCACGGCCGACAGGCGCGCGAATTCTCGAGCGACCGTGGACGTCCCCTCTCCCGATGTGGCTGAGATGAACTGAATCACCCGCCCCCGGTCCGGCCGGGCGGGCCCCAGGGCCGCCCACAGGGCCGCCATCTCGCCGGTCAGATCCACCATGAACGAATCGCGGTCCGCGCCTGATACTCGCGCGAGGCTAACATGTTACGGCCTCACCTCCCCTTCGCCGGAGCGACGGCCAGCACGGGAAGATCGAGCGTCCGGGACGCTGAGCCCGCCGTAACGAACCGCCGACCCAGGAACACCCGGATCAGCCCCGCGCAAAGCGCAGTGAAGGCCGCGAACAGGAAAGCCAGTATCAGCACCGGCCGCTTCAGGCTGGAGCCGCGCTGCGGCGGCTCCGCCGGCGCAATGACCCGGATGCTGTCGGCGCCGCGGCGCGCCAGATCGGCCGAGGCGCTGGACTGGGCCTGGCGGGAGGTGAAATCACGGTAGGTGTTCGACAAAACCTCGCGCTCGACGGCCAAGGCGCCGTTGCGAGACTCAAGCTGGGTCAGCTGCGCCTGCCGATCATTAAGGGTGTCGAGTTGGCGCGTCAGGGCCGCGTGCCTCGCCGCCAGCGAATCCCGCTCGGCCTGGGCGCGCACGCGATCCATCTCAAGTTCCTGCCAGACGGGATTGGGGCCCATCCGCATTTCGCGCACGCCCGACGCCGAGCCGCCGCTCACGAAGGATTCCAGCTGCGCGATCTGCGCGTCGAGGTCGCGCACCGGCTGGGCGTCCGGCTGGTAGCGGCCGAGTAGCGCCTCCCGGTCGGACCGCAAGGTCAGCAGCCGTTCCTGCGCGGACAGGTTCAGGTCCTGGTAAAGCGGGACCTCCGCCGGGACGGCCTCCATCTGCTGGCGCAGCGTGGCCAGCCGGCCGTCGGCCGACCGCAGCTGGGCTTCGATCGACAGGCGCTCGTTGAAGACGCTGGTATAGGACGCCTGCACCGCGCCGCGTTCGGTGGCGAAGTCGCCAATGTCGTTATTGGCCAGAAAGTCTTCGTAAGCCGCGTCGGCGCTATCCAACTGCCGCTCGATCGCGTCGCGCTGCTGGGCCAGCAGCGGCGTGGTCGTGTCGCGGAACACCTCGCGCCGATAATCGAGATAGGTCGCGACGACCTGGTTCAGGACGGCGGCGGCCGTCTGCGGGTCCTCGTGCTCGTAGGACAGTTGCACCACGCCGGTGTCGGGCGCCGTGCCGATCTCCAGGTTGCGGCCGAGCGCCAGGGCGGCCGCGCGGTCCTGATCCTGCTGCGAGCCTCTGGCGTTGTCGCCGAGGATGGCCTCGGCGCCCATCTGGCTGACCACCCGCTGGTGCAGCGCCGCGCTGCCCAGGATAGCCGCCTCGGCCTGGACCACGTCGGTGGTGTCCGGGATCGCGCCCCGCGCCGCGTCACCGGCGCGCGGTTCATAGACATAGTCCTGGGACAGCTGGACCAGGACGCTGGAATAGGCCGTGTAGGTCTTGGGCATGCCGAGGGCGATCAGCGCGCCGACGGCGAAAATGACGGCGAAGACGATGATGATCATCAGCCGCTCGCGCCACAGCAGGGTCGCCATGTCGTCGAGGCCGTAACGCGGGCGCGCGCCCCATCCGAGCCGGGCCGATCCGGCCGATTCGTATACGCCTGGGTGGCCCCGATACGCCATGAATCCGGCCGACTCGCATTAGTTAACGACAGCCAACATCGGACCGCGGCGTTAACCGCTGGTTACGCATTGGCCGGGAACCTGAGCCCATGAGTCTGGATCGCCGCGCCCTCCTCCTCGCCCTCGCCGGATCGACCCTGTCGGCCTGCGGCATGGCCGGGGGCGGGTCGCGCTTTCCGCGCCCCGGGGACTGGCGCCGGGACGCGACGACACCTGAAGGCTACAGCCCGGGCTTCCGCGACATCGACTTCGCGGATTGGTCCGACGCAGAGCCCGAGTACCTGCTCTATCCGGGTGACCAGATCGACGTGCGCACCCCCACGGCGCCGGAGCTGAACCAGTCGCTGACGGTGGGGCCCGACGGCCGGGTGACGATGCCGCTGGTGGGTCAGTTCATGGCGGCGGATCGGACCCTGCACGAGCTGGAGGCCGAACTGGTTGCGGCCTACACCCCGATCCTGCGCCGGCCGGAGGTGGAGGTGGTGCTGCGTCAGGCCGGGCCGCTCAAGGTCTGGGTGGACGGAGAGGTTCGCAATCCCGGCGTCTACGACATGCCTGGGGACATCGACGTGCACCAGGCTGTCATCCTGGCCGGCGGTTTCCTGCCATCGGCGCGGCGCGACGAGGTCGGCCTGATCCGGCGCGGTCCGGGCGGTTCGCGCATGATGCGGCGGGTGGACCTCTCGGGCCGGGACCGCCAGCACGTGGCGGTGCGCCGCATGGACGTCGTCTATGTGCCCCGCACCACGCTCGCCGAGGTTGCGGTCTTCTTCAGCCAGATCCGCGAAGCCATGCCGATCGGCTTCAACTACACCATCGGCGGGCAGTACCAGCAGTTCTAGGCGGGCTCAGGCCCGCAGCGCGCTCACGCCCTGGTCCAGCCAGCGGCGGGCGGCGCGCTGGGCTTCGGCGACGTCCTCGCGGTCCATCTCCTGCGACAGCTCCTTGCGGTACAGTCGCGCCTCGACCGAGCCCTTCATGGCGGCGAGGTTGAAGATCATGTGGGCCGAAACCAGGTCCATGGGCGCGCCGCCCTGGCCGGTCGAGTACATCAGGCCGAGCTTGAACAGGTCGTCGCCCGACATTTCCGGGCTCGGCAGGGGCAGGCTTTCAGCCGCTTCCATCTGCAGTTCCATCACCAGGTCCTCCGTGGGCGCCGTTCTGGGCCCCTCCCTTGGTGACGCGATCAAAACGCCGTCGGACTGAAGTTAAAGTTAATGTCGAACGGACTCTGAAATCTTTTCTGTAAAGGGAAAATGAATACTCAAACGGCTCTTAACTCGACCGACATTTTACCTTAAGGACGCGTTTACCCGTCGCGTTGTCCGAACAGGACGCGCCGAGCCTTCTCCGCCTCGACGCCGGAGCCCGCGAGGTTTCCGCGGCGTTCGTTTCCCACCTTCATTCCGCGTTCGACGGCCGGCCGCTGGCCGATCCGCTCGAACCAGGCCTTCAGCCGGGGAGTGCGCGCCAGATCCTGTCCCTGCCGCGCATGGGGAACGATCCACGGCCAGATGGCCATGTCCGCGATCGAATAGTCGCCCGCGACGTAGTCACGATCGGCCAGGCGCTTCTCAAGCACGCCGTAGAGCCTGCGCGCCTCGTCGGTATAGCGCCGCACGCCATAGGCCAGATGCCGCTGGTCCGCGACGATCGCCCGCGCATACTGCCGGAAGTGGTGCGTCTGACCGGCCATGGGTCCCAGTCCCCCTACCTGCCAGAACAGCCACTGATCGACCTCCGCCCGCTCGCGCGCCGACTGCGGGTAGAACAGCCCGCTCCGTCGGCCCAGGTGCTGGAGGATCGCGCCGGATTCGAAGATGGACAGCGGCTCACCGTCAGGGCCGTCGGGATCGACGATGGCTGGCATCCGCCCGTTCGGGCTGATCGCCTTGAAGGCGGGATCGAACTGCTCGCCCGCGCCGATGTTCACGAACTTCACCTCATAGGGCAGCCCCATCTCCTCGAGCGCGATGGAGATTTTCCAGCCGTTCGGCGTGGGCCAGTAATGAAGTTCGATCGGTCGGGTCATGAGGAGCCTCCTGCGGTCCCCCCAGATGGGGACCCGATGAGCCGACGCAACGCCAACCTGACCGACGTGTTCAGGTCGAGTTCATGATGAAGGCCTGACCGTGGCGCCATCGGCGGACGGCTCTCCGATCCGCCAGACTGCTGATCGGAGCACACTCATGAAGACCCTGTTCAAGGCCGGCGTCATCGCCATCGCCCTGGCCAGCGCGACCGTGCCGACCCTCACCCAAGCCCAGAGCCGCGGCGACTGGGACCGTCGCGGTGATCGCCGCGACGACCGCCGGGATGATCGGTGGGACCGCCGCGACGACCGCCGGGATGATCGGTGGGACCGCCGCGATGATCGCCGGGATGATCGGTGGGATCGACGCGACGACCGCCGGGACGACCGCTGGGACCGTCGTGACGACCGCCGGGACCGCTGGGAGCGCCGCGACGGCTGGTGGCGCGGCCGCTCGGACTTCCGCGACTACCGCGGCCGCCGCAACGGGTACTACTACGCGCCCGGCTACGGCTACTACAACGTCGCCCCGAGCTACTACGGGCGGTCCTGGCGGCGGGGCCACACGGTGCCGCAGGCCTATCGCCGCTACGTCGTTCATGACCCCTACTTCTACCGGCTGCGCCCGGCGCCGCGCGGCCACCAGTGGATTTACTTGGACAACGACCTGGTCCTGATCGCCGTCGCCACCGGCGTCATCGCGGACATCGTGTTCGACGTCTTCTAGGCGTAACCAGCTTCCCAGCCTCCGGCCCCGCGGTTCGCCGCGGGGCTTTTTTCTTGTGCGCGCCCTGTCGTCGGCGACATGGTTCAGGCACGGTTCATCGACAGGGCTCCACCGTCACACCAGGGCCGGATCATCCGGCTGTCGGGAACAAGAAGATGAAACGCGTCCTTCTCATCACCACGGCGCTGCTGACGGCGGCTGCGCCGATGAGCCAGGCTTTCGCCTCGGCCAGCGCCGTCACCCAGGAGGTCGACGAGCGCGACCTCGCCCAGGGACCGCGTGACCGCGGTCGCCGGCCCCAGCCGGACAATCCGAGCCCTCCGCCCCAGCCCCCCACGCCGCCCCAGCCCGATCGTCCCAGCGGGGGCGGCGACCGTGGCGACCGTGGCGGCGGTGATCGTGGTGGCGGTGGAGACCGTGGCGGCGGCGGCTCCGGCGGTGGCTGGGATCGCGGCGGCGGCGGTGGCCGAGGTGGCGGTGATCGTGGCGGTGGCGGCTCCGGCGGTGGCTGGGATCGTGGCGGCGGCGGTGACCGTGGCGGTGGAGACCGCGGCGGCGGCGATCGTGGCGGTGGTGACCGTGGCGGTGGCGGATTTCTGGATCGCTGGACCGACGGCCAGCTCCCCGGTGGTAGCGGCCGTGACGGCCGCGACGGTCGCGGTGGCGGCGGTTGGGATCGCGATGGCCGAGATGGCCGCGACGGTCGCGGCGGCGGCTGGGATCGTGGCGGCCGAGATGGCCGAGGTGGCTGGGATCGCGACGGTCGCGGCGGTTGGGGGCGCGGCGATCAGGATCGTGAGGACTTCCGCCGGCGCTGGGACAGAAACAGCTGGCGTCGCGGCTGGGATAGCCGTCACCGCAGCGACTGGTGGCGGAACAACAGCTGGTTCCGAAACTATTCGGGCTTCCGCCTGAACTTCTATTTCGCTCCGGGCTACGGGTACTACAGCGTGCCTCGCCAGTACTGGAACCGCCAGTGGCGCGTCGGCGAGTACCTGCCGACCTACTTCTGGCGTTACGTGGTCCAGGACTACAGCTGGTACGGCCTGCCCTACCCGCCCTATGGCTGCCAGTGGGTCTATGTGAACAACGACATCCTGCTGGTCGACATGCGCGACGGCTACATCATCGATGTCGTCTACCGCGTCTGGACCTGGTAGCGCCTGACGGGGCCGGTCTCCGGACCGGCCCCTTCGTCTAACCCCGGCGCGCCGGCGCGTGGGCCAGCCTGAGCAGGTTGGCTGCGCCCGGCGCGCCGAAGGGCGTTCCGGCCAGGATGAGGATGCGCTGGCCCGGCTGGGCCAAGCCCGCCTCGACCGCGTGGCGCACGGCCTCCTCGGTCACGTCTTCCATGCTCGATGGCTGGCGGCCAAGTCGGGGTTCCAGCCCCCACACCAGGGCCAGCCGCCGCGCCGTGTCCGGCGAGGGCGTGAGCGCGATCACGGGCTGCAGCGGCCGCTCGCGCGCCATGCGGCGGGCCGTGCCGCCCAGGGTCGTGAACACGACGATGCAGGCCGTCGAGGCAGCGTCAGCGGCTTTGCGCGCCGCCGCCACGAGAGCGTCGGCGTCGACGTCGTCCATGCCGGCGTGCTCAGCGTCCATCAGCCTCGGCCAGCGCGGATCACGCTCTACCCGCTCGATGATGCGGTCCATCACCTGCACGGCCTCGAGCGGATACTGGCCAGCGGCCGTCTCGGCAGACAGCATGACAGCGTCCGCGCCCTCGTAGACGGCGTTCGCCACGTCCGAGGCCTCTGCGCGTGTGGGCGTCGGCTGGGTGGTCATGGACTCCAACATCTGGGTGGCCACGATGGCAGGCACGCCACGGTTCCGGGCGGCCCGCAGGATGGCCTTCTGCGCGACCGGCACCTCCTCGGGCGGGCATTCCACCCCAAGGTCGCCGCGCGCCACCATCAGGCCGTCGGAATAGTCGAGGATGGCCTCGAGATCATCGAGCGCCGCCGGCTTCTCGATCTTGGCCAGGCAGGCCGCGCGGCCGGCCACCAGCTTCTTCAGTTCCGCCATGTCTTCGGCGCGCTGCACGAACGACAGGGCCACCCAGTCCACGCCTTGGCGCAGGGCGAAGGCGAGATCCTCGAGATCCTTCGGCGTCAGGGCCGAGATCGGGATGGTGCCGCCCGGCACGGCCACGCCCTTTCGGTCCGACAGACGGCTGCCCGCCTCGACCACGGTGTCGGCGAAGTCGGCGCCGGCCGTTTCAACCCGCAGACGCACCTTGCCATCGTCGAGCAGCAAGAGAGCATCGGGCTTCAGCGCCGCGAAGATCTCAGGATGCGGCATGCCGACACGCGAAGCGTCGCCGGGCGTAGTGTCGAGATCCAGCCGGATGCGATGCCCCGCCTCCACCTCGATGGCCCCGTCGGCGAACTTGCCCAGCCTGAGCTTGGGGCCCTGCAGGTCCGCCAGCACGCCCAACGGCCGGCGGATGGTCAGCTCGGCCCCCCGGATCGCCTTCAGCGCCGCAGCGTGATCCTCGTGCGATCCGTGGCTGAAATTCAGGCGAAAGACATCGACGCCCGCGCGCGCCAGCGTCTTGATCATCCCTGGCTCCCGGCTGGCGGGGCCGATGGTGGCGACGATCCGGGCGCGCCTGGCGCGTGTCATGGGCGTTCCGTTCGCGAATCCGGGAGGGACCGTCCCGGTTTAGCCCCAACGCCCCACCCCTTCAAAGGGTGGCGAACGATCTGGTGCGAACGGTGGGACTCGAACCCACACTCCCGAGGGATGCGGATTTTAAGTCCGCTGCGTCTACCGGTTCCGCCACGTTCGCGCGGTCTGTCAGACTACTCCGCCGCAGGCGCCGCGCGGAAGTCCACGTCCGAGTTGGCGATCAGCCACAGCAGCGCCGCCCAGGCGGCGACGTTCTGGTCGAGGTTCTCCGGGTCGACCCGGTCCAGGACGTCATCGGCCGTGTGGTGGAAGTTGAAGTAGTCGGACCCGTCCTGCGCCAGCCGGAAGGACGGCACGCCCGCCTGGTTCAGCGGCACCGTGTCCGGCCCGCCGCCGCGCGCGGGGGTCGCGTCCCAGACCACGCCCAACGGGGTCAGCACGCGCATCGCCGCGCGCTGGAAGTCACTGTTGGCCGCCACCTCCGGGAGCGAGAGGGCATAGACCGGCCCGGCGCCGAAGTCGCTTTCGCTGGCGACCACATGGTTCTCGATCTCGCCGTCCTGCGACCGGGCGTAGGCGAAGGCGCCCGACAGCCCCTGCCCGCCCGGCTGGCTGACTTCCTCCGAGCCCCACCAGACCACGCGGATGGTCCGGCGCGGCCGCTCGGGCAGCTGGTTGATCATGTGCAGCGCCGCGGTGGTGATGGCGACGCCCGCCGCATCGTCGATGGTGCCGGTGCCCAGGTCCCAGCTGTCGAGGTGGCCGCCGATGACGATGACCTCCTCGCCGGCCTCGGTCCCGCGCACCTCGGCGATGACGTTCTGCGAGCGGCCCGACGGCTCGACCGACACCTGCGAGAACAGCCGCAGGCGCAACGGCTCCCCGCCGATCTCCTGGATACGGCGGATCTGGTCGGCGTCCGGCGGACTGATGGCGAAGGACGGGATCGGCGTGTCCGACCAGCGCGTCGCGCCGGCGTGGGCGAAGCGATGGTCGTGCGTGCCCAGCGAGCGCAGCACAAAGCCGACCGCGCCGCGATTGGCCGCCTCGACGGGACCCGAGCCCCGTATCGGCGAGGTCGCGCCATAGCCGCGCCCGTCCTGGGCGCGGATGGTGTCCTGGAGCACCACGGCGATCTTGCCGGTCAGCGAGCCCGGCGCAGCGTCCAGCAGGTCCTGGTAGGTCTCGAAGACCACCGCCTCGGCCTCGATGCCGTCCGCGGGCGTGGCGGGCGATCCGCCGAGCGCGGTGGCGACGAGAGGCTGGCGCCAGGCACCGACGATCTCGACGCGCTCGGCCTGACGCCGCCAGACCGCCAGCGGAAAGTCCTGGATGGCCACGTTCGAGAGCCCCAGCGACGCCAGGTAATCCGAGCCCCATTCCGCCGCGCGGCGTTCCGCCTCCGTGCCCGCCAGGCGCGGCCCGAAGCGGGTGGTGATCTGCTCGACCACCGAATAGGCGATCGTGCCTTCCTCCATCGCCCGGTCGCGCAGGGCCTCCGCAGTGCGGATCGTCTCCGCGTCCTGGGCCAGGGCCGAGCCCCCTCCCGAACTGAGGACGACGGCCGCGAGCGCGGCGCGGAACAGGCGGGCGGATGCGATCACAGGGGCGACTCCAGAAACAGCCGGAGCGGAACCTATGCCTTGCCGGCCCCGATGCAAGGCGTCCGTCAGCTTTCATGGTCTTGCGTCGCCGGCGCGGCTTTGCCCTAATCGCGTTCGGCTGATCGGGAGGTGAAGATGCTTCGGGGCGTCCTGGCCGTGGCTCTGGCGATCATCTTCGCCGGCTTGCCACCACTCCATGCCGCGCGCGCGCAGCAGGCGAGCTTCGCGGACTGGGCCGTGGTGGTCGTGGCCGCCGACTGGCGCTCCAGTCAGGGCGCGCCGATCGAGGCCTTCGAGAACGCCCGCCGCGACCTCTCCGCCGCCTTCGCCGAGGCCGGCTTCGCGCCTCACAACATCACCGACCTGTCGCTGCGGCCCGACGCCGAGGGCCGGGCCATGGCGGCGACGGCCGCCTTCGAGGCGATCGGCCGGCAAACCTCGACAGCCACAGGCGGCTGCCTGCTCTATTTCACTTCGCACGGATCTCCGGCCGGGATTGTCTTCGGCGCGGACGGGACGATGCCGCCACAGATGATGGACCAACTCGTGGATCGCTGGTGCGGCGCCCGGCCGACCGTAGTGGTGGTGTCCGCCTGCTACTCTGGCGTCTTCGTGCCGGCGCTGGCCGCGCCGAACCGGATGATCATGACGGCGGCCAAGCGGGACCGATCCTCCTTCGGCTGCTCGGAGGACGCGACCCATCCCTATTTCGACGGCTGCGTGCTCGAAGCCATGGATTCGGCGACCGACTTCATGGCCCTGTCGAGCCTCGCGCGCGCCTGTGTCTCCAGACGCGAACGCGAGGAAGGCCTTCGCCCCCCCTCCGAGCCCCAGACATGGATTGGCTCGGAGATGCAGCTGCTGCTGCCGTTCCTGAGCTTCGAACGCCCGGCCTGATCACTTCCCACTAGTCGGGGCCGAGCGGAACATATAAGGAACATCTGCCCCAGGAGAGGAGCGCGCCATGCCCACCGGACAGTGCCATTGCGGAGCGATCCGCTACGAAATGCCGGCCGAGCCGATCTATCACGCGCTGTGCCATTGCTCGGACTGTCGCCGCGCCACCGGTGCGCCCACGGTCGCCTGGGCTCTGGCCCCGAAGGACGCGGTCACCATCCAGGGCGACGCCAAGGTCTACGCCTCTTCGGAACACGCCCGTCGGCACTTCTGCGGCCAGTGCGGCTCCAGCCTCTTCTACACCAATGAGGTCGTCTTCCCCGGCATGATCGACGTCCAGACCGCCACCCTCGACGACCCCGACATCATCCCGCTCGGCCTCCAGGTCCAGGTCGCCGAACGCATCGGCTGGATGGCCCACGCGCACGAGCTGCCGGCGTTCGAGCGCTACCCAGCCGCGCCCTGATCCAGCTTCCGGATCGTCACCGTCAGCCGCTCGCGCTCCCCTTCCCGGCGCTCGACCAGGAGGCGCGCCACCTGGGCGTCGTCGTGGAAGACATGCTTCTTGACCCCGTCCAGCACCGCCTTGGCGATGTTGTCGAGGTCGATGTGCGGGGGCTCGCCGATGTGCTCCATGACGATCTCGACCGAGTGGTCGCCCCAGCCGGGCCGTGAGCCGCGCCAGTCCTTGCGGAAGAACTCGTAGAGCAGGACCTTGTAGTACTTCGGCTGGGTGGTGAGCCCGTCGACGGTCAGCTCGAAGACGCCGCCGCGCTCGCGCGCCCGCACCTTGCCCGATCCCGTCCAGCCCTGATCCACGCGCGCGCCTTGTCTGACTTGGCCCGCGTGCTACACCCCGCGCCGACCTCCCGCCAGCTTCCGGCCTGACATGACCCGCACCACCCGCACCGAGACCGACACCTTTGGCCCCATCGAGGTGGACGCCTCCCGCTACTGGGGCGCCCAGGCGCAGCGGTCGCTCGGCAACTTCAAGATCGGCTGGGAGAAGCAGCCCCTGCCGATCGTGCGCGCGCTGGGCGTCGTCAAGCGCGCCGCGGCGGAGACCAACATGGCGCTGGGCCGACTCGACCCGTCCATCGGCCAGGCCATCATCAAGGCCGCCGACGAGGTCATCGAGGGCAAGCTCAACGACCACTTCCCGCTGGTCGTCTGGCAGACGGGCTCAGGCACCCAGTCGAACATGAACGCCAATGAGGTGATCTCGAACCGCGCCATCGAGATCCTGGGCGGCGAGATGGGCTCCAAGTCGCCGGTCCACCCGAACGACCACGTCAACATGAGCCAGTCGTCGAACGACACCTATCCGACGGCCATGCACGTGGCCTGCGCGGAGGAGATCGTCCATCGCCTGCTGCCGGCGCTGAGCAAGCTCGGCAATGCTCTCAACGACAAGGCCGAGGCCTGGAAGCACATCATCAAGATCGGCCGGACCCACACCCAGGACGCCACGCCGCTGACGCTGGGCCAGGAGTTCTCGGGCTATGCCGCCCAGGTGCGCTACGGCATCGAACGCATCGAACAGACCCTGCCCCGCCTGATGGAGCTGGCCCAGGGCGGCACCGCCGTCGGCACCGGCCTGAACGCCCCCATCGGCTTCGCTGAGGGCGTCGCCGACAAGATCGCCCAGATCACCGGCCTGCCCTTCAAGACTGCCCCGAACAAGTTCGAGGCCCTGGCCGCCCACGACGCCATGGTCTTCAGCCACGGCGCGATCAACACGGTCGCCGCCAGCCTGTTCAAGATCGCCAACGACATCCGCTTCCTCGGCTCGGGGCCCCGCTCCGGCCTGGGCGAGCTGGCCCTGCCCGAGAACGAGCCGGGCTCGTCGATCATGCCGGGCAAGGTCAATCCGACCCAGTCCGAAGCCCTGACCCAGGTCTGCGTCCAGGTGTTCGGCAACCACGCCGCCGTCACCTTCGCGGGCAGCCAGGGGCACTTCGAGCTGAACGTCTTCAATCCGGTGATGGCCTACAACTTCCTGCAGTCGGTGCGCCTGCTGGCCGACGCGGCGGTCAGCTTCACCGACAACTGCGTCGTCGGCATCGAGCCGCGCGAGGACAACATCAGGCGCGGTCTCGAGAACTCGCTGATGCTGGTCACCGCGCTGAACGGCAAGCTCGGCTACGACGCTTGCGCCAAGATCGCCAAGACCGCCCACAAGAATGGCACCACCCTGCGCGAAGAGGCCGTCGGCGGCGGCTACCTCACCGACGCCGAGTTCGACGAGGCGGTGCGCCCGGAGAAGATGATCGGTCCGTCCTAGGCCCTCGCCAGCACCATGAGGTCGCTGTCGTTATAGCTGGGGACCGGCGTGGTCTCGGCGGCGACGGCGGCGCCGAGGCGCTCGAAGCCTTCCTCGATCTCGGCCTCGGTCAGGTGTTCGAAGGTGGAGATGGCGCGGTGGCTCAGGCGCTCGGCGGTCTCGGCCAGGCTGGCCGACATCGGCTCGCGCACGCGCACCATCTGGATCGGCTTCAACCCGACGGGCGCGAAGGCCGCCTCGACTTCCGAAGTCGTGGGGAACATCGTCAGTTCGATGTCGCGGGCGCGCGGGAAGTAACGGTGCCAGTCGATGTCAGGCATCCGGTCGCTGAAGACCCCGCGGATGAACAGCCGGCCTCCCGGCCTCAGCACTCGGTCAATCTCGCGCGCGGCGGCGGCCCGGTCACGGACGTGCTGGTAGGACAGCATCATCAGGACGAGGTCCACGCTGTCATCGGCCAGCGGGATCGCCTCGGCCTGCCCGGCCAGGTAACGGACACCCGGATGCGCCGCCTCCACCTCGGCGACGGCGCGCATCCGGTCGGAGGGCTCGACCCCCGTCGCGCTCCCGAAGGTCTGCGCCAGCGCGGGGGTCAGCCGCCCGACGCCCGAACCCAGGTCGAGCACATCAAGCGGCCGTTGCGGCGGCGCATGCTCGGCGAACGTCCGCATCCACAGTTCGCGTGCGGCGTCCGGCATCCGGCGGCCCCGCGCATAGCCGACATGCTGGCGATCGTCGTAGTCCACGGGCGATAAGGTCATGCCCGACTTATGCGCGAGGCGCCCGTGGCCGGAAAGGGGCTAAGCCGCTTACTGCTTGTCCTGCCAGCGTTCCTTGGCCTCGTCCTCGGTGAGGTTGAGGTGGACGTGTTCGTCGATGTGATCGACCCAGCTCACCGGAATCATCCGGTGCTTGAACCCCGTCTCCAGGTCCATCTTGGCCAATTCGATCTGGCCGTCCTTGACGTGGTCGACACGGCCGACGCGGTGACCGTCCGAGGCGATGACGTCCATGTGTTCGCGGATGAATTCGGTGACGACCAAGGCGGCCTCCAGACGTTGGGATTGCTCGTCACCGAAAACGGCGACGCCGCTCCATTCGTTCCGGACAGATGGCGTCCTCTGCGCTAGGCTGAGGCCATGGCCGAGATCATCAATCTGAACCGCGCCCGCAAGCAGCGCGATCGGGTCGCCGGCAAGGTCATGGCCGCCGAGAACCGCGCCGCGCACGGGCGTTCCAAGGCCGCGCGCGATCAAGCTCGCCTGGAAGCTGAGCGCCAGACGCGCCAATTGAATGGCGCGCGCCGGGACGGCCAGGGCCGGCTCGGCGACGATCCGCCGAGCCAGGACTAATCAGCGGCTCCTACTGGAAGTCGGTTTCGTCAGAGCCGCCGGAACGGTGGAGAGGCCGAGCCGTTCGGCCACGACCAGGGGCCTCTCTCGGACGCGCACCTGGACTGGCTGGCCGGCTCCGTTGCTCAGCCAGATCAGCGACCCGTCGATGTCGCGCTCGATATACAGGATGCGGTCGAGCGCCACCAACACTGGCTGATTGGTCCCGGCGATCGACTCGAGATGGGTGAGCTTGACAAAGTTGGCGGTCATGATTTGTCCCCGACGCCGCCTCGGCTGCCTGCCGGGCGGTCTCACCAAACATGATGCCCCAATCCTGGCGGAGTGGCTATGCGCTGATGATGACACCGTGTCCGGGGCGACTAGGGGGTGGGACGGCTCGAACGCCCGGGGGAGTCTAGGCCGTCTTCGGCGCCCGGATCAGCAGGATCTGCCCCGCCAGCACCAGCAGCAGGCCCAGCGCCGCTTCCCAGCCGAAGCGGGCTCCCTCGAACACGACCGAGACCAGCATCGCCACCGGCGGAGTGAGCGCCGAGATGTAGGACGCCAGCGCGTATCCCTTCGCCCGCGCCAGGGCGAAGTAGAGGGCGAAGGCGATCACCGAGCCGAACAGTGACAGATAGAGCAGGGAGCCGATGTAGCTGAGCGTCGGATCGAATGACCATTCGATCCCCGTCGCGAGGCCGTAGATCGCCACCAGCGCCGCGCCGTAGCCCATGGCCCAGGCCAGGGCGGGCAGCACCGGCGCGCCCTCCTTCTGCGCCTTCCACGCGGCCAGGTTGCCGGCCGCGGCGATGACCATGGCGATGAGTGCGATGACCAGGCCGAACACGGCCTCGGGGCTGGCGTCGGTCCGCCTCAGCTCGGCGATGAACAGCGCGGCCACCCCCAGAACGCCCAGCGCAGCGCCTAGCCAGGCGCGCCACGAAGCTCTCTGCCCCAGCAGTAGGCGGAACAGGACCAGATTGGCGAAGGCCAGGCCGGCGAAGATGACCGCGACCACCGCCGAGGCCACGTGCCGCTCGGCCTCGTAGACCATGGAATACTGGATCGAGAAGGTCAGCACCCCCTGGCCGAACACCGCCAGATGCTGGGTCCGGGTCAGGCCGATCTTGTGGCCCCGCATCAGGCAGAAGACGAACAGCGTCAGCGAGGCCAGCGCGAACCGGTAGGTCACCGACGCCACCGGGTCGGCCGCCGGAAGCTGCAACGTGATCGCGTACCAGGTCGTGCCCCAGATGACGCTGCAGATGAGGACGGACGACAGCGCCTTCACGTCCACCGGACGCTGCGGGGGGATCACGGGCGCGGTCACGTCAGGCGAATCCGGTGAAGCTCGGGAGGAAGCGCCGACTATCACGCAGGCCGGGCGCCCGCGCCTCACATCTTGCGCCGGAATGCTTCAGGCGGCGCGCAGCTTCAGCCCGGCCCGCACCTCGGCCGGCACCGACCGATAGACGGCCGGCCGGCGGATCTTGAGCCGCTTGCGCGCCTGGTCCAGCGGCTCGGCGAACAGGGCCTCGTAGTCCTGCGCCGGCAGCCATTCCGCCGACTTGCCATGGCGCCACGCCTCGAGCACCGCGCGCCGCGCCGGGACCGACCGCGCCTCGCGCCGGATTTCCTGGGCCGCGCCGAAGCCGATGAAGGCGAAGCCCAGGCTCCTGGTCTGGGCGTGCGAGAAGCTGACCACGCACGCCTCGCCCAGCGCATCGCGCCCGTAGCCGGTCAGGACGTGCCAGATGTCATGCACGTCGCGCATCCGGCGCGCGTACCAGGCGTAGAGGTTCTTGGCCTCGATCTCCTTGCGGACCTCGCGGCTCTGCATGGCCAGGCCCTCGGCCGACAGCCCCTCGCCGCGCATGAACTCGCGATAGGCCGCGCCCACCGTGCCCTCGGCGAACTGGTCCAGCCACGCCGCGTCGTTCAGCCGCTCGTTCAGCTCGATCCGCTCATAGGCCAGCCGAGCGCCGCCTGGTGTCTTCAGCAGCCGATTCAGCCCCCACGGCACCGAGGAGCCGGTCAGGGCCTCCATGATCTCGAAGACCTGGGTGGTGTCTTCCTTGTCCGCGATCAGCCGCCGAAAGGCGCGCAAGGCGCGCAGCGGCTCCAGCGGGCGGCCGCCGTTGACGTAGGTGTGGTCGGCGGCGGGATCGAGCGTCGTCATCAGGCGTGGCGTCCGGCGAAAGCCGCGCCATACTAGCCGACCATGGGTCAGTTTCAAGAATGAACGGACTACGCAAGCGCTCGCTCACCCTGGCCGGCCACGCCACCTCGGTGGCGCTGGAGCCTGAGTTCTGGGCCGTACTCGAACGCATGGCCGCCGCGCGCGGACTGTCCCTCGCCGCCCTCGTCGCCGGCCTCGACGCCGGCCGCGGCGAACGACCGCTCGCGTCGGCCTGCCGCGTGGCGGCGCTGGAGTGGAAGCCCGATTGACTCCCTACGGCCAAGGTTCATGGTGAACGTCCAGGCGGAGGCGTCGCCATGAATGACAAGCTCACTCTTTCGGCCATCGTCCTGGGCGTCCTGCTGGCGCTGGGACTGGGTATCGGCGGCTTCTTCATTGGACAGGGCGTGGTCAACGCCCGCGTCGGCGACCGGGCCGTCACGGTGCGCGGCCTGGCCGAGCGTGACGTGCTCGCCGACATCGCTGTTCTCCCTCTACGGATCACCGCATCGGGCGACGTGCTGTCCGAGGTCCAGGCCCAGATCGACCGCGACACGGCGACCGTCCGCGCCTTCCTGCAGGCCCAGGGCTACCGCGCCGAGGACATCGACCTCGGCCGGCTGGAGGTCACCGACGTCCTGGCCCGCGAATACCGGCCGGACAACGTCACCGCCCGCTTCATCCTCGCCCAGACCGTGGTCGTCCGGACCAGCGACGTCGCCCGCGTCCAGGCCACCAGCCGAGCGCTGGGCGAACTGGTCCGTCAGGGCGTGGTGCTCCAGGACTTCCGCGGACCGTCCTACTTCTTCACTGGCCTGAACGAGGTGCGCCCCTCGATGATCGCCGAGGCCACGGCCAGCGCCCGCTCCGGCGCCGAGCAGTTCGCCCGCGATTCCGGAACCAGCTTGGGGCCCATCAAGCAGGCCACTCAGGGCTCGTTCGAAATCCTGCCCCGCGACCCCAGCGTCGACGGCGATGAGACCGCCTCGGTCAACAAGCGCATCCGTGTGGTGACGACCATCACCTATCGGCTGCGTTAGGTCGGTCCGGGAACGGGCACGGTCGGCGGATCGGGGGTCGGCGTCGGCCCCGGCGGAATGGGTGGCTCCGGCAGTTCGACGGGCGGCACGGTCAGGTCCGCGTCCTCGGTCCGTTCGACAGTCCGGTTGGCCAGAACGCAGACGATGGCGGCCACCGCCAGCAGCAGGGCCGCGCCCAGAACCACCGTCCAGTTACTCACGCTTCCGCGTCGCGCCATCGTGTCCGCCTTCCACAGTCTCGCTTGACGGAACGGGACTTCGGCTTGGCGGTTCCGCCCAGGCCGCGCGCGCTAACGCCTTGGCCCGGGCGCGTGTGCTACTTATGTTCTCCTGATTCAGCCTCCGCTTGCACAAGGCCTACGTGTCCCAGCCGCCTGCCCTCAAGGTCTCCGATCTCGCCCGCGCCGACGGGCCGCGCGCGGCCGACTATCTGGACGGCCTGAATCCCGAGCAGTGCGCCGCCGTCGAGGCGGTCGAGGGCCCGGTGCTGGTCCTCGCCGGCGCCGGCACGGGCAAGACCCGCGTGCTCACCACCCGGCTCGCGCACATCCTGGCCATGGGCAAGGCGCGGCCCTGGGACCTCCTGGCCGTCACCTTCACCAACAAGGCCGCGCGCGAGATGCGCGAGCGGATCACCCACCTTATCGGCCCCTCGGCCGAGGGCCTGCGCTGGCTCGGCACCTTCCACTCCATCGCGGCCCAGATCCTGCGCCGCCACGCCGAACTGGTAGGGCTGAAGTCCAGCTTCACCATCCTCGACACCGACGACCAGGAGCGCCTGCTGAAACAGGTGCTGGAGGCAGAGAACGTCGACACCAAGCGCTGGTCGCCGCGCGCCCTGGCCGGCCTTGTCGACCACTGGAAGAACCGCGGCTGGACGCCCGAGCGCCTGCCGGCCACCGAGGACTTCGCCAACGGCAAGGCCCAGACGCTGTACCGCCTCTATCAGGACCGGCTGCGCACCCTGAACGCCTGCGACTTCGGCGACCTGTTGCTGCACAATCTCACGATCTTCTCCAAACACGCTGACGTGCTTGAGGAATATCACCGCCGCTTCCGCTACATCCTGGTCGACGAGTACCAGGACACCAACGTCGCCCAGTACCTCTGGCTGCGCCTGCTGGCGGCCCCGCGCGACGGTCACGCGGCCAACATCTGCGTGGTCGGCGACGACGATCAGTCGATCTACGGCTGGCGCGGCGCCGAGGTGGACAACATCCTGCGCTTCGAGCGCGACTTCCCGGGCGCCAAGGTCGTCCGGCTGGAGCGCAACTACCGCTCGACCTCGCATATCCTGGGCGCGGCCTCCGGCCTCATCAGCGCCAACCGCGGCCGCCTGGGCAAGACGCTGTGGACCGAGGCCCAGGGCGGCGAAAAGGTCCGCGTGACCGGCGTCTGGGACGGCGAGGCCGAAAGCCGGCTGATCGCCGACGAGATCGAGCGCCTGCGCCGCGACGGCCGCCGCTACAAGGACATGGCCATCCTGGTCCGCGCAGCCTTCCAGATGCGCTCCTTCGAAGAGCGCTTCGTGATGCTGGCCATCCCCTACAGCGTCGTGGGCGGCCCCCGCTTCTTCGAGCGCGCCGAGATCCGCGACGCCCACGCCTACATGCGACTGATCCAGTCGGACGCCGACGACCTGGCCTTCGAACGCATCGTCAACACTCCGAAACGTGGCCTGGGCGACACCTCGGTCCAGCGCATCCTGCAGATCGCCCGCCTCGGCGGCGTGCCGGCGATGACCGCCGCGCGCGAGCTGATCCTGACCGACGAGCTGACGGCGCGGGCCCGCACCTCGCTGGCCAACTTCATCCGCGACGTCGACCGCTGGCGCGACATGCTGCCCACCACGCCCCACGCTCAGCTCGCCGAGGTCGTGCTGGAGGAGAGCGGCTACACCGACATGCAGCGCGCCGACCGCGCCACCGGTCAGACCCGCCTCGACAACCTCAAGGAGCTGGTCCAGTCGATGGCCCAGTTCGACACCCTGACCGCCTATCTGGAGCACGTCTCCCTGGTCATGGACCTCGACCGGGGCTCGGGCGAGGACGCCGTCCAGGTCATGACGCTGCACGCCGCCAAGGGGCTGGAGTTCCCGGTCGTCTTCCTGCCCGGCTGGGAGGAAGGCGTCTTCCCGTCCCAGCGCTCTATCGACGAGAAGGGCGAAAAGGGCCTCGAGGAAGAACGCCGCCTCGCCTACGTCGGCGTCACCCGGGCGCGCGAGGAGGCCCGCGTCTTCTTCGCCGCCAACCGATTGGTCTATGGTCGTTGGACCACCCAGCTGCCGAGCCGCTTCGTCGACGAACTGCCGCTCGACCACGTCGAGACCTCGTCGGAGACCGGCTATTTCGGCGGCTCGCCGCACCTAGCCGAGGCGCGCTCCCGCTTCGACGACGCGCCCATCTTCTCCGGCGGCTACGCCTCGCCCGGCTGGCGCCGCGGCCAGGCCTTCACCGCCCGCCAACCCGCCTCCACCCCACGCGAACGTATGGCGCGAAACGCCGTCATCGAAGGCGAAGGCCGCCTCGTCGCCGCCTCCGTCGGCGCTTCGGCCTATTCCCGTGGCGACCGCGTCTTCCACCAGAAGTTCGGCTACGGCCAGGTCCGCTCCATCGAGGGCAACAAGCTGACCGTCAGCTTCGACAAGGCCGGCGAGAAGCGCGTGATCGACAGCTTCGTGGAACGGGCCTGATCGGCCTAACACCGTTATCGACTCCTCGCCGAAAACGCGCCAAGCTTGGCCGTTCAACCGAGCGGGGAGGCTCGATTCCATGCGTCCTATTCACCTGATTTCCATCGCCGCCGTCGCGGCCGCCTCGCTGGGCCTGTCGGCTTGTGAAGTGTCCTACAGCACCGGCGAAGACGCCGCGTCGGCTGAGGACACCGCTACCGACGCCGCCGAGGAAGGCGCCGCCGAGGAAGGCATGACCGAAGAAGACTACGCCGCCGGAGACGAATACGCCGCTGAGGAGTCCGAGGGCGGCGAGGAAGAAGCGCCTTAGGCTGCCTGAACTCCCCCATCGAAGCGGGTGTCTTCGACACCCCTCCGCCCTCCCCCGTCACCCCGGACGCGAGCGCAGCGAGCGATCCGGGGCCTAAGCTGGATTGGGCCGCGTGCGCTTGGGTCCCGGCTCTTCGGCCCTGCGGGCCTGCGGCCGGGATGACGCGAGATGCGGGTGTTTTGGAGAAAATCCCCACCCCAAACCCCCGCCCCTGAAAACAGGCGCACACTCCTTGTCGTCCCCGCCGCATGGGGAGGCGCCAGGATCCAGGCTCCGAAGCGGCGGCGGGGATCGGTCGAGCGGGTCTGAACCGCCTTAGCTATCGGCCGGCTGCAAGACCCCTGGGCTGGTGCGCCTTGCTTCAAGGACGTTCCTGGCCCTCGCGGTAGAGGCCGGCACGCGGGCGGTGACTGTCCGGGATAAGCCCGGAGCCCTGGAGGCGCCTGTGCCTCCAGCCCGTCGCGGGCCGAGTTGGCTGTAGGGGGGCGAACCGGGTCCGACCAAGCCCGGCGAGGTAGGGTCCTCGCCAGGGTCCCGGCGATGAGCCCAGATAACAGTCCGCTCGCGTGAACCGACCGAGGCGGAGCATGGCTCAAGGCCGAAAACACACCCGCGTCCTACGGCGAAAGCACGGACGCACACACGGTTCCGGGCCAAAGGCCCTGCTCCGCCCGCCTCCCCACACCCTCCGAGCGAAAGCCGGAGAGCGATCCGGCGTATCCGTCACCCCGGACACGGCGCAGCCGTGATCCGGGGCCTAAGCTCGATGTCGACGCGGCATTTAGGTCCCGGCTCTGCGCGCGGCGCGCGCCGGCCGGGATGACGATGGAGGGAGCAGCTGCCGCCCGGTTTGGTTGCCCCTCCTTAAGGTTTACGGCCCAAGCTGCCGTCTCGAATCGTGGAGCGCGTTCATGCCCATGCCCGTCGAGGCGCTGGAAGCCTGCCTGAGAGAGGCCTTTCCGGACGCCGAGATCGAGATCCAGGATCTCGCCGGCGACGGCGACCACTACCGCGCGCGCATCGCCTCGGACGCCTTCAAGGGCCTGCCGCGGGTTCGCCAGCACCAGCTCGTCTACGCCGCCCTCGGCGGCCGCATGGGGGGCGAACTGCACGCCCTCGCCCTCGAAACCCGTCCCCTGACCTGAGAGCCTGATCCCGATGCGCTATCGTCCGTTTGGCCGCTCCGGAAACGCCGTCTCGGCCGTCACCCTCAACCTCGGCGACGCGACCCTGGCCCGCGGTCGCGCCGGAGCCCGTGATCTGGTCGTTGCGGCCATGGAACATGGGGTGAACACCTTCCATCTGGAGTGCGCGGACCCTGTCCTGGCCGAGCTGGCCGGCTCAGCCATGGCGGCGGTCGACCGCCGGCTGGTCTTCCTCGCCGTGCGCATCGGGCAGCGAACCGAGCGCGGCCGCCGCGTTCGCGACTTTTCACCGGAGTCGCTAACCGCATCGATCGACCAGGTGCTGGCCGCCTCGCGCCTCGGCCACATCGACCTGGTGCTGCTGGACGAGCCGGCCGTCGATGAACTGCCCCAGGCCACCCTCTCCGCGCTCAAGGCCCTGCGTTCTGCCGGTTCCGTCCGCATGCTCGGCGTGGCCGGCGACGAGGACGTGATGGACGCCTACGTCTCGACGAATGCCTTCGACGTTCTGGTCACGCCCTTCAACGTCGAGGCGTCCTGGGCGACGCGCAACCGCATTCGCGCCGCCGTCGAACGCGACATGGCCGTCATCGGCTACGACTATTTCCCGAAGACCCTCTCCAGTCCGAAGAAGGCCGAGACGCATGGCCAGCCCAAGCGCGGTCTGTTCGGCCTGGGCGGGCCGAAGAAGGATCCCATCTTCAAGGGCGTCGGCACCTTCGCCTTCCTGCACCAGACGCCGAACTGGACGGCCGAGGAGATCTGCCTCGCCTACGCCCTGACCGAGCCGACCCTGTCGACGGTGCTCATCGACACCGCCGACGACAAGCGGCTGGAGGAACTCACCGCCATACCGGATCGCGACTTGCCGCCCGGCCTGCCGGCCCAGATCGAAATGGCGCGGGTGAACCAGGCTGCCCAAGCCAAGTCGGCTTGACCCTGAGGGTCGCGGCGCCTAGCTGAAGGCCTGATCCGAAAGGCCCCTCCCGTGACCGCCGAAGCCACCCCAGAGCCCGTCCGCGCCTTCATCGACAAGACCGTGGCGGACCATCCCGTCGTCCTCTTCATGAAGGGCTCGCCCGACATGCCGCGCTGCGGCTTCTCCTCGCTCGTGGTCCAGGTGCTGGATCACCTCGGCGTCGAGTTCGTCGGCGTCGACGTGCTCCAGGACGAGGGCCTGCGCGAGGGCATCAAGACCTACAGCGACTGGCCGACCATCCCGCAGCTATATGTGAAGCAGGAGTTCGTGGGCGGCAGCGACATCGTCAAGGAGATGTTCCAGTCCGGGGAGCTTCAGACGCTGCTCGGCGAAAAGGGCGTGCTGCCGGCGTGAGGCGCGAGCTCCAGCCGCGAGACGACCGCGAGGTCTTCGTCGTCCCCCTGCAGGTCACGGACGCCGACATCGACGAGAACGGTCACGTCAACAACGTGGTCTATGTCCGCTGGCTGCAGGACGTGGGCACGGCGCACTGGACCGCCCGCTTCGACGCCGACACCCGCGCCCTCTGGTCGTGGGTCGCTTCGCGCCACGAGGTCGATTACTTCCGCGCCCTGCCTCCGGGTTCAGCGCCCGTCGCCCGCACCTGGGTCGGCGATCCCCAGGGCGCCCGCTTCAATCGCTATGTCCGGATCGAGAACGAGGCCGGCCAGCTATGCGCCCAGGGCGTCTCGGAATGGGTGCTCGTGGACGCCCGCACCATGCGGCCGGCCCGGATCCCGCCAAACATGCTGACCCCGCTGGCGGGCTGAACTGCGAAGGCCCCCTCCGGGGCCCCCTGATCAGTCCTCGTGGTGCTCCGAGCCGTGCTGTCGGTCGTGAGGATGCGGATGGTCGTCCGCGGCGATGACGATACAGCCGGCCAGCAACGGCGCGGCGACAAGGATGGCGAGAGCGATACGCAGCATTTGGGTCCCCTTGGCTTGCAAGCGTGACCGCAGCTTACGGCCAAGCTGGTTGAACCGCACGTGAACGATCCGAAAGGCGCAAACGAAAAGGCCCCGGATCGCTCCGAGGCCTTCGTCTTTCAGCCGGGTCGCTACGCTTAGGAGGCGTAGTATTCGACGACCAGGTTCGGCTCCATCTTCACCGGGTACGGCACTTCGGCCAGTTCCGGCACGCGGACGAAGCGGACCGAGAAGCCGCGGTCGCCGATTTCCAGATAGTCGGGAACGTCACGCTCCGACGACTGCTGGGCTTCGAGCACCAGGGCCATGTTGCGGGACTTTTCCTTGACCTCAACGACATCGCCGATCTTCACGCGGTAGGAGGCGATGTTCACCTTCTTGCCGTTGACGGTCACGTGGCCGTGGTTGACGAACTGGCGGGCGGCCCAGGGGGTCGGGACGAACTTGGCGCGGTAGACGACGGCGTCCAGGCGCTGCTCGAGCAGGCCGATTAGCAACTCGGAGGTGTTGCCCTTGCGGCGGGCGGCCTCGTCGTAGGTCTTGCGGAACTGCTTCTCGGTCAGGTTGCCGTAGTAGCCCTTCAGCTTCTGCTTGGCCTTCAGCTGCAGGCCGAAGTCAGAGACCTTGGACTTGCGGCGCTGGCCGTGCTGGCCGGGGCCGTAGGACCGCTTGTTGACCGGGGACTTCGAGCGGCCCCACAGGTTTTCACCCATGGCCCGGTCGAGTTTGTACTTGGCGCTGTGGCGCTTGGACATGACGTCACTCTCTTCTTGATGCGGCCCGGCATCCCCACGATCGGGAATGCGATCTCAACGGCGGTCCACGCATCGTCCGTAATAGAACGCGCCCGGACTTGCGGGTCCGGGCGTGAAGGCGCGGCTTATGACGGCCGCAGGCCGCAAAGTCAATCCTGAGAGGCCTGCGCGCGTTTGGCCAGCACCCGACCCCGCCCCTTCGACAGCGCCACGATCATGCCGCGCATCATCCTGACCTCCTGGGCCGACAGGCGCGCACGCCCGAACAGGGCCCGGATGGCCCGGACCATGGTCGGCTTCTTCTCCGGCGGGTGGAAAAAGCCGCCGTCCTCCAGCTCTGCCTCCAGGTGGCCGAACATGCCCTCGAGCTCGCCCTGCGGCGCGGGCGCTTCGGCCTCTCCCAGGATGGCCGGCGCGGCCGCGTCGACGCCCAGCCGCCATTCGTAGGCGGCCAGCGCCACTGCCTGGGCCAGGTTCAGCGACTTGTGCCGCTCGTCGACCGGAATGGTGATGATCCCCTGGCAGAGCACCAGTTCGTCGGTCTCAAGCCCCGTGCGCTCTCCGCCGAACAGCAGGCCGACAACCTGGCCTGCGCGGACCTCCGCGTGCAGACCCTGCATGGCCTCGCGCGGGGTGCGGACCTCCATGCGCAGATCGCGCGGACGGCCGGTGGTGGCCCAAACGACCTGCAAATCGGCAATGGCCTCCGGCACGCTGGCGAAGACCTTCACTCCGTCGAGCACCCAGTCCGCGCCTGACGCCGCCGCCCAGGCCCGGTCCTGCGGCCAGCCGTCGCGCGGACTGACCAGCCTCAGTTCTTCCAGGCCGAAGTTGGCCATGACGCGCGCGACCGCGCCGATGTTCTCGGCCAACTGCGGCTTGTCGAGGATGACGACGGGCGGACGCATCAGGCGGCGAATCTCACGAGCGCCCGCACGCCGGGCTCGCCGGACTGGTACTCGATCTTGGTCTTCAGGTCCTTGGCCATGGCCGCCACGATGGCTCCGCCCAGCCCAGTGCCCTTGGGCGGCCCGCCGCTGAGGCCCACGCCATCGTCCTCGACTACCAGCCGCGCCTCATTCGCGATCTCGTCCAGCCGTACGCGAATCTCGCCGCCCTGACCCTTCGGATAGGCGTACTTCACCGCGTTGGTGACCAGTTCGGCCACCAGCACGCCGACCGCGACGGCCTTGTCCGTGTTCGTCACGACGGGCTGGGCCTCCACCTCGATCGTCGGCGCGCCCGGCTCGGCGCACAGGGACTGGCGCAGCTCTTCCGCAAGCGCGGTCAGATAATCGTCGAGCGCCACCTCCCCGACCTCAGCCGAGGTATAGAGACGGCGGTGCACCTGCGACACGGCCTCGATCCGCGCCTGTGTGGCGCGCAGGGCTTCCTTGGCCTCTGGATCGTCGAGGCGGCGGCTTTGCAGCGAGATAAAGCTGGAGACCAGCTGCAGGCTGTTTCCGACGCGGTGGTTCACTTCGCGCAGCATGGCCTCGGCCCGGTCGCGCGCCTGGCTGAGATCGGCGGTCCGCGCCTCCACACGGGCCTCCAGTTCCTCGTTGGCGCGCGCCAGGCGATCCTGCGCCTGATGGAGCGCGGCCAGATACCGCCATATCAGCCACACGCTGGCGCCCCCGATCAGAACCACCAGCCCTGTCCCGAACGTCGCGAAATAGAGGCTCGCTCTCGAAGCGTTCTCCACCGTACCGGCCTGATCGCGGAGCTGGTCGAGTTCGAAAGCGTCGACCTCCTGGAGGCGGTGGCCGATGCGCGCCGCCAGATCGGCGCCGCGGCCGGACCGCACCACCATGAGGGCGGCGTAGGCCTGACCCGAGCGTGCGTTGCGCACGATCTGCTCGCTCAGGGCCAGTTGCTCGGCCAGTAGGGGACTGATGGCATCCAGGCGGCGGACCTGGTCGGGATCCTCCGCGACCAGCTCTCTCAGCTGGATGAATGACTCACCAGCCCGGGCCCCCGCGTCCTCGGCCGCCCGGGCATGGCCGTCCTCGCCGGTTAGCAGGAAGGCGCGGTGCTCGGCCTCATTACGTGCAAGGCTGGTCTCCATCGCGCCGATCGTCGCGCGTACATTGCGGGTGTGCTCGACCCGTTGAAGCTGGCTGTCGAGCAGGCTCGACGACCAGATCGACACGCCATTGATCGCGATCAGCAGCAGAAAGCCGACAGCGAGCAGGGCCAGCACGCGAGGGCCGAAACCGCGCTGCTCGGCTCTGGTCAGAAGGACGCGAAGCGACATGCCGCGTCGCTAGCGCGTCCCTGCGCCCTAGACCACCCCGACCGTCTTGAGCCGCGCCCGCGGATGCACCTCGTTCTGGCTCATCACCACGGTCTGACCGCGGAAGCGCTCGATGATCGACCGGACATAGGGACGGATGCCCGGGCTGGTCAGCAGCACCGCCGCCTCCCCCATCTGCGCTGCCCGCTCGAAGGTGTCGCGCACGGCGCGGATGAAATCCTGCAGGCGTGACGGCGCCATGGCCAGCTGGCGTTCCTCGCCGTTGCCGACCATGGCGTCGGCGAAGGCGGCCTCCCATTCCGGGGACATGGTGATGATCGGGAGCTGACCGTCGGGGGATTGGTTCTGCCAGCACAGCTGTTTGGACAGCCGCGAGCGCACGTGCTCGACCAGATTGGTCACGCTTGCCGTATGCGGCGCGGCCTCGGCCAGGCCTTCGAGGATCGTCGGCAGGTCGCGGATCGACACACGCTCGCGCAGCAGGGCCTGCAGGACGCGCTGAATGGTGGTGGTGGTCACCACCGACGGCACAAGGTCCTCGACCAGCTTCTTCTGCTCGGTCGGAAGCTCCTTCAGCAGCTTCTGCACCTCCGCATAGGACAGCAGGTCCGGCATGTTGTCCTTGAGGATCTCGGTGAGGTGCGTCGTCAGCACCGTCGAGGGATCGACGAGGGTGTAGCCCCTGAACGTCGCCTCTTCGCGCAGCCCCTCGTCGACCCAGGTGGCGGGCAATCCGAAAGCGGGTTCACGAACATGCTCGCCCGGCAGGTCGACCTGACGGCCGTTCGGGTCCATGGCCATCAGCTGGCCGAGGCGCACCTCGCCCGACCCGGCCTCCATCTCCTTGATGCGGATGGCGTAGCCCTGGGTCGCCAGCCGCATGTTGTCGAGGATGCGCACGGGTGGCATCACAAAGCCGAACTCGGCCGCAAGCGTGCGCCTCAGCGCCTTGATCTGGTCGGTCAAGCGGCGGCCCTCGAGGTCGTTGATCAGACTGAGCAGAGCGTAGCCAAGCTCGATCTTCACGTCGTCGATAGCCAAGGCATTGGAGATTGGCTCCTCGGCCGGTTCCGAGGGCGCGCTGGTCTCGATCACGGGTTCGGGCTCGAGCCGCTTGCGTCCCTGACGCCAGGCCAGCACCCCCGCGCCCGCCGCAATGGCGGCGAAGGGCAGCAGCGGCATGCCCGGGATCAGGCCGATCACGCCGGCCGCAGCCGACACCATGCCCAGGCTGACGGGGTTGGTGGCCAGCTGGGTGACCATCGCCTTGTCGGCCGAGCCCTCGACCCCCGCCTTGGACACCAGGAATCCCGCGGCGATCGACACGATCAGGGCCGGCACCTGGGTGACGAGGCCGTCGCCGATGGTCAGGACGACGTAGGAGTTCGCGGCGTCGCCCGCCTCCATGCCGTGCTGGAGCATGCCGATCAGGATGCCGCCGATGGCGTTGATGGCGGTGATGATCAGGCCGGCGACCGCATCGCCGCGCACGAACTTCGAGGCGCCGTCCATGGCGCCGAAGAAGGTCGATTCCTGCTCCAGCTCCTTGCGGCGGCGCTTGGCTTCGTTCTCGTCGATCAGGCCGGCCGACAGGTCGGCGTCGATGGCCATCTGCTTGCCGGGCATGGAGTCGAGCGTGAAGCGCGCGCTGACCTCGGCGATCCGGGTCGAGCCCTTGGTGATCACGACGAAGTTCACCACCAAGAGGATCGCGAAGACGATCAGCCCGATGACGAAGCTGCCGCTCATCATCAGATTGCCGAAGGCCTCAATGATCTGACCCGCGCTGGCGGTGCCTTCGTGACCGTGGGACAGCACCAGGCGCGTCGAGGCCAGGTTCAGGCCCAGCCGGAACAGGGTCGCGACCAGCAGCACCGTCGGGAAGACCGCGAAGTCGAGCGGCTTCTTGATCAGCAGCGCCGTCATCAGGATCAGCACCGACGACATGATCGAAATGGCGAGGAGCAGGTCCAGCACCATCGTCGGGATCGGGACGATCAGCAGGACGACGATGAGCAGGACGCCCAGCGCCATCGCCACTTCGCCGCGATAGAGCCAACCCCAGACCTCGCGGCCAGTCGGCCGCTGAGCGTTGAAATTTGCCAGTGCGTCAGACAAGGCCGGACGACCTCGCGATTATAACCCCTATGCCACGAGCAGCGATCACGATCAGGCCGCGCTCAGGCCGCTTTGCGGCGCCGGCACGGAGACGCCGGCGGCGGTGTACTCGTTCAGCTTGTTGCGCAGCGTGCGGATGGAAATGCCGAGGATGTTGGCGGCATGCGTCCGGTTGCCGAGACAGTGGTTCAGCGTGTCGATGATCAGCGCCTGCTCCATCTGAGCCACGGTCTGGCCGACGAAGGCGCGCGACACGGCGTCCGCGGCCTGGGCGGCGCGGCCGGCCGGGCCTTGGTCCAAGGAGGCGAGCGGCTTGCCGTCCGGCAGGCTGATGGCGTGCTCGTCGATCTCGGGGCCGTTGGCCAGCAGCACCGCGCGGTGCATGGCGTTTTCCAGCTCGCGCACATTGCCGGGCCAGGCGTGGGCCCGCATCCGCGCCTGGGCGGTCTGGGACAGGGGGCGGTGCGGCATGCCGTTGGCGGCCGCGTACTTCTTGACGAAGTGCTCGGCCAGGGCCGCGATGTCGGCGGGCCGCTCGCGCAGCGCGGGCAGGCGCAGGTTCACGACGTTCAGGCGATAGAGCAGGTCTTCGCGGAAGGTCCCCTCGCGCACGGCGCGGCCGAGGTCGCGGTTGGAGGTTGCGATGATCCGGATGTCGACCTTGACCGGCTTGGAACCGCCGACGCGGTCGATGACGCGCTCCTGAATGGCGCGCAGCAGCTTGGCCTGCAGCCGGGCGTCCATCTCCGAGATTTCGTCCAGCAGCAGGGTGCCGCCGTCGGCCTCCTCGAACTTGCCGATCCGGCGGGCCACGGCGCCGGTGAAGGCGCCCTTCTCGTGCCCGAACAGCTCGCTTTCGAGAAGATTGTCCGGGATGGCCGCACAGTTGACGCTGATGAAGGGACGTTCGGCCCGTCGCGAGTTCTGGTGAAGGTAGCGCGCCATCACCTCCTTGCCGACGCCGCTTTCGCCGGTGATCAGCACGGAGGCGTCCGAGCGGGCGACTTGGTCGGCCAGGCGGATGACCGCCTCCATGGCCGGGTCGCGGGTGACCATGGGCCGCTCGTCCTCGGCCACCGCCGAAAGGATCGCCGCGATCAGGTCCGCCTCGGGCGGCAGTGGGATGAATTCCTTGGCCCCGGCCTTGATGGCGGCGGACGCCTTTTCCGGATCCGCACCGACCCCGCAGGCCACCACCGGCACGTGGATCCGCTCGGCCTCGTTGGCGGCAATCAGCCCCGCGATGTCGAGGTCGTAGTCGACCATCAGGAGGTCGGCCCCCTGCCCTCGGCGGAGCGTGTCCGTCGCCTGGTCCGTGCGCTCGACGTGGCTGACGCGGGCGCCCTGCGCCATCGCCATCTTCACGGCGGCGGCGAGCTGTCCGCTCAGTCTTCCGACCACCAGTAGCCGCATGTTCCAGTCTCCTAAGGCTTACGCTCGGGGCCGTTCAGGCCGCGGTGTCTTCGGTCTTGATGATTTCGGTCATGGTCACGCCCAGGCGTTCGTCGACGACGACGACCTCGCCCCGGGCGACCAGGCGGTTGTTCACATAGATGTCGATGGCCTCGCCGACCTTGCGGTCCAGCTCCAGCACGCTGCCCTGGCCGAGCTTCAGCAGCTGGGCGACGCTCAGCGACGCCTTGCCGAGCACCGCCGAGATGCCGACCGGCACGTCGAACACGGGCGCCAGGTCGGTGGCCAGCTTGGGCTCGCCGCCCTCGACGGTCGCGACCGCCGTGCTTTCCGGAAACTCCTCCAGCGGGAGATCGGTGTCGGCCATTAGAAGTCTCCTGAGGGATGGTCGGCCTCGGCCGCGAGCGCGGCCTGCAGGGCGTCGCGCACGCGCTGGGCGGCGGCGTCGGGATCGTATTCGGCGCGGCCGTCCGGCCACTCGATGACGAAGGCGGCAGGGCCCAGGCCCGGCTCCTCGCGCAGCAGCACGCGGCCCGGTAGCCCGGCGTCGTTGGCGGCCTTTTCCAGCATGGCGGCGAGGTCTCCGTCGGCGCCCGAGGCGCGCACCACCAGCCGGGCGGCGCCGTCGATCTCGGCCGACAGGGCCTCCAGAGCGGCGTTCAGCGGCGCGCGCGGCAGGCGGGCCAGGGCGACGGAGGCCACGGCCTCGCCCGTGGCCAGCGCCAGCTCGGCGGCCTGGGTCCGGTGGGCCTCGATCACGTGGTTCAGCAGCGGCAGCGCCTGGCGGCAGGCGTCGGCGATGTCGGCCAGCGCCTGGGCGCGGCGGCCCTCGTCGCTCATCCGCTGGGCGGCCTGGCCCTCGGCGAAGGCCTCGGCCTGCAAGGCCTCGACCTCGGCGGCGAGATAGGTCCGGCGCGGCCGCGGGGCCGCGGACGCGACCACCCGGCCCGCTTCGTCGAAGCAGGTGTCGAAGCCGAACTTCTGGGGTGCGGTGAGGGCCATCAGTAGATCAGCTCGTCATCGCCGCCCTGGCCGGCGAGCATGATCTCGCCCTTGGCGGCGAGGTCCTTGGCGACCTGCACCATGGCCATCTGGGCGTTGTCGACATCCTTGAGGCGGACGGGCCCCATCGACTCCATGTCCTCGCGCATGATCTTGGCGGCGCGTTCCGACATGTTCGAGAAGAACAGCTCGCGCAGGCTGTCGGACGCGCCCTTCATGGCGAGCGCCAGCTGGTCCTTCTCGACCGCGCGCAGCAGGGTCTGGATGCCGCCGGGGTCCAGCTTGGAAAGATCCTCGAAGACGAACATCAGGGCGCGGATGCGTTCGGCGGACTCGCGGTTGCGCTCTTCCAGGGCCGTGACGAAGCGGCTTTCGGTCTGGCGGTCGAAGTTGTTGAAGATCTCCGCCATCATCTCGTGGCTGTCGCGCTTGGAGGTGCGGGCCAGGTTCGACATGAACTCGGTCCGCAGCGTCTGCTCGATCTTGTCGAGGATCTCGCGCTGGACCGGCTCCATGCGGAGCATCCGCTGGACGCACTCGAGCGCGAAGTCTTCCGGCAGCGCCGTCAGGACGCGCGAGGCGTGCTCGGCCTTGATCTTGGACAGGACCACCGCGACCGTCTGCGGGTATTCGTTCTTGAGGTAGTTGGCGAGCACCACCTCGTTCACATTGCCCAGCTTGTCCCACATGGTCCGGCCGGCCGGACCGCGGATTTCCTCCATCAGGCCTTCGACCTTCTCGGCCGGCATGAAGGAGGCGAGCAGGCGCTGGGTCTGTTCGAAGCTGCCCATGATCGAGCCGGCGCCGCCGACGCCCGACACGAACTCGATCATCAGGTCCTCGACCACATTGGCCTGGACCGTGCCCAGCGTGGCCATGGCCTGGGAGATCTCCTTGATCTCCTCCTCGTCGAGGTTCTCCCAGAGCCGGGTGTGATCCTCACCGAGGGCGAGCAGGATGACGGCCGCCTTTTCCGGCCCGGTCAGTCGCCGGGCGTCGTCGACGCTCGCCTTGCGGGTGACCAGGCGCGCCATCAGGTTTCGTGCACCCAGTTGCGCAGGATGGCGACCGACTCATCCGGATGGCTCTCGACGAAGTCGGAGACCTTCTTGACCGAACTCGCCTTCACCTGTCCCTCGATACGGGCGATGTCGAGGCGCTGGTCCATCTCGCTGGGCGGCAGGAGCTGCGGCGCGCCTCCGCTCGCGGCTTGCAGGAGTTGCTGTCCGCCTGCGGCCGGAGCGCCGGGCAACGCCTGGGGCGCCACGCCCGCGATCGCCAGCTGCCCCCCGGCCCCGCCGCCGCTGGCCGCCTTCACCAGCGGCCGCAGGACGAAGAAGATCATCAGCGCGCCGACGACGAGGAGCACCAGCAACTCGACCGCCCGCATGATGTCGTTCCGATCGAAATCGAACATCGACCCGGCGGACTCGGCTCCGCCGTCCGCGATGGCGGGACGGGCGAAACGGACGTTGACCACCTCGAGTTGGTCGCCGCGCTCCTGATTGAAGCCCATGGCCGAGCGGACCAGGGACTGGATCCGCTCCATGTCCTCTTCAGAGCGTGGCGCATAGGCGGGTTCGCCCTCGCCGCCGGACGCCGGCGTCAGCACGCCATCCACCGCCACGGCCACCGAGAGCCGTTCGATGGCGCCCGGCTCGCGCACCGTGGTCGTCGTCGTCGAAGAGATTTCGTAGTTGGTGGTTTCGGTCGTGTCTCCGGAGCGCGAGGACGGTCCGCTGACGCCCGCCTCGGCCACGCCGCCATCAGGCAGTTGGTCTTCGATCGAGGCCGTGCCGCCCTGCCCGCCTTCATTATCCTCGGCAGTCGACTCCGAGGTCGAGGACGAGCGGACGACCTGGCCGTCGGGATCGTACTGCTGCTGCTGGATCGTCTGGCGGCTCTCGTCGATTTCGGCGGACACCTGCACACGCGCCGCGCCGGGTCCGACCACGCCCTCCACCAGTTCGGTCAGGGTCCGTTGCAGCCGCTGCTCGATCTCGGCGCGCCGCTCAGAGGCCAGGGCGCCGGAGAATCCCTCGCCCTCCCCGCCGGCGGCGAGCAGCCGATTGTTGGAGTCGACGATCGTCACGCGATCGGGGCGAAGGCCGGTGACGGCGGTCGCTACCAGCTGCTGGATGGCGCGGATTTCCTCGCCCGACAGTTCGCGGCCGCCGGTGTCGATGGTCACCGAGGCGGTGACCGGCGCCGCCTCCTGCTGAAACAGCTGGCGCTCCGGCAGGGCGATCAGGACGCGAGCGGAGTTCACCCCGCGCATCGACATGATGGTTCGCGCGATTTCGCCCTCGATGGCGCGCTTGCGATTGAGGTTCTGCTGGAACTCGGTCTGGCCGAGCGCCGACTGGGTGTCGAACAGCTCGTAGCCGACGCTGCCGGAGGTCACGAGGCCTCGGTCGGCCAAGAGCAGCCGCGCCGTGCCGACCTCGTCGCGGTTGACCATGATGGTCGAGCCGTCGCCGCGCGTCTCATAGGCGATGCCCGCCTGGTCGAGCGCCGCGGTGACCTCGGAGGCCTCGCGCAGGTCGAGATTGGAATAGAGCAGAGAGCTGGGCGGCTGGCCGACCCGCAGCATCACCGCCACGAGCACGGCCGCAACGCCCGCCGCCACGCCTGCGAGGGCCGCCAACCGGCCGACCCCGAACCTTTGCAACGCCGCCGAAAAGCCGCCCACGCGCCCCGCCCTCACACGGAATCGGCGGACCGACTCCAACTAGGCAGAAAGTGCCGCCCGGGTGGTAAACGCGCCCTTAATCGAACACTTAAGGAACGGCGTTAGGCGGCGCAGCGCGCCTCCCCGGCCGCCTTGATCCGCGCCTCGGCGACCGAGTCGGCCACTTCCGACGTCGGGCGGTTCTCGGCGGCGGACCGCTCGAAGACCTCCTCCAGCGTCTGCATCAGGCGCACCAGCTTGCCGTCGACCCAGTTCCAGTCATAGGTCCCGCCGGTCTGGCGCGCCTTCAGCTCGGAGGCGACGTTGATGATGCCGCCGCCGTTGACCACGTAATCCGGCGCATAGAGCACGCCGGTGTCATGCAGGCGCTGGCCGATCTCGGAGGTGGCCAGCTGGTTGTTGGCCGCCCCGACGATGGCCTTGGCCTTCAGCCGCGGCAAGGTGTCGGGGTTAAGCGTCGCGCCCAGGGCGCACGGCGCATAGATCTCGGCATCGACGTCGTAGATGGCGTCCGGCGCCACGATCTCGGCATTGGTCCGCTCCGCGACCTCGCGCAGCGTCTTCTCGTTGATGTCGGTGACGATCAGGCGGGCGCCGGCTTTGTGCAGCTTCTCGGCCAGATAGGCGCCGACGTGGCCAGCGGCGCCCTGCACCGCGACGGTCAGGCCGTTCAGGTCGTCCTGCTTCCACAGGCGCTTGGCGGTCACGAGCGTGGAGCGGAACACGCCCTCGGCGGTGACCGGGCTCGGATCGCCCGAACCCCAGGGACCATCCGACAGGCCGAGCACGTACTCCGTCGCCTTGCGGGCCTCGGCGATGTCGGCGACCGAAACGCCCACGTCCTCGGCGGAGTAGTAGCAGCCGCCAAGGGTGTTGATCGCGCGTCCGAACGCCTGGAACAGTTCCGGCGTCTTCTGGGCCTTGGCGTCGCCGATGATGACCGACTTGCCGCCGCCCATCTCCAGGTCCGCGACCGCGTTCTTGTAGGACATGCCGCGCGACAGGCGCAGCACGTCGGTCAGCGCCTCTTCTGAAGAGGCGTAGTTCCACATGCGGCACCCGCCGACGGCCGGGCCGCGGGCGGTGGAGTGGACCGCGATGATGGCCTTCAGGCCCGTCGCTTCATCGTAAAACGCGTGGACGCCTTCGTGTCCCCGGAAGGACGGCGAATCGAAGAGGGTCATACAGAACCCGCTGATCTGTTGAGGGGGAAGGTTCGTTGGGGCGCCCCATACGCCCGCGCTTCCGGAAGGGCAAGCGCGGCCGGGCAAGTTAACGTCGATCACTCCCGCGGGATCGGTCCGGCTCCCGAGGGCCAGGGCGCGGCCGGATCGCGGATGAAGGCCAGCACATCGGCCATAACAACCTCGGCCTCGTCGTCGCGGACCAGAAGGTGGTGACCCTCCGGATAGAAGGCCTCCCGCGCGTGCGCGGGCAGATTCTGCAGGGCGAGCTTGGTCGGCTCCATCGTGATGATCTGGTCCCGCCCCCCGTAGAGATAGGCCATCGGCGCACGGACCCGGGCCAGGTCACGGCTGCCCGCCTCCATCATGTTGACCAGGCCATAGAGGGCGTCGAACCGGGTGCGGGTCAGGAAGCCGGGATCACGACCCATCCGATAGAGCTCCAGAAAATTGTCCGAGGCGTAGATGTCGCGAACGGCGAACTCCGGCGGCTCGACGGCTGTCTCGCCGAGCAGGCGCGCCGCCACCCAGAGGGCCGCGCGATTCGGCAGCGGCTGGGCCGACCATCCCCAGACGGCGGGCGCCAGCAGCACGACCCGGTCCGCATCGGGCGGTCGATCAGAGGCGAAGGCGGCGATCGCCACCGCCGATCCCAGGCTCTCGCCGACCACGGCGACCGTCGCGCCGGGATGGCGCGCCCGCACCAGCGCCACCAACGTGCGCAGGTCCTCGGTCAGCAGCGCCTCGCCCGCCCAGACGCCGCGCCCGGGCGAACCGCCGAAGCCGCGCTGATCGTAGGCGTAGGTGACTACACCCTGCTCGGCCCACCATGGTCCCGCCATATGCCAGGTGCGGCGGTTGTCGTTCATGCCGTGGACCGCGACGATCACGGCCCAGGTCTGGCCGCTCGGCCGCCAGACGCTCATCGGCAGGCGCGCGCCGTCGTGGCTGACGAAATGATCGGCTTCCAGCCTCGGTCCCGTGAAATCGGGGGAAACCGGCAGGGGCGACTGCATCGCCGGCGCGCAGGCGCCGAGCGTGGCGAGCATCAGCAACAGTCCGGCGATCCGCCTCATGGCTTCAGGATAGCCCGCACCCGCGCGCGCAGGTAAGGCAGGACCTCGTCCTCGAACCACGGATTGCGCTTCAGCCAGGCGGTATTGCGCCACGACGGATGGGGCAGCGGGAGGATCTCCGGGCCATAGTCCCTCCACGCGGCGACCGTCTCGGTCATGTTCCCCTTCACGCGCTGACCCAACGCCCAGGCCTGGGCGTAGCCGCCGACCAGCAGGGTCAGGTCCATGCGCGGCAGGGTCGCCAGCAGGCGCGGCCGCCACAGCTCGGCGCAGCGCGCCGGCGGCGGGAAGTCGCCGCCCTTCGGATTGGTCCCGGGAAAGCAGAAGGCCTGTGCGGCCACGCCGATCCGGCGGTCGGCGTAGAAGGTCTCGTAGTCCAGGCCCATCCACTGGCGTAGCCGGTCGCCGGAGGGATCGGTGAACGGCAGGCCGCTCTCGTGCACGCGCCGGCCCGGCGCCTGACCGCAGATCAGCAGCCGCGTTTCGGGGAACACGCGTACGACCGGCCGGGGCGCGTGCGGCAGGTCGCCCGCGCAGGCGCGGCAGGCGCGAATGTCCGCAAGGACGGCCTCAAGCTCAGTCGAGATCGTCGTCCTCGGCGGGCTTGGGTGGCAGGGCGGCCCGGGCGGCGGCGGCTTCTTCGTCCGTCGGCAGGCGAAGGCGGATGACGCCCTTCATCTTCGAAGGATCGATCGGCTTGCCCTTCTTGGTGATGGTCAGCCGGCCCTGGCGCATCAGGCCCAGCGCCGTAGCCTTCACCTTGGGCAGCATGCGCTGCCACTGATCGGGCTGCAGGTCCTTGGCCACCTCGGCGGGCTCGATGCTCTTTCCGCCGACGCCCTTGGGGTCCGCCTTGGCCAATTTTTCGAAGATGGCCGCTTCGATGGGGTCGCTCATCGTCCCTATATGCTGCATTGCAGCAGCAAGAAGAAGGCGGAGCCCGCATGGTTGCCAAGCGCACGGTCACGGAAGGCGAGTTCGCCGGCTGGCAGATGTACGACCTGCACGACACCTTCGATCAGGTGGTCGGCCCCTTCTACTTCCGGCCCGATCCGGATGGGCGGATGCGCTGCGCCTTCCGCGCCGAGCAGAAGCACATGAACGCCGGCCAGCGGATGCACGGCGGGTGCCTGATGACCTTTGCGGACATCGCCCTGTTCCAGACCGCCTATCAGGAGATGGAAGGCTCTTCGGGTGTGACGGTCCAGCTGGACTCCACCTTCGTGGACGCCGCCCGCGTCGGTGATCTGGTCGAGGCGACGGGCGAAGTCGTCCGCGCCGGCAAGAGCCTGATCTTCGTGCGCGGCCAGATCACCTGCGGCGAGCGCACCCTGATGACCTTCTCAGGCGTCATCCGGAAGTTCGACCGGCGCGGCTAGGCGGCCTGCTTGCGGCTTTCGTCCTCAACCATCGCCAGGGTGAGCCCGCCTGCCCCCGCCGCAGCCAGGTAGAGCGCCGTTCCGCCCATCAGCTGGAACGCCAGGGCCCCGAGGATCGCGCCGAAGGTGAGGCCGGCCCAAAGCCACAAGTGGGGCAGGAAGGCCCAGCGCTCGCCGCCACGCGCCGCTGCCGCCAGGGCGTGACCAAGCTTGACCAGAGCGCCGGTCATGTAGGTCAGGCCGACTCCGACCTCTCCGTTGCGAAGGAAGACGGCGTTCTCCACTCCCATGGCGACGACCATCAACCCCGCCGTGAGGCCCACCGGCGCTCCGAGCGACGCCGAGACGGCCGCGGCCAGCAGCAGTGCGGTCTCCAGCATCAGGACTCGCACCGGCGCGCCCCGATTTCCGCCTGCGGCCATCGCGCCGAGGAAGGCCCCGCCAACAAAGCCCGCCAGCAGCCCGAGCGCGCCCAGCGCCAAGGCCCCGTCGCCGATGGACAGGCTGGCCGCGAGCCGGGTCGAGTTGCCGCTCATGAAGGAGACGAACAGGCCCCCAAGCAGCAAAAAGCCGATGCTGTCGACGAAGCCGGCGAGCGCGGCGAGCCGCACCGCCAGGCCGCGCTCATGCTGCTCCAGCGCCCTCAATCGGCGACCATTCCCGCCTTCGCCGCCGGCCGCGCCTTCAGCGCCTCGCGCCAGCGCGCCACGTTCTGGAAGGCCGGATCGGGCCGGTACTTCACAAGCCGCCCAAAATCGATGCCGACGTAGGCCACCACGTCCGCGACGGTGATCCGGTCGGCGGCGACGAACTCGCGGCCCTCCAGCTGTCGGTCGAGCACCTTGAGGAAGCGCTCGGCCGTCGCCTTGTTGTACTCGGCCACCGCCGGCTGCGGCGCCTCGAGCGCCGACAGCGCAGGATGGCTGAAGCGGGTGAACAGCATCAGCGGATTGGCGAGATACATCTCCGCCCGGCGGGTCCACATCTCGATGACCGCCATCTCGAGGGGATCGCGGCCGAACATGTTGGGCTCGGGGTAGAGACTCTCCAGGTACCGGCCGATGGCGATGGACTCGGTGATGCAGGCGCCGTCATCCAACTCCAGCGACGGCAGGTGCGACAGGCCGGCCCGGGCCCGGTATTCCGGCGTGCGGTGCTCGCCCGCCAGCAGGTTCACGGGCACGATCTCGATGTCGGTGATCCCCTTCTCCGCCATGATCCAGCGCACCCGGCGCGGATTGGGCGCCATCACCGTGTCGTAGAGCTTCATCAGGCCGATCTCCGTTTCTTTTCGAAACGTAGTCCTAGAAGACGGCGGCAGGCAAGGCCCCGACGACGGCGGCGCTCATCAGGGTGGCCAGGAAGCCCGCGAACAGGGCCCTCCAGACCAGACCCAGCACCTCCTCGCGCCGATCCGGCATCAGCACCGACAGGCCGGTCACGGTGATGCCCACCGAGCCGATGTTGGCGAAGCCGCAGAGCGCATAGGTCATCAGCATCCGCGTCCGCTCGCTCATTTCCCCGGCCGGCACATTGCCCAGCTCGATGAAGGCCACGAACTCGGTCAGGGTCAGCTTGACGCCGAGCAGCCAGCCGGCCTTGCCCGCCTCCTCCCAGGGCACACCCGTCAGCCAGGCGACCGGCATGAACAGCCAGCCCAGCATCCGCTCCAGCGTCAGCGGCGCATCGAACAGCCAGAGGCCCCCGATCATGATGTTGACCAGCGCCACGAGCGCCACGAAAACAATGAGAACCGCCGAGATGTTCAGCACGACCATCAGGCCGTCGGCCGTGCCCTTCACGATGGCGTCGATGGCGGAATCGTACTTCAGGGCCGAGCCGTAGTCGGCGTGGGCCCCGCCCTCACCCTCCTTTTCCGGCAGCATGATCCGCGCGAGCGCCACGCCCGCGGGCGCCGACACGATCGAGGCCACCAGCACGTGCCCGGCCGCATTGGGCAGCACGCCCGACAGGATGGCCGCATAGGCCACCATGGTGGACCCCGCCACGGTCGCCAGCCCGACCACCATCAGCAGGAACAGCTCGGACCGGGTCAGCCTGTCGAGATAGGCCCGGATGACGATCGGGCTTTCGATCATGCCCAGGAAGATGTTGGCTGCGACGGCCAGCGCCGAGGCGCCGCCCAAGCCCATAGTCCGCTGGAACAGCAGACCGAAGCCTTGGGTGACCCACTTCAGGATCCGCCAGTGCCACAGCAGCGCCGACAGCGCCGAGATCACCAGGATCAGGGGCAGCACCTCGAACGCGAAGACGAACAGGGCCCGGTCGTTGGCGACGACGTAGGGCTGATCCCCGCCCCCGAGATAGCCGAAGATGAATTGCGTCCCGCGTCGCGTTGCCGTGGCCAGGGCGTCGACCGATCCTGTGATCGCCCCAAGCACCACCTCCGAGCCCGGCACACCGAAGACCAGCAACACCAGAAACGCCTGGACCGCCATCGCCCCGAGCGTCAGCCGCCAGGGAAAACGCGTGCGGTCCTCGGACATCAGCCAGCAGACGCCGATGATGACCGCCAACCCCAGCAGGCTCTGCAGATTGTGGAGGCTGAACAAGCGTCAGGACTCCCGCAGACCCATCGAGGCCATGGCGTCCGCGATCGCCTGCCGCCGTTCCTCGGGCGAACATTCGAACCGGTCACACAGCCCATTGATGGTTCGCCGCATGGTCTCCGGGATGAGGGCCCGGGTCATCTCGATGATCTGCGGCGTGGCCTCCAGCGACTTGCGCATGACCGATTGGCCGACTGGGCTCTCGTAGAAGTCGACGAGCGCCTGAAGCTCCTCGGTCGTGTAAATATCGGCGTAGAGCGACGACATGCGCTCCAGCATCGCCGACATCATCCAGTCCATGGTGTCTGCCATGACCTCGTCGAAGATGATGCGCTCCTCCCCGGACATGCCCGCCGTTTCCGGTCCCGGGAAGGCCTGCATGATCTGGGTCATCTGATCGGCGAGTTGTTCCCCCTGCATGGCCTCGATCGCACGCTCCGCGAGCGCCAGGCGGTGGGCCCGGTCGTCGGCCTCCTGCGCCGCGGCCGCGACGGGCGCGGCAAGAATGAGCAGCCCCGCAAGGGCGCTAAGCATGAACCGCATGGAATCCCTCTCCCTCGTGGACGAGAGGATGCATGCCCCGGCGCTGGCCGCAACGAAAATGGCCCCGGAGATCGCTCTCCGGGGCCACGTTCTGGTCCAACGTCTCCGCCGATCAGGCGCCGATGGAGGCCGGATCGATCTTGAAGCCCGGGCCCATCGTTGAGGACAGGCTGATGCGCTTCACATAGGCGCCCTTGGCGCCCGACGGCTTGGCCTTGTTCAGGGCGTCGATCATGGCCGTGATGTTGGCGGTCAGGGCGTCTTCGGTGAAGCTCGCCTTGCCGACGCCGGCGTGGACGATGCCCGCCTTCTCGACGCGAAACTCGACGGCGCCGCCCTTGGCGTCCTTGACCGCCTGGCCGACGTTCGGGGTCACGGTGCCGACCTTCGGGTTCGGCATCAGGCCGCGCGGGCCCAGCACCTTACCGAGACGACCCACCAGGCCCATCATGTCGGGCGTGGCGATGACACGGTCGAAGTCCATGAAGCCGCCGTTGATCTGCTCGAACAGGTCCTCGGCGCCCACATGCTCGGCCCCGGCCGCGCGGGCCTCCTCAGCCTTGGCGTCCTTGGCGAAGACAGCGACGCGAACGTCACGGCCCGTGCCCGAGGGCAGGTTCACCACGCCGCGGACCTGCTGGTCGGCGTGACGCGGGTCGACGCCCAGGTTCACGGCGATCTCGACGGTCTCGTCGAACTTGGCCTTGGCGTTGGCCTTGACCAGCTTGACGGCCTCGGCGAGCGGAAGCGGGTTCTCGCGGTCACCGGTCCAGGCCTGGATACGCTTGGGTTGCTTGGCCATCTCGATCAGCCCTCCACCTTCAGGCCCATCGCGCGGGCGGAGCCTTCGATGATCTTCGCCGCGGCGTCGATGTCGTTGGCGTTGAGATCCTTCATCTTCTTCTCGGCGATCTCGCGCAGCTGGGCGCGGGTGATCTTGCCAGCGGTCTCGCGGCCCGTCTTGGAGGCGCCCGACTTAATCTTGGCGGCCTCCTTCAGGTAGTGGGTCGCGGGCGGGGTCTTGGTGACGAAGGTGAAGCTCTTGTCCTGATAGACGGTGATGACCGTCGGCAGGGGCGTGCCCTTCGCTTCCTTTTCCGTGCGCGCGTTGAATTCCTTGCAGAAACCCATGATGTTGACGCCGCGCTGGCCCAGCGCCGGCCCGATGGGCGGCGAAGGCGTGGCGGAGCCGGCAGGCACCTGCAGCTTGATATAGCCCAAGATCTTCTTGGCCATTGGCTGTCTCCAGTATGCGACGGCTAGTCAAAGCCGCCTATGTGGCCGTGGTTCGGGCAGCCCCTCCCACGGATTTGATCGCGGGCCGAAGCTCGCGAAGGCGCGGCGTTTATCAGACGCGGGGGTCCAAGGCTAGCCCGCCCATTCCAGGGCGAACCCGTGCGGGTGTCCCCGCGCGAGCACGCGCCGCTCTCCACCCGGCCAGACCGTCAGGCTCAGTTCCGCCCAGCGGCGGCCGTCGGCGTCGGGGGCCTCGGCGGCTTCGTAGGACAGCCAGGCCAAGGGAGCTTCGGGCGTGGCCCTTTCCCCGGCCCGCGCCAGATGGGCGACGACACGTGAGCGGCCCGCTGACGGGAAATACTGAAGCGCGATGGTGTGCATGACGACGCGGCAGACGCCCGGCGCCGGATCGGGCGAAAGCCGCCGCTCCAGCCAGTCGGCGCCGTCGGCGGCCTCGACCGGCGGCGGGTGCGCCCGCGCGATCTCCAGCGCCGCCTCCAGCCGGGCCAGCCGGTCGCGCTGATCGGCCCAGACATAGGCGAGCAGCCGTTCGGCGGTCTCCGGCCGAGTGGCGTCCAGGGGATTGAGGTCGACTCCCCGGCGCGAGGCCACCACGATCTCAGCGCGGGGCGGCGGCGGGCCGCGCCAGTCAGGCGTCAGCCGTACGGCGGAGGTCGCGTCGCCGGCGGTCACGCCGCCCAGGTCGAGGGCGTAGCGGTCCAGATTGAGGTTCAGCCCCGCGCTGCAGCCGAGCTCGTACAGGTCGAAGGGCAGGCCGAACCGATCGGCCAAGACCAGCAGGCCCGCCGCCAGCGGACCGGACCGGCCGACTTCGTTGGTCTGCGGCGGGCTGTCGAGCCAGGCCAGGATGAAGTCCCCGGTCTCGTTGAGCGCCGTCTCGATCGCGCGCCAAAGGACCTCATCCGCCGGCGTGCGCGCGGGCGGCCAGGCCTCGGCCACGGACGCCGGACGGCTCCGGCGCGCGCGGGCGTGCAGGGCGCCGGCGAACCTAAGCGGCAGGGCGTCTGCGTTGGGCCTCGGGTCACCGGGCCAGTCGAGCACGCGCCGGCCCACGGCCGTCGACCGGCCCAGCCGCTCCGCCACGAGCTCGCAGACCGTGGCGGTGAAGGGCGAGCCCAGGCCGGCGCAGATGCGGGCCTGCTCATGGAAGGCGGAGCGGACCGCCGCCTCGGTCACAGCTTGCCGAGCGCCACGACATAGACCTCCGACGAGTCCTTGCGGCTCGCCTTCGGCTTGATGAAGCGGACGTCGGTGAACTCGGCGCGCAGCCGCTCCAGCACGCCGCCGGCGTCTCCGCCCTGGAAGTTCTTGGTCACGAAGGCGCCGCCGGGTTTCAGCGTCCGGATAGCGAAGTCGGCGGCGATCTCGATCAGGGCGATGATCTTCAGGTGGTCGGTTTGGCGGTGGCCGACGGTGTTGTGGGCCATGTCCGACAGCACCAGATCGGGAGCCCCGCCCAGCGCCTCGATCAGCCGGTCGTCCACGCCCGGGTCGGTGAAGTCGGCCTGGATGAGCACCGCGCCGGGGATCGGGTTGATCGCCAGCAGGTCCACGCCGACGACGGCCGAGGCCCCCTGCTTCAGCGCCACCTGCACCCAGCCGCCGGGCGCCGCGCCCAGGTCGACCACGCGCGCGCCCTTCTTGATGAGGCCGAGCCGCTCGTCCATCTCGATCAGCTTGAAGGCGGCGCGCGAGCGCCAGCCCTCGGCGCGGGCGCGTTCGGACCAGGGGTCGGCCAGCTGGCGCTTGATCCACTGCTGGCTGGACAGGCTCTTCTTGTCGGCCGTCTTGATCTTCTGGCCCATGCCGCGGCCGGCCTCGGTCCCGCCCGAGGGCGGGCGCACCATGCGGCGGCGTTCCGGTTCATCGCTCATGGCCGGGCTCTAGCACGACCGGCTTGTCCTTGCTCGCCTGCGACGAAGGCGCGATAGGGACCGCCCGCCCGAATCCGCTAGACTCCCCGAATGGCCAAGCCAGAGCCCATCGACGACCTGTTCAGTTCGCTCTCCTCGCCGGAGCCCGCGCCCGAGCCGACGACGCCCCAGGCGCTGTCGCGTCCCGAGCGCGCGCCCGCGCCGGAGCCGGTCGTGCCTACCCCGACGGGCGGCGGCTATTCGGCCGCCTCGATCGAGGTGCTGGAAGGGCTCGAGCCGGTCCGCAAGCGGCCGGGCATGTACATCGGCGGCACCGACGAGCGTGCGCTGCACCACCTGTTCGCCGAGGTGCTCGACAACTCGATGGACGAGGCGGTCGCCCGCCACGCCAAGCTGATCACCGTCGAACTGGACGCCGAGGGCTTCCTGGCCGTCACCGACGACGGCCGGGGCATTCCGGTCGATCCGCACCCGCGCCACCCGGACAAGTCTGCGCTCGAGGTGGTGATGACCGTGCTCCACTCGGGCGGGAAATTCTCGGGAAAGGCCTATGAGACGTCCGGCGGCCTGCACGGCGTGGGCGTCAGCGTCGTCAACGCCCTGGCCGAGCGGCTGGAGGCGACGGTCTGGCGCGATGGCTTTGAACACCGGCAGCTCTTCTCGCGCGGCAAGCCGCTGACCGGCACGGAACGGGTCGGCCCCTCGCGCAAGAAGGGCACGCGCATCCGCTTCAAGCCGGACGACGAGATCTTCGGCGCGGGAGCGGCCTTCAAGCCGGCGCGGCTGTATCGCATGGCCCGCTCCAAGGCCTATCTGTTCCGCGGCGTGACCATCGAGTGGAAGCTCGCCGCCGAACTGGCCAGCGAGCAGATCCCCGAGCGCGCCACCTTCCACTTCCCGAACGGCCTGGCCGACTATCTCGCCGAGCGTATCGGCGAGCAGGAGACGGTCACGCCGGCCTTCTTCGGGCGCGTCGAGCGCAAGGGCGACGCCGGGGCGGTCGAGTGGGCCGTGACCTGGAGCCCGGCCGGCTTCGGCGACCACGACAGCTTCGTTCAGTCCTACTGCAACACCGTGCCGACACCCGACGGCGGCACGCATGAGGCCGGCTTCCGCGCCGCCCTGGTCAAGGGTCTCAAGGCCTATGCGGAGCTCACCGGCGAGAAGCGCGCCGGCATCCTGACGGCAGAGGACGTGATCGCCCAGGCCGGGGCCCTAGTGTCGGTCTTCATCAAGAACCCCGAATTCCAGGGCCAGACCAAGGATCGGCTGTCCTCGTCCGACGCCCAGAAGCTGGTCGAGGCGGCGCTGCGCGACCCCTTCGACCACTGGCTGACCGAAAGCCCTCAGCGGGCCAACGCCTTGCTGGGCTTCGTGCTGGAGCGCGCCGAGGAACGCCTCAAGCGCCGCAAGGACAAGGAGGTCGCCCGCGCCTCAGCGACCCGCAAGCTGCGCCTGCCCGGCAAGCTGGCCGACTGCTCCCAGACGGCGGCGCAGGGCGCCGAGCTCTTCATCGTCGAGGGGGACTCGGCGGGCGGCTCGGCCAAGCAGGCGCGCGACCGCGCCTCCCAGGCCATCCTGCCCCTGCGCGGCAAGATCCTGAACGTCGCCTCGGCGTCCGGCGACAAGGCGCGCCAGAACCAGGAGCTTTCGGACCTGCTTCTCGCGCTCGGCGTGCAGACCGGCTCGCGCTTCCGGCTCGAGGACCTGCGCTACGAGCGTATCGTCATCATGACCGACGCCGACGTGGACGGGGCCCACATCGCGAGCCTGCTCATCACCTTCTTCTATCGGTCGATGCCGGAGCTGATCCGCTCGGGCCGGCTGTTCCTGGCCATGCCGCCGCTCTATCGCCTCAGCCACGGCGGCAAGACCGTCTACGCCCGCGACGACGCCCACAAGGACGAGCTGATGGCCACGGTCTTCAAGGGCAAGAAGCCCGAGATCGGCCGCTTCAAGGGCCTGGGCGAGATGAACCCGTCCCAGCTCAAGGAAACCACCATGGACCCGAAGCGGCGCACGCTGGCCCGGGTCGTGGTCGAGCCCGGCCACGAGGCCCAGATTGACGACCGCGTCGAGACCCTGATGGGCCGCAAGCCGGAACTCCGCTTCCGTTTCATTCAGGAACACGCGGCCTTCGCCGCCGAGGATCTGGACGTCTAAGGCAGGCCCGCGACTGCTCCGCTTGCGGATTTTCGACGCATCCACAGGCCGCCTGAAACTGTCCCCGTTCATCGGCACGACCGCCCCTGCCGCAGGGGCGTGCGATGGGTAAACCGTTAACGCCATGAACGCCGCGCTTGCGACCCTGACCTATCCCGCGCCCGAGCCTGTCGGCGCAGCCCTGCCCCACAACCTGGAGGCGGAACAGGCCGTGCTGGGCGCGATGATGTTCGACAACGCCGTGTCCGAGCGGCTGAACGACAAGCTGCGCGGGCACCACTTCTACGAACCGTTCCACCAGCGGCTGTTCGACGCCATCGAGGACCACATCCGCCAGGGCCTGTTGGCCGAGCCGACCATCCTGATGGAGCGGTTCAAGCGTGATCCGGCCTTCGAGGAACTCGGTGGCGTCCGCTATCTCGCCGATCTCGTCGACCGCGCTCCGCCCGCGGCGCATGCGCCCGACTACGGCCGGCTCGTCTATGACCTGGCGCTGCGCCGCGACCTGATCCGCATCGGCGGCGAGATCATGAAGGAGGCGCCCAACCCCGAGCGGGACGCCAAGGACCAGATCGAGCTCGCCGAACAGTCACTCTACACCCTGGCCGAGACCGGGGCGTCCTCGACCGGCTTCGTCGCCTTCTCTCACGCGCTTGCGGGCGCGGTCGACATGACCGCCGAGGCCTTCCAGCGCGACGGCGGCCTGGCGGGCCTGGCCACGGGCCTTGTGGACCTCGACCAGAAGCTGGGCGGTCTCTATCCATCGGACCTACTGGTGCTCGCCGGGCGCCCCTCGATGGGCAAGACCGCCCTGGCCACCAACATCGCCTTCAACGTCGCACGCAACTATCGCTGGGAGCCGACGCCGGAGGGGCGCAAGACCGTCTCCGGCGGGGTTGTCGCCTTCTTCTCGCTCGAAATGAGCGCCGAGCAGCTGGCCCTGCGTATCCTCGCCGACGCGTCGGGCGTCTCGTCCGACCGGCTCCGCAAGGGTGAGATCGACGCGTCGGAGTTCGGCCGCGTCCGGGACGCCGCCATCGAGATCGGCGAAGCCCCACTGTTCATCGACGCCACCGGCGGCCTGCCGATCGGCAAGCTGGCGGCCCGCGCGCGCCGCCTGAAGCGCGCCCAGCAGGGCCTCGACCTCATCGTGGTCGACTACCTCCAGCTCGCCACGGCGGTCGGGGAC
>NZ_JANJTL010000114.1 GCF_024711105.1 Brevundimonas sp. | reverse complement strand
GATACCGCGCCTCGAAGCTGAGGATATCGAGGTCGAGCGTGACGTCCGCGCTCGGCAGCTCGCGCCGGTCGGCCAGTCGCACGCGGCGCGCCTGGTTCAGGAAGGCCGCCTCGAGCGATGCGGCGTACAGATCGTCGGCGGGACTGATCCAGCGCGCGCCCGCCAGATAGGCCACCTGGCCGCCCGAGGTGGTGAGGATGCGGTCATCCTCTGCCCCGGCCGGGAACTCGATCGGGGCGAGCACGACGGCGACCCGGTCCTCAGCCGCCGCCGTAGCGGGGGGGTCCATCGCCCCGAAGCGATAAAGCTGGACGGGGTCGGGTGAGCTCAGCAGGGCGCAGGCCGAGGCGAGCACGCCGACCAGCGTGACGGCGAGGGCGCGGCGGATCATTGCTCGATCTCCAGTTCCTGCGACGGCGGCCGCGAGATGAAATCGCGCGGACTGCGGTTCACCTCTTCGATCAGGTCGTTGAGCGTGGCGGTGGCCTCCTCCAGCTGACCTATGGCGTTGGACAGCTGAGGCAGTCCGGTGTCGGCGAATTCACCCACGGGCCCCTGAAGCTGGCCGGTCATGTTGCGGACGTCGCGGGCGGCCTGCTCGGCCTCGGAGGCCGCGCGCTCGATGTGGGCGATGGCGGCCGCCCCGTCCCCTTCGACGAGTTGGCGCGTGCTGGCGGCCAGGGCCTGATATTCCAGGATGGCGGCGTTGGCGTTGCTGACCGCCAGCTCCAGCTCCTGCAGGATCTCGCGGCGGGCTTCGAGCTCCGTCGAAATGGACTCCACATTGGCCAGGGTGGTGGAGAAGGAGCGGATGTTGTCGTCCGACAGGACCCGGTTGATGCGGTTCAGGGCGTCCACGGCCTGGGCCAGCACCGTGCCGGAGCCCTGCAGCAGCTCCGCTATCGGGCTGCGCTGGCTCTGAATCACCGGCGTGACACCGTCCGGGAACTGGTCCTTCAGCAGGGGCTCACCGGGGGTGCCGGGCGTGAGTTGAATGTAGTTCACGCCCGTGATGCCGAGCGGCTCCAGCTGCGCGCGCGAGCCCGTGCGGATGGGAATGCCTTCGTCCAGACGGATGCGGGCGATGACCTGGTTGCCCGTCTCGCGATCGAGCGTGAGGTCGGTGACCTCGCCCACCCGGATACCATTGAAGTGCACCTCTCCGCCGACCGACAGGCCGCGCACCGGATCCGTGAACAGCACGTCGTAGACGTCGTACTCCTCGTTGAACTGGAATCGGGCCAGCCAGACGACGAAGACGGCCAACAGCACCAGAATGGTGACGGTCGCGAGCCCGACGGCCGCGTAGTGGGCGTTGCGTTCCATCAGGCCGGCTCCATGGCGGCGCGCGCGGCGCGGCCCCGGGGACCCAGGAAGTAGTTCCGGATCCAGGGGTGGTTCGACTTTTCGAGTTCGCGGGGCGGAGCCACCTCGACCACCTTCTTGTCGGCCAGCACGGCCACTCGGTCGCAGATGGCGTAGAGGCTGTCCAGATCGTGGGTGATCATGAAGACGGTCAGATCCAGGTTCTTCTGCAGCTGGGCGATCAGCTCATCGAAGGCCGCCGCCCCGATCGGGTCGAGGCCCGCGGTCGGCTCGTCGAGGAAAAGGAGCTCGGGATCGAGAGCGAGGGCGCGGGCCAGTCCCACGCGCTTGCGCATCCCTCCGGACAGCTCCGCCGGCTTGAGGTGGTGGGACTCCGGCCCCAGCCCGACCATGGCGATCTTGAGTTCGGCGATCTCGCGGATGGTGTCGGACGGCAGACGCGTATGCTCCACGAGCGGCGAGGCCACGTTCTCCAGCACCGTAAGCGACGAGAACAGGGCCCCCTGCTGGAACAGAACGCCCCAGCGCTTCTCGAGTTCGTCGCGCTTGTCGCGGCTCATGGGCCCGGTGTCCTCGCCGAACACCCGGATCACCCCGTCCTCCGGATGCTTGAGCCCGAGAATGGAGTTCAGCAGCACGGTCTTGCCCGTGCCCGAGCCGCCGACCACGCCCAGCACCTCTCCGGACTCCACGCGCAGGTCCAGATGCTGGTGGATGACCCGCTCGCCAAAGGCGTTGGTCAGGTCCACGACCTCGATCGCAGCGCTCACAGGCCGATCTCCAGGAAGAGCATGGCGAACAGGGCGTCCAGCGCGATGATCGCGAAGATCGCCTGCACCACCGCCCCGGTCACCCGGCGACCGAGGGACTCGACGTCGCCGCCCACCGCCATGCCCTGGCGACAGCCGATGGCCGCCACCACCAGGGCGAAGACGGGCGCCTTCACCAGGCCGACCAGCATGTGCTTGGGCATGTAGGCGTCTTCGGACAGCCGTTGCAGGAAGAAGGCCGGGCCGAGATCGAGCTGGCTCCAGGCCACGACGATCCCGCCCAGCAGTCCGCCGCACATGGCCAGGAAGGTGAGCAGGGGGAGCATGATCAAAAGAGCTGTCAGGCGGGGGATGACCAGGGCCTGGAAAGGGTCGACTCCCATGACCCGCATGGCGTCGATCTCCTGGTTCATCTTCATCGAACCGATCTCCGCGGCGAAGGCCGAGGCCGAACGACCGGCCAGCAGCACTGCGGTGATGACGACGGCGAATTCGCGGAAGACGGCCACGCCGATCAATTGGACCGCGAAGATCGAGGCCCCGAACTGAGTCAGCAGGTCGACGCCGATGTAGGCCACCACCGCGCCGATGAAGAAGTTCGTCACGATGATGATCGGGATCGCGTCCAGGCCGGAGCGCTCCACCTGGCTGACCAGCGCGGGCCACCGGATGCCGCGCGGGTTCGCCAGCGTCCGGCCCACCGCAGCCAGGAGCTCTCCGAGGAAGGCGAAGGAGAGCCAGGCCTCGGCGATGAAGTCGTAGACCCCATGTCCGATGCGCACGAAGGTGCGGGTGACCGGATCGGGTTGGGGCGGAGCCGGGACCGCGTGACGCTCCAGTTCCTCAACGAGATCGAGGATTCGCCCGGCCTCCGGCCGGTCTTCCCAGCCCGCGCGCGGCGCCTTGCCGCCGTTGGCCTGGATAACCGCAAGCGCGCCGGTCGTGTCGAACCTGCCGAGATTCGAAATCTCGAAGGCGTCCAGGCTTTGGCCCTTCAGGGCCGAAGCCAGGCGGCGGGGGACGCGTCCAAGCGTCCGCGCCGTCCAGTCGCCGGCCATGACGAGGACCAGGCGATCGCGTTTCCCCTTCTCGACTCGGAAGCTGGCCGGCGTCATCAACCCTCTCTTAGCAGGAAGCTTTCCCCGCCGTCTCCGGCGGAAAAATGACCGGCCTTGCTAGGCAGGGTCGAGCTTGTTGCGAGACATTCGCAGATGTGCGACAGGGGCGCGCTGTCCCGCTTCCACGGAGCCTCCCGATGATCCGTCGCCTCGCCATCGCCGCCGCCCTCGGCGCAGCCTTCTTCGCGAGCGCCTGCCAGCAGCAGGCGGAGACCGTCGGCGGCGAGGCCGCGACAGGAGACGCGGGCGTCGTGAACCTCTACACGGCGCGCCACTATGCTTCGGACGAGCGCATCTACGAGGCCTTCACCGAGGCCACCGGCATCCGGGTGCGCAAGATCGAGCTTCCGGCCGACCAGCTCATCGAGCGCCTGCGCGCCGAGGGCGAAGGCAGCCCCGCCGATGTCGTGGTCATCCAGGACGCCGGCGCCATGGGCCGCGCGGCCGAGGCGGGCCTGATCGTGGCCTTCGAGGACGAGGTGATCGATGAGCGCGTGCCCGAGCACCTGCGCGACCCGCAGGGCCGCTGGTTCGCCATCGCCCGCCGCGCCCGCGTCGTGGCCTATGATACCGCCCGCGTGCGGCCGGAGGAGGTCGACACCTACGAGGAGCTGGCGTCGCCCCGCTTCCGCGGCAGGCTGTGCGTGCGGTCGTCGGACAATAGCTACAACCTCAGCCTGCTCTCGGCGCTGATCGAGCGCTGGGGTGAGGAACGTGCGCTGGAATGGGCGCGCGGCGTCGTCGCCAACATGGCCCGCCCGCCCCAGGGCGCCGATGTCGAGCAGATCCGCGCAGTCGGCGCCGGCCAGTGCGAAGTGGCCGTCACCAACCACTATTATTTCCTGCGCCTGGCGGAGTCGGATGACGCCGCCGACCAGGACCTGACCAGCCGGGTGGCGCTGAGCTTCCCGAGCATTGGCGGCCAGGGCGCGCACTTCAACCTGTCGGGCGCGGGCCTGACGGCGCACGCCCCGAACCGCGAGAACGCCATCCGCTTCCTGGAATTCTTGACCGGTCCGGAGTCGCAGGCGATCTTCGCCAACGAGACGAACGAGTTCCCGACCGTCGAGGGGACCGAACTGCCGGCAGACGTGGCCCGCTACGCCGGCCAGGCCGCCGATCCCCTGCCCCTTCCGGCCTATGCGGCGCGCCAGGCGCAGGCCCAGCGCATCTTCGAGCAGGCCGGTTGGCGCTAGGCCTCACCCAGTCCTTCACCCCCTTGCGCGCGGCCGCTCTCGCAGCGGCCGCGATCGCATGCGCGCCCCTGATCGCGGTGCTGGTCACCGCGACCGGCCCGCTGGCCGACAGCCTGACGGGCTCGACCTTCGCCCGCTACGCCGGAACGTCGGCCGCCCTGGCGGTGATGGTCGCCGTCGGCGCGGGCCTGCTCGGCGCCACGGCGGCCTGGGTGGTCGCCATGCACGACTTTCCGGGCAAGCGCCTGTTCTCCTGGGCGCTGGTCACGCCGCTGGCCGCGCCGGCCTTCGTGCTGGCCTACGGCTATGCGGACCTGTTCGACGTGGCGGGCCCGATCCGCACGGCGTGGCGCGCGGCCTTCGGCTGGGATCCGCCGTTCGAGATGCGCTCGATCTTCGGCGCGGCCCTCGTGCTGTCGCTCGCCTTCTACCCTTACGTCTACCTGACCATGCGCGCGGCGCTGCTGAACCAGTCGACGAGCCTGGTCGAGGCGGCGCGGTCGCTCGGCCGCAGCCGGGGCCAGGCCTTCCTGGCCGCCACCCTGCCGATGGCGCGGCCCGCTCTGGCGGCCGGGATGGCGCTGGCGGTCATGGAGACCCTGGCGGACTATGGCGCGACCTCCTTCCTGGCGGTGCAGACCCTGACGACGGGCGTGGTGCGGGCCTGGTCGGTGTTTGGATCCACGGCCGAGGCCGCGCGGCTGGCCCTGCCGTTGCTGGGCGCGGCGGCGGTGCTGCTGCTGATCGAACGTTCCAGCCGCCGGGCCGCCGCCGAGGGCGGTCTGGCCCGCTGGCGTACGCTGGAGCCGGTGCATCTTAAGGGCGCCAAGGCGCTGGGGGCCGTCCTCTTCTGCCTCATGCTCGTGATGCTCGGACTGCTGCTCCCGCTCGGCTGGCTACTCGCCAAGGGCTGGGGCGCCGAGCATGAGACCGCGCGACTGATCGCGTCGGGCCGCAACTCGTTGCTTCTTGGCCTCATCGCCGCCGCCGTGACAACGGGCCTGGCGACCGCCATCGCCTTCGGCGCCCGTGGCTTCAAGAGCGTGTCGCGGCTGGTCAGCCTGGGCTATGCCACGCCCGGCGCGGTAATGGCGGTCGGCCTCCTGGCGCCCGCCGCGGTGATCTGGCGGGTCTGGCCCGAGACGGTGTCGAGCGTGATCATGGGCGTGACCCTGCTGATCCTGGCCTATGCCGCGCGCCTGATGGCCGCGGCGCTGGAGCCGATCGACTCCGGGCTCGAGCGTGTCGGCAAGTCGATGCGCGGCGCCGCCCGTTCGCTGGGTGAGACCGAGGCCGGCGCCGCCCGCAGGGTCGAGCTTCCCATCGCCTCGGGGGCCCTCTTCACGGCGGCGCTCCTGGTGTTCGTGGACGTCATGAAGGAACTGCCGGCGACGGTGATCCTCAGGCCTTTCGGTTTCGACACCCTGGCGGTGATGGCCGACTTCTACGCCAAGGACGAGCGGCTGGGCGAAGCGGCCTGGCCCGGGCTGTTCATCGTGCTGGTGGCGCTCCCGGCGGTGATATGGCTGACGCGGCGGGTCTCGACATCGCGTCCGGGAGCGGCGGCATGAGCGTGATCGAGGCCAGGGGCCTTGCGAAGTCCTACGGCGGCAAGCCGGCGGTCCAGGCCGCCGACCTGACGCTCGAGGCCGGGCGGATCACCTGCCTGCTGGGCCCGTCTGGCTGCGGCAAGAGCACCCTGCTTCGGCTGATCGCCGGGCTGGAGACGCCCGACGCCGGGGTCGTCACCGCCGAGGGCCAGGACATCACCCGCCGGCCGCCGGAGGCCCGCGGCGTCGGCATGGTGTTCCAGGACTACGCCCTGTTCCCGCACCTGCGCGTGGCCGCCAATGTCGCCTTCGGCCTGAACGAGCGGCCGGCGAATGAACGCCGGTCCCGCGCGCTGGCCCTGCTCGAGCGGGTCAAGCTGGCGGCGCGCGCCGAGGCCTGGCCCGGCGAACTGTCCGGCGGCGAGCAACAGCGGGTGGCCCTGGTCCGGGCCCTGGCGCGAGAGCCCCGGGCGGTCCTGCTCGACGAGCCCTTCTCGGGGCTCGACAGCCACCTGAAGGCCGAGGTGCGCGAGGCGACGCTGGCGGCGCTCCGGGCGTCGAACGCGGCGGTTCTGATCGTCACCCACGACGCCGAGGAGG
>NZ_JANJTL010000168.1 GCF_024711105.1 Brevundimonas sp. | reverse complement strand
AAGGACATGATCGTCGAGGCCGGCTCGATGGACATCACCTACACGCCAGCGGTGTCGGGCATACCCGCCAACTTCCTGACGCCTTCGCTGGTCGAGAATGGGATCGACCCCAAGAGCCTGCCCGACCACAAGCTGGACATGGCCGACGAGGCCAAGGCCTGGAAGACCGTCTGGTCGGCGGGCCAGGGCGCCGGCACCATTCACGACATCGTGCCCGTTCGCGAACTTGTCACACGGTTGAGCTCGGAATTTCACGAAGCGGTCGCGGAGGTGTCGCAGCGCTTCGGCTAAGGCGTCACGGTGGGCGGACGAGCAGATTCGTCCGCATACTGCGAAACGCCGGAGTTCCGATGACCCGCCTTGCCCTCACCCTCGCCGTGGCCGCCCTGGCCCTGCCCGCCACCGCCCAGGCCCAGGACGGGTTGGGGGACTGGTCCTTCAACTTCGCCGTCGGATCCGACAACCGTTCCAAGGGCACCAGCAAGTCTGAGGGCGATCCCTTCGCCCTTGCAGGTATGGAATGGAGCGACGCCAGCGGCCTGTTCTACGTCGCCGCCGAAGGCGAGACGATCGACCACTCCACCGGATCCCAGCTCGAGGCGGAGATCAACGCCGGTTGGCGGCCCGAGGCGGCAGGCTTCGAGTTCGACTTCAACGCCGCGCACAAATGGTACCTCGACGCCAATCCGGGCACGGACGATGACGCCTGGGAGTTCACGGCCGACGTGTCGCGCGATCTCAGCGAGCGGGTCGATGCGCGACTGCGCTTCCAATACTCGCCGGACAGCGCCGGCGGGACGCGCAGCTGGACCTGGGTCGAGGCGCGAGGACGCGTGCGCCTGACCGACCGCATCCGGGCCTCGGCCGCCGTCGGCCGCCGCGAGCAGGTCAACAGCCGCGACTACACCGCCTGGAACGTCGGCGCCGACTTCGAGATCAACGACTGGGCCTCGCTTGACGTGCGTTGGTATGACACCGACGTCGCCAACCCGTCGGCTCAGTATGACAGCGCGCTCGTCGCGGTCCTGAACCTCGGCTTCTAGACGAACTCCACGACCACCCCTGGCCGCACCGCCGCGGCCAGGTGCTGGGCGTCCCAGTTGGTCAGGCGGACGCAGCCGTTGGAGGCGTTCTTGCCGACGATGTCCGGGTTTGGGGTGCCGTGGATGCCGTAGGTGTCGCGCGACAGGTCGATCCACACCAGCCCAACGGGATTGTTCGGGCCCGCCGGTATGGTCAGCCGGCGGGTGATGCGGTCGCCCGCGTAGCTGACCCGGCGGGGATCGTAGGTGTAGGTCGGATCGCGGGCGACGCCGTTGACGGTCATCCGGCCCTCCGGCGTCGGCTGTTCCTGTGAGCCGATGGTGGCGGGATAGAAGGCCAGCAGCGTCCCATCCTCGGCGAAGGCCTTCACCGCCTTCTCGTCGCGGTCGACCTCGATGCGCGCCACTTCAGTCGCGATCTGGGGGCGGCGCGGATTGGTGACGAAGATCTCCGTCCCGGCCCGGCTGAAGTCGGCGTTCGGGTTCATCTCGCGCAGGAACTGCTCGTCCATGTGGAAGCGCTCAGCCACCAGCTCTGCCGCTGAGGTGTAGCCCAGCCGCTCCAGACCGGCCTGCGCCTCCAGCCCCTCCGGGATATTCGGCGTGAAGGGACCGGCCACGTCCTCGGTCGTCAGCACGTAGCGCGAAACCGCGTCCTGCGGTGAGCCCGCGACCAGCCGGTCCCAGACTTCCCGGCTGAGCCGCCCATCCACAGTCATGCCATTCTCACGCTGGAAGGCGGCTATGGCCTGGCGCACGTTCTCGCCATAGCGGCCGTCAGTCACCCCCGGCGAAAAGCCCGCGCGATCGAGCAGCACCTGGGCCCGCGCCAGACTTGCGGACGCGGTTTGCTCGGCGAGATTCCCGTCCGGCGGCGCTTCGTAGCCGGAAGCATTGATTGCCTCGGGGCTGACGACCGGCCGCGGCGACAGAACCGAAGTCTCCGTGGCTGGCGCCTCAGGCTCACGCGGCGGCGCCTCACGGTCGCAGGCCGTGAGCAGAACGACGAGGGGCAGGCAGGACAGGACAGACGCGGACTTCAATGGGCACTCCCGAGGCTAAGCCCAGGTAATGGCTGAGAAGTCCGCTCCGTTCCGTCAGCCGGCCGCTTCTTCCTTGACCGGCTTGGGCGAACCTTCTTCCGCTGCCCCGATCTCGAAGGCGACCTTGCCGTCCTTGAGCACGACATCGACGTGGCCACCGCGCGTCAGGCGTCCGAACAGGATGTCGTCGGCCAGCGGCTGCTTGATGTGCTCCTGGATCACGCGACCGAGCGGCCGGGCGCCGTAGAGCTCGTCGAAGCCGTTTTCCGCCAGCCAGTCCGCCGCCTCGTCCGACAGCGAGATGGTGACGTTGCGGTCCGCCAGCTGGGTCTGGAGCTGGCTGATGAACTTGCGCACCACCATGCGGATGATGTCGGCCGTCAACGGCTTGAAGGCCACGACGGCGTCCAGGCGGTTGCGGAACTCCGGGGTGAACAGGCGCTGGATGGCCTTGTCGTCCTCGCCCTCGACCTTGCCGCGGCCGAAGCCGATGGAGGCCCGGGCGTTGTCAGCGGCGCCGGCGTTGGTGGTCATGATCAGGACCACGTTCCTGAAATCGACCTTCTTGCCGACGGCGTCGGTCAACACCCCATGGTCCATCACCTGGAGCAGGATGTTGTAGACGTCCGGGTGGGCCTTCTCGATCTCGTCCAGCAGGACCACGGCGTGCGGATGCTGGTCGACCGCGTCGGTAAGCAGGCCGCCCTGGTCGTGACCGACATAGCCGGGAGGCGCGCCGATCAGGCGGCTGACTGTGTGGCGCTCCATGTACTCCGACATGTCGAAGCGCAGCAGCTCGATGCCGAGCGTGCCGGCCAGCTGCTTGGCCACCTCGGTCTTGCCAACGCCGGTCGGGCCCGAGAACAGGTAGGAGCCGATCGGCTTGTTCGGATCGCGCAGGCCGGCGCGGGCCAGCTTCATGGCCGCGGACAGCTGGGCGATGGCCTCGGCCTGGCCGAAGACGGCGCCCTTCAGGTCGGCGTCCAGGTTCTTCAGCGCCTCGACATCGGACTTGGAGACGGACTTCGGGGGAATGCGGGCCATCTTGGCGATGACCGCCTCGACCTCCTTCTGGCCGATGACCTTCTTGCGGCGGTTGACCGGCAGCAGCATCTGGCTGGCGCCTGCCTCGTCGATGACGTCGATCGCCTTGTCCGGGAGCTTGCGGTCGGTGATGTAGCGCGCCGACAGCTCCACCGCCGACCTGATCGCCGCGTCCGTGTAGCGGAGCCGGTGGAAGGTCTCGTAGTAGGTCTTGAGACCCTTCAGGATCTTGATCGTGTCTTCCAGCGTCGGCTCGTTGACGACGATCTTCTGGAAGCGACGGACGAGCGCCCGGTCCTTCTCGAAGTGCTGGCGATATTCCTTGTAGGTCGTCGACCCCATGCAGCGCAGGGTGCCTGAGGCCAAGGCGGGCTTCAGCAAGTTGGACGCATCCATTGCACCGCCGGACGTAGCGCCGGCACCGATCACCGTGTGGATCTCGTCGATGAAGAGGATGGCGTCCTCGTGCTGTTCCAGCTCCTTGACGACCTGCTTGAGCCGCTCCTCGAAGTCGCCGCGGTAGCGGGTGCCGGCCAGCAGGGCGCCCATGTCGAGCGCGTAGATGGTGGCGTTGGCGAGCACGTCGGGGACCTCGCCGTCCTCGATCTTGCGGGCCAGGCCCTCGGCGATCGCGGTCTTGCCGACGCCTGGGTC
>NZ_JANJTL010000043.1 GCF_024711105.1 Brevundimonas sp. | reverse complement strand
GGTGCCGGGTCACTACGAGCGCTTCGGCGAGCGTCTGCCCCAGGACCTGTGGAACCAGCTGGCGGCGCTGAACGCGCGGCTGGAAGCGGCCTCGGCGCCCGCGCCGGCAAAGGTCGCGGTCAACGCCAGACGCCCGGCAGGGCGTCCTGACCCACAACGTCGTCATAGGCGGCGGGGCCCGGGGGCTCGCCCCCGCGGCTGAACTCGTCGCGCGTGGAGCGGCGGTCACGGTGGTCGACGCGGGCGGGCCGTCGGCCTCGGCCGGAGCGGCGGGCATGCTGGCGCCGGCGTTCGAGACGGTGCTCGATCCGGCTTCGGCGGGTCATGGCTTGCTGCTGAGGCGGGCGCGGGACCTGTGGCCGGAGTTCGCGGCGCGCAGCGGCATTTCAGTCCATCGCGAAGGGGCCGAGTGGCGCGGGCCGGACGCCGAGGGCGTGCTGGAGCGGCTGCTGGCGGCAGGGTTCGCGGCGGGGCGGACCGAGGCCGGGCTGTTCACGCCGGAGGACTGGCGGCTGGAGCCGAAGGCGGCGCTGAAGGCGCTGCGCAAGACGCGGGGCGTGGCCCTGGTCGAGGACCATGCGGAGCGGATCGAGGGCGACCGGATCACCCTAGCGTCGGGCGGCGCGATGAATGCGGGCGCGGTGGTGCTGGCCGGGGGCTGGCTGAGCGCGCCGGAAGGCGCGGGACCGCTGCCGCCGATCCGGCCGATCAAGGGGCAGGCGGTGCGGATCAAGGGGCCTTCCCCGAAACGGGTGCTGCGGGGCGCGGGCATCTATGTCGCGCCGACGAAGAAGGGCGCGGTGGTCGGGGCGACCATGCAGGAGGGCGCCGACGACCTAGAGGTCGATCCGGACGTGACGGCGACCCTGATGGCGCGGGCCCAGGCGATCTGGCCGGAGCTGGCCTCGGCGCGCGAGGCGGAGGCCTATGCGGGCGTGCGCGGTGCGAGCCCGGACGGGCTGCCCTATGCGGGCCGGGTGAGGGACGGGCTGTTCTGCGCGCTGGCGCCGCGGCGTAACGGCTGGCTGCTGGCGCCGATGGTCGCGCGGGTGGTGGCCGACGCCGTGGAGGGTCGCAGCCCGGATCCGATCTCGGCGGCGATGGACCCGGGCCGCGCCGCCCTCAATCCCCGAGGCTGAAGACCAGGGGGATGGACACGCGCGCGCCTTCGACCGGCGCGCCGTCGACGGTGCGGGGCCGCATGACGAAGTACTGGGTCAGCGACAGGCCCGCACGACCGAAGCCGTAGCCCTGCGGGCTCTCAGACGCGACCGAGCAGCCGCTGACCGCGCCCGAGGCCGTGACGGAGCAGCTGAGCGTCACCCGGCCGCTGACGCCGTCATTGGCGGCGCGCTGGGGGAAGGCCCTTTCGAGCTGGCGCGCCGTCGGCTGGCGGACCCACTCGGGATTTCGGATCACCGAGGGCGGGGTCGGTTCGGTCGCGGTCCCCCCCGCAGTCGGCTCGGGAAGCGGCTCCAGCGAGATGGCTCCGCCGATAGGCGCGGTCTCGGTGATGACGGTGTCCGGCGCCGGGAAAGGCGAGACATCGACCACAGGATCGGCCGGCGTCGGGGTGACGTGGGTCGCGATGGTCGGGCGTTGGGGCGCGGTCTCGGGCACAGGCTCGGGATCCGGCTCCGGCGGGTTCCAGAGCGTGACGGTGCTCGGCGGACGTTCCGGGATCGGGGGCGCCTCTGGCATCGCGAAGTTCTGGTTGTAGAGCCACACCGCGCCGGCGGCGTGGAGCAGGACCGAAATCCCGATCGCCCCATAGGCCCAGGCGGGCAGGGGCTTGTTGCGGTGAATGGGCAGGGGGTTCACCACCCCGCCCGCGTTCGCGACCGCCATCATCATGGCCGTTCCTCCGTTTCGCCCCCGGAGCCCGGTCCTAACGACGCCCATGGTGGCGCTTCCCTTGCGGCAGGATTGGGGCGTCGTTTCTTAGCGGCGCGTTAACCATGTTCGCCGAGCCTCCGCCCCATGCGGACGAACACCGTCAGCGGCGCGGGCCTGATCGAAGGGGCCATCCGTCAGGCGTCCGAGCGCGTCGGGGTGGACTTCGACTTCCTCATGCGCACCGCGCAGCGCGAGAGCGCCTTCAACCCGGCCGCTCGGGCGCGCACGTCCTCGGCCTCGGGCCTGTTCCAGTTCATCGAGTCGACCTGGCTGGCGACCCTGCACCGGCACGGGGCGGAGCATGGGTACGGCCGCTATGCGGCCCTGATCGAGCGGACGTCCGACGGGGGCTATCGGGTCAGGGACGGGGCGCGCCAGCAGGTGCTGGACCTCAGGTTCGACCCGGAGGCGGCGTCGTTGATGGCGGCGGAGCTGGCCAGCGATTCAGCGAACTATCTGCGGGGACGGATCGGGCGCGAGCCGACGGGCGGCGAGCTGTACGCCGCGCACTTCCTGGGGCCGGCCGGCGCGGCGCGCCTGATCCAGGCCTATGAGGCCAATCCAGGCGCCTCGGCGGCGGCGATCTTCCCGCAGCCGGCGGCGGCCAACCGGTCGATCTTCTACCGCGACGGGCGCTCGGCGACGGTGGCGGAGGTCTACGCCAACCTGACCCGGACGGGCGGCGGCGCCTCCGCCCTGACGGCGCCCGCCGAGCCGGACCGCCCGATGCTGGACGCGCGCCAGCTGATGATCGCCGAGGGCATGGACCGCCTCAGGCAGGATCGCGGCCTGCTCAACATGCTGCTGGGCGATCCGGCGAGCGGCGGCTCGGCATTCGAGACGCAGCTGCTGGCGGCGTTCGGGCCGGACAGGGAAGAGCGGACCTAGACTCCTTCTCCCCCGAGGGGAGAAGGGAGGTGTTGAGCTACTGCGCCGTCCAGCCGCCGTCGATGGAGAAGGCCGTGCCGTTGGCCGAGGCGCCGAGGTCGGAGACCAGGTAGAGGAACAGGCCCGCCAGTTCGTCGACGGTGACGAAGCGCTTGGTGGGCTGGGCCGAGAGCATGACTTCCTTGACCACGCGCTCGGGGCTGATGCCGCGGGTGCGGGCCTGGTCGGCGATCTGGTTCTTGACGATCGGTGTCATGACGTAGCCGGGGCAGATAGCGTTGCAGGTGATCCCGTGCTCGGCCAGCTCCAAGGCTACGGTCTTGGTCAGGCCGATGACCCCGTGCTTGGCGGCGACATAGGCTGACTTGAAGGGGCTGGCGACCAGGCCGTGGGCGGAGGCGACGTTGACGATGCGGCCGCGCCCTTGCGCCTTCATCACCGGCACGACGGCGCGGGTGGCGTAGAAGGCCGAGGACAGGTTGATGGCGATGATCTGGTCCCACTTGTCGGTGGGGAATTTCTCGATCGCCTCGACGTGCTGGACGCCGGCGTTGTTGACCAGGATGTCGACGCGGCCGAGCTCGTGACGGGCGAAGGCGACGAGGTCGGCGATCTCGTCGCCGCGGCTCATGTCGGCGCCGTGGTAGAGGACCTTGACCCCGCAGGAGGCCTCGAGCCCGGAGCGCTCGCGTTCGATCTCGGCGGGGTCGCCCAGCCCGTTCAGGACCACGCTGCAGCCGCGCGCCGCCAGCGCCCGGGCCAGGGCCTGACCGATGCCGGAGGTGGAGCCGGTGACGATCGCCGCCTGGCCGGTCAGGTCATAGGGATCCTTTGGCGAGGGCGATGAGCCGGCCTGATCGTCGGGCGACTTGCGCAGCCACTGCAGCATGGAATTCCACAATCGGTGAATAATGACCTTTGGCGGACCCTAGCCCTTCGTGGCGGCCTTCACCACCCCCAGCGTCACGTTCGGCTTCAGCCTTGCTGTGTCGGGGACCGGACCCCGGAAACGGTCCCGATTTGGCGCAGAAGGGCGGCGAGATGTTCGACTTCGGCAAGGATCTCCAGCGATGGGTCGCCAGTGGCGGCCGGGCGGGCGTGCGCGACGCGCGATTGCTCGAGCTGCTGGGCCCCGATCTACTCGCCCAGCAGGCGCATGCGGAAACGGGCGGAGCGGAACGGTCGAACCGGCCGGTCGAGGGGTGGCGGGATGTGTGCCGGCTGTGGCTGGAGCATGCGCGGCGCACCGGCTCGGCGGCGAGCTTGGACGCGGCGGAGCGGGCCTCGGAGCGCTGCCTCGCCCTGGCCGAGGACGGCTCGGGACGGGCGACGGGCCTCCTAGCCCGGGCGCGGGTCGCCATGACCCGGCATGAGCTGTTCGCCGGTCCCGACACCCTGGTCTGCGCCGAACTGGCGGTCGACGGAGCGGGCGCCGAGCGGAGCGCTCCCGAGATGCTGGCGCAAATCGCGGGAATCCATGCTCGGTTGGCGGCGCGACGCGCCCAGGCGTCGGGGACGGGCGAGGCGATCCGCTCGGCCGCCGCCCTGCTCGATTCGGCCCTGCACGATCTGGAGGTCCAAGCGGGCCAGCGCCGCCCGCGCGACCCCTGGATCACCGTCGACCTGACCGAGACGCGGCTAGAAAGGGCGGCCCTGGGCGCGCTGGCGGGCGTGCGCCATCGCGATCCGCGCCTGCTGGACCAGGCGGGGCGGGACCTGAGGCTGCTGGCCGAGCGCACCGACGGGGATTTCGCTCCGCTCACCCGGGCGAGGGCGCTGGCGGCCTGTGGGGCGGGCCTGGCGGTCCTGGGCGAGATGGCCGAGCGCGCCGACGCGGTCCGTCAGGCGGTCGAACTGCTGGACGCGGCGGCCGACCTTTTCCCCGCTGACCACAGTCCCCTGGATCACGCTGCGATCCTGGCGGCTCGAGGCTCGGCCCAGCTTCGGCTGTCGAGGATGAGCGAGGACGAAGCCGTCGCCGAGGCTGCGGCCGAAGCCATCGACCAGGCCTGGCGTCTCACCACGGGCCGGCGGCTGAAGCTTGGCGCCGAAATCGCCGCCCTGAACACCCGTGCGCGGATCGACCGCGCCGAGCATGAGGGCGACCTGATCGCGCTTTCGACGCTGGAGGCGCGGGCCCGTGCCCGGCTGGCCGAAGGCGGGGCGGAGCATGACCCCCTGGGTTGGGCGGTGGATCAACTGGCCCTGGCCGAGGTCTATGAGGCGCTGGAGCGGCTGGGGGCCTCGCCCTCGCGGGCCTTCCACGCGGCGACCGCGCGCGCCGGCGCTGCCGAGGTGTTCGAGGAAGAGGGGATGGCGGGCCTGGCCCGCGCCTAGTCCGAATTCGCCGCCGCGGGGCCGGGGAAGGGGACGACCTCGCCGGAAGGCCGCGGGGCGGCCTCGACGACCGGCAGCCGGACGGTGAAGACCGAGCCTTCGCCAAGCGTGCTTTCGACCCCCATGCGGCCGCCGTGGAGCTCGGCCATGGCCCGGACGAGGGACAGTCCGAGACCGGTGCCCATGGCGCGCTTCTCATTGTCGCCGACCTGCTCGTAGGGGCGGCCGAGGCGCTCCAGGTCCGCCGGCGATACGCCCACGCCTGTGTCCGCGACGCTGAACTCCAGGACACCGCCGCGGGCTTCGAGGGTGAGGGTGACCGAGCCCTTGCGCGGCGTGAACTTCACCGCGTTGGAGAGCAGGTTGAGGATCATCTGCTTGAGGGCGCGCTTGTCGGCCTCGACCATGACCGGATCGGCAGGCAGGGCCGCGCGCAGGTCGATGTCCTTGTCGTAGGCCTGGAGCCGCATCAGGCGCAGGGCGGCCGACGCCGGCTCGCGGGCGTCGAAACGCTCGCGCGACAGCTCGAAGCGCTCGGCCTCGATCTTGGACATGTCGAGCACGTCGTTGATCAGGTCGAGCAGGTGGCCGCCGGCCTCGTGGATCAGCGTGGCGTATTCGAGGTAGCGCTCGGGTAGGGGACCGAACATGCGCTGGCGCATGATGTCCGAGAAGCCGAGGACCGCGTTGAGCGGCGTGCGCAGCTCGTGGCTCATGTTCGCCAGGAAGCGCGACTTGCCCTGGTGCAGGGCCTCGGCCTCGGCGCGGGCGGCCTCCAGCGCGGCCTCGCGCGCCTGCTGGGCGGTGACGTCGGCGAGCACGGCGAGCAGGCGGCCGTCGGGCGTCGGGCGGACCGTTGCCCGCACCTGACGGTCGATGGCGCGTCGTGGTGCGAAGCGAGCTTCGGCCTCGGCGCCCTCCTGCCCGAGCTTGAGCGCTTGCATGAGCAGCGGGCGGTCCGGGGCGTGAGCGGAGCCGACCAGGCCCTCTTCGGTGAGGTCGGCGACCTCGAGTCCCTGAGGCGGCCGCCCGAAGGCGGCCAGGACGCGGCCCTCGGCGTCGAGCACGAGGCTGAGGAAAGGCTGGGCCGCCAGGATGCGCTCCAGGCGGTGACGGGCCTCGGCCTCCTCGGCGCCGTGGCGCTCCGCGGCGCCCCGGCTGCGCAGCAGGGCCACGGCCGCAAGCCCGGTCAGGATCACCGCCGACAGGAAGGCCAGATAGGGCAGCGGCGGAATCGGCCAACTGACGGCGGCGGCCAGACCCACGGCGGCGGCCGCCAGGCTGCCGGTGGCGCCCAGGGCGCGCTCGCGGTCCCGACCGAAGGTCAGGCCCGCGACCAGGGGCGCCAGCACCCAGATTCCGAAGGGGCCGGTGAGACCGCCGGACAGCATCAGACAGACGAGCACGCCTGCGGCCCAGGCGGCGCCGAGCGCCAGGCGCGTGCGTGGCCCCTGGGCAAACCACAGCCCCTGGCCGACCAGACCGGGCAGGCCGGCCGCGCCGAGGGCGAAGGCCACGGACGCCCCGCCCGCCAGCCCGCCGCCCAGGACCCCGGCGAGGAGCAGGGCGCAGGCCAGGCTCCAGCCCAGATGCCACAGCGCGGCCGGCCGGTCTGATCCGGATCCGGAAGGCGCTTCGGCGGCAGGTGACGAAGGGATCAAAGCGGGCGTCGTCTGTCAGGTCTCGGGGCGCGGCCGGGGCGAACGTCCACAGGTTAACGAAGGGGTTGAGTCGGGGCGATAGCGAGACCGGTCAAGCCGGGGCGCGCAGGAGGCGAGTGCCGCCCGGTTGGTCACCTTGGCCCTAAAGCAAATGGTAAGCGCGCGCCCTCACTGTGGACGATCGTCCCAGGAGCCGCGATGAGTCCGCGCCCGAAACCGAGTTCCGCGTTCCCCGCCGCCGAGCTGGCCCCGGCGTCGCTGGAGGTTGCGGACGAGGCGGCGCGGCGATCCTTCCTGCGGATGATGAGCCACGAGCTGCGTACGCCGCTTAACTCGATCATCGGCTTTTCAGACATACTGAGCAGCGAGCTGTACGGGCCGCTGGGGGCGCCGCAGTACAAGGACTATGCGGACATCATCCACCTGAGCGGCCAGAGGCTGCTGAGACTGGTCAACCAGGCGCTGGAGATCATTCGGCTGGAGGCGGGCGCAGCCGATCTGGACATCCATGCCGTGCCGGTCGACGCCGCGGTCGACGACGCGGCCCAGCTGCTGGCCGAGGAGGCGGAGGCGCGTGGCGTCTCCATCGCCTTCGATCCGCCAGTTCCCGCGCCGCTGGCGCTCGCTGACGCGCGGGGCCTGCGAACGGCGATCGGAAACCTGCTGCAGAACGCCTTGACCCACTCGCCCGACGGCGGCGTGATCCACGTCTCTCTGACGACTGAGGGGCCACTGGTGGTCGTCACCATAGCGGACGAGGGAGACGGACTGGATCCGGCGGACATCCCCCGCCTGATGCGCGCCTTCGAGCAGGGCGAGAACGCTTTGGTGCGGCGCAAGGAGGGGGCGGGCCTGGGCTGGCCCCTGGTGCGGCTGCTAATCAAGGCCATGGGCGGCGATTTCCGTGTGGAGGCGGCGTCGGGCGAGGGCCTGACCGCCAGGATCACGCTGCGTCGCGCCGGCTAATCTCGTTGCGCCGGGGCCGCGCGGGCCTATGTTCCGGGCTCCAGTCGCAGGAACCCCGCCATGACCCAGGCCTATGACGCCGCCCGACACAGGAAGTCCGGGCGAGGACGCATCTATGACAGCATCCTCGACACCATCGGCGATACGCCGCTGGTGCGCCTGCCGCGCCTGTCGGCGGAGCTGAAGCCCAAGGCCGAGGTGCTGGCCAAGCTGGAGTTCTTCAACCCGATGGCCTCGGTGAAGGACCGCATCGGGGTGGCCATGATCGAGGCCTTGGAGGCGTCGGGCGAGCTGAAGCCCGGCGGGGTTCTGATCGAGCCGACCAGCGGCAACACCGGCATCGCCCTGGCCTTCGTGGCGGCGGCCAAGGGCTATCGGCTGATCCTCGTCATGCCTGAGAGCATGTCGATGGAGCGGCGCAAGATGCTGCAGCTGCTGGGCGCCGAGCTGGAGCTGACGCCGGCCGAGAAGGGCATGAAGGGCGCCATCGCCCGGTCGATGGAGCTGATGGACTCCACGCCCGGCGCGGTGATGCCGAGCCAGTTCGACAACGACGCCAATCCGCAGATCCACCGCGTCTCGACCGCCGAGGAGATCTGGGCGGACACGGACGGCAAGGTGGATGTCGTCATCGCCGGCGTCGGCACGGGCGGGACAATGACGGGCGTCGGGCAGGTGCTGAAAGAGCGCAAGCCCTCGGTGCGGATGATCGCGGTGGAGCCCGAGGCCTCGCCGATCCTGTCCGGCGGCGAGCCGGGGCCGCACAAGATCCAGGGCATCGGCGCGGGCTTCGTGCCGAGCAACCTCGATCGCGCCGTCATGGACGGGGTGGAGCGGGTCTCCAACGAGGACGCCTTCGACATGGCCCGCCGCGCGGCGCGCACCGAGGGCCTGCCCGTCGGCATCAGTTCGGGCGCCGCGCTGGTCGCCGCCTTCCGCCAGGCCGCGCTGGACGAGAATGCGGGCAAGACGATCGTGGTGGTCATCCCGAGCTTCGCCGAGCGGTATCTGTCGACGGCGCTGTTCGAGGGCCTGTAGTTGAACGAGCGCTCAAGTTTTGCTTGACGCTGTTCGTTGAATGAGCGTTCAATCCGCGCGAGCGGAGGGAACGCCATGGCGGACATGGATGCGGCGACGGCCAAGATGGTCGCCAATCTCGAGAGCAACACGGGCCGGTCATTTGCGGACTGGCTGACGCTGGCGCGGGGATCGGGCCAGGCCAAGCATGGGCAACTCGTGGCCTGGTTGAAAAGCGAGCAGGGGCTGACGCACGGCTACGCCAATCTGGTGGCGCACAAGGCGCTGGCGTCTGACGCCGGCTCCATGGCGGGCGACGACCTGATGGCCTCCATGTTCGAGGGGCCCAAGGCGGCGATGAAGCCGGCCTATGACCGGGTCGCGGGCGTCGTCGGGGGCCTGGACGGCGTCGAGTTCGCGCCCAAGAAGGGCTATGTCAGCTTTCGCCGCTCCAAGCAGTTCGGCCTGGCCCAGCCGTCGACCAAGGATCGGCTGGATCTGGGGCTGAACCTGAAGGGTGTCGAGCCGACCGGGCGGCTGGAGGCGGCGGGTTCGTGGAACGCCATGGTCACCCACCGGGTCCGCATCGGCTCGACCGAGGAGGTCGACGCCGAGGTCGAGGGCTGGATCCGCCAGGCCTGGGAGCGGGCATGAGCCCCAAGGAAAAGCAGGACGTCCGCACGCGCGTGGTTCTGGCCGCGATGGAGCTGTTCTTCGCCAAGGGCTACAACTCGACCTCAATCGCCGACATCCTGAGCCGGACCCAGCTGAACGCCGGCAGCCTGTACCATGTGTTTCCGGGCAAGCAGGATGTGCTGATCGCGGTGCTGGAATGGTACCGCGACGGCATCGAGGAGAACCTGCTGAGACCCGCCTGGGAGGGGGTGGAGGATCCGATCGAGAGGATCTTCGCCCTGCTCGACCGCTATCACTGGATGATCGTCGAGACGGACAACACCTTCGGCTGCCCGATCGGGTCGCTGGCGCTGGAGCTGCACGAGGCCGATCCGGTGGTGCGGGAGCTGCTGGCCGTCAACTTCACCAACTGGTCGCGGGCGATCGAGCGGTGCCTGGACGAGGCGGCGGACCGCCTGCCGGCGGGCCTGGACCGGCGGGCGCTGGCGGAGTTCGTGCTCACGACCATGGAGGGCGGGGTCATGCAGGCGCGGACCTATCGCGACGTGGCCTATTTCGACCGCAACGTCGCGATCCTGCGGGATCACTTCGACATGCTGCTGGCCCGGGCGGCGCGGCCGCAGGGGGAGTTCGCCAGATGACGTTCAGGGCTGTGATTGGCGCCGTGCTGGGCGCCTTCGTGCTGGCCTTCGGGCCGATGGCCGCGGCCCAGCCGGCAGAGCTGCCGCCGCCGGGCGCGGGCCGGGCGGCCTATGCGCCGTTCGAGCACCTGATCGGCCGCACCTGGCGCGGCGTCGGCACGGGCGAACAGGCGGTCGAGGACATCCAGCGCTGGGACTGGGCCGTCGGCGGCCACGCGGTGCGGGTCACCCACTCGGTCAACGGCGGCGTCTATGGCGGCGAGACCCTGATCTTCCGGGACCGCGACAGCGGGGCCTATGTCTTCCACTACTTCACCAGCGGCGGCTTCCACACCACGGGTGTGATGCGGCCGACGGGGCCGGGCGCCTTCGAGGTCGAGGAGGAGGTCCACGGCATCGAGGGCTTCGGGCGGCTGCGCTCGACCCTGACGCTGGGCGAGGACGGGGTGCATCGCTCGCGCACCTTCCAGGAGCGGGACGGCGCCTGGGTGGAAATGGGCGGCTTCGACTATCGCGAGGACCCGGACGCCGTCCTCACGCAGCCCCACGCGCCCGAACCCTAGAGCCGCACACCCGCGGTTAACCGTCGCCAGCGCACGCTGGCGGGCCATGACCCTGCCGGTGCAAGCCCAGGCTGTGACCGACACCGATCCGGCCGACGCGCCGGAAGCGGGCTCGCGCGCGCGCCGCACGCTGCTCAAACGGCTGGCGGACGTCGTCAGCCTGCCGGCCAGCCGGGTGAACGCTTTCGAGCGGGCCGTGACCGGCGATCTGCTGGTGGAGATGCTGCGGCTGGCCGATCCGGCCGAGCGGCTGAGGGTGGCGCACCGGCTGGCGCCCCTGGCCGAGATTCCCGACAGCCTGGTGCGCCTGTTGCTGCGCGACGATTCCGGGGCGGCGCAGGTGTTGCTGGAGGAATGCGCCTCCCTGACCGATTCCGACCTGATCGCCTGCGCGCATGAGGCGGGGCCGGAGCAGCGCTTCGTCATGGCCGGGCGCCGCGGCCTGTCGCCGGCGGTGTGCGACGCGCTCGTGGCGCCGATGGAGCCGGCGGTGGTCGAACGCCTGCTGCGGAATCCGGCCGCGCACCTCTCGCAGATCGCCATCGAGGAGATGGTCGCCGCCAGCCGCGAGACGCCGCGCTTCATCGAGCACCTGCTCAAGCGGCCGGAGCTGCGGCCGTCGAGCGCGTATGTGATGTTCTGGTGGTGCGGGCCCGAGGACCGGCGCACCATCCTGTCGCGCTTCGCCGTGTCGCGCGAGGTGATGCAGGAGATCGTCGACGACGTCTTCGCCATGGCCGCCGAGGAGGGCTGGCAGGACCCGCTGGCGCGCAAGGCGCTCCAATTCATCGAGCGCCGCCAGCGGAACCGCGCCGCCGTCGAAAAGAGCCCCTACGACAGCCTGGACGACGCGGTGGCCGCGGCCGAGACGGGCCTGACGCGCGAGATCGTCTCGGAGATCGCCTATCTGGCCGGGCTGAAGCCGACCACGGGCGCCAAGATCCTGTCCGACCCGGGCGGGGAGCCGGTGGCGGTGCTGTGCAAGGCGACGGGCCTGCCGCGCGATTGCGTGCGCCAGCTGTGGCGCGCGGTGCGCCGGCCCGAGACGACCGAGACGGGCGAGACCCATCCGGACCTGGAGCGGGTGCTGATCACCTATGACATGATCGCGGTCGACCGGGCCCAGACGGTCACCCGTTACTGGAACTGGTCGCTGTCCTCGGCCCTGACGCCGAACCTGATGCGCGCCATCCGCGACGGCGATGATGAGGCACTGGACGAATACTCGGTTCCGCAAAGAGCCGCGATGCTGGCCCTGGCGCAGGATTTCGGCCGCTAGCTGAGCTTTCCCTCTGGTTACCTTCACCGGGCTGTATTGTCGGTCCGGTTGAAAGTCTCTATGCAGACGCCAAGGACAAGACTCACTGTCCGCGCGGGATAACAAGCCAAGGGATCGGGAACAGATGGACGACAAGTCCGAAATCATCGAGATGACGACCCACATCGTGTCGGCCTATCTCGGCAACAACCGCATCCATGCGGCCGAGGTGCCGTCGCTGATCCAGATCGTGCACCGGGCCCGGGCGTCGGTCGCCACGGGCGAGGACACCACGCCCCAGGCCCCGCAGGAGCCGGCCGTCTCGGTCCGCAAGTCGATCACGCCGGACTTCCTGATCTGCCTGGAGGACGGGCGCAAATTCAAGTCGCTGAAGCGCCACCTGCGCACCAAGTACGACATGAGCCCGGAAGAGTACCGGGCCAAGTGGGGCCTACCGAAGGACTATCCGATGGTCGCGCCGAACTACGCCAAGGCGCGCTCGGATCTGGCCAAGCAGATGGGCCTGGGCCAGGGCGGCCGGAAGCCGGCCCGCCGCGGCCGCTAGGCCGCAGGGTTC
>NZ_JANJTL010000128.1 GCF_024711105.1 Brevundimonas sp. | reverse complement strand
GCGCGAGCCGCTTCGTCCAGCGCGTCTGGGCCGAGGTCGACGGCTTCCCCGGCGTCTCCGGCGAGCCCTCGGGCGACGACGCCGATGCGCTGGCGCTGAGGAAGGCCACGCACAAGGCCATCAAGGCGGTCAGCGAGGGCGTGGAGGGCTTCCACTTCAACGCCGCCATCGCCCGGCTGTACGAATTCCTGAACACCCTGCGCGCGGCGCGGGCCGAAGGCGCCTCTCCGGCCCTCCTGGCCGCCAAGCGCGAGGGGCTGAAGGCCCTGACCCTGCTGGTCCAGCCCTTCGTCCCGCACCTGGCCGAGGAATGCTGGGAGCGGCTGGGCGAGGACGGCATGGCGGTGAATGCGCCCTGGCCGGTGTTCGATCCGGCCCTGGCCGAGGACGACGAGGTCGTCCTTCCGGTGCAGATGAACGGCAAGCGCCGCTGCGAAATCCGCGTCCCGCGCGGCACGCCGCCGGCCGAGGTCGAAAAGATCGCCCTTGCGGACGCCGAGGTTCAGGCGAAACTGGAGGGGCGGCCGGTGAAGAAGCTGATCGTGGTGCCGGACCGTATCGTCAACATCGTGCTGGGATAAAGCCATGACGCGAGCGCCTGCGAGAATTGCCCTGGCGGTGGCGGCAGCGCTCGGCCTGTCGGCCTGCGGGTTCACGCCGCTCTACGCCGAGCCGGGCGTGGTGGACGCGCTCGCCGGCATTTCGGTCCAGGCGCCGGATACTCGGACGGGATATCTGCTGCGGGAGCAGCTGGAGGACTCGTTCGGCCGCGACCTCGGCGAGACCCCGGCTTACAGGTTGACCGCGCGTGTGCGGGAGAGGCGCAACCCCCTGGGCTCGCGCGCCGACGACACCGCCACCCGATACGAACTGACGCTCACGGTCGCCTATGACCTGTTCGACGCGCGCGGGGGCCGCCTTTTGACCGATACGCTCAGCGTCACCACGACCTACGCCTCGTCGGTGCAGCCCTATGCGGGGGTGGTGGCCCAGCAGGACGGCGAGGAGCGCGCCGCTGCCCAGGCCGCGGACCTGATCCGCGCCCGACTGGCCCGGTTCTTCGCCGAGAGGAACGCCGGCGGATGATCCTGTCGAAGCGGCCGGACATCGACCGCTTCCTGAAACAGCCCGACGCCGGCGTCCGGGCCTGCGTCATCTACGGCCGCGACCGGGGCGTGGTGCGAGAGCGCGCCGAGCAGCTGGCGCGCAAGATCGTCCCTGACCTGGATGACCCCTTCGGGGTGGCCCTGCTGACGGACGGCGACATCGAGGCCGATCCCGCCAAGCTGGAGGGCGAACTGGCGGCCCTGTCCATGATGGGCGGGCGCCGCCTGGTGCGTCTGCGGCTGCACAGCGAGAAGGCCGGACCCGACCGGGCCGCCGCCGAGGCCCTGACCGCGCACTGCGAGGGGCGGCTGAACCCGGACGCCTTCTACCTGGTCGAGGCCGGGGCGCTGGGCCGCGAGTCGGCGCTCCGCAAGGTCGCCGAGAAGGCTGGCGAGGCGCGGATCATCCCCTGCTACGAGGACGAGGCAGGCGACGTGGCCCGGATGGCGCGCGAGGCGCTGAGGGCCGACAACGTCGGGCTGACGAGCGAGGCGCTGGAGATCTTCGTCGCCCGCCTGCCCAAGGAGCGGGGCGTGGCGCGCCAGGAGATCGAGCGGCTGGCGCTCTATATCGGGCCGGGCTCGGGCGCGACCTTGGGGCCGGCCGAACTCGAGGATTTCCTGGGCGTGGAGCCTGACGCCTCCCTGTTCGAGGCGGCCAACGACGCGTTCGGAGCGCGCGCCGGCCCTGCGCGGGCCGGACTGGTGCGGGCCTTCGCCGAAGGAGAGACAGGTCCTGCAGCCGTGCGCGCCGCCAGCCAGCATCTCGGTAAGCTCCGGCGGGTCATCACCCTGGCCAAGAGCGGCGCCGACCTGAAGGAGGCGGCCAAGTCCGCTGGCGTCTTCTGGAAACAGGAGCGCGAGTTCCTGCGCCAGGCCCGGGCCTGGAGCCTGTCAGAGCTCGACGTGGTCCAGTCCGACCTGCTGGAGGCCGACCGCACCTGCAAGCGCGCCGGTTCGCCCGACGCCCTGATCGCGGAACGGGCGCTGCTCTCGGTCGCCGCGCGGGCGCGGCGGCTGGGGCTGTAGGCGGCCTGCGAGAATGCCTTCGCCCCGTCAGGGGAGGAGGGCCCCGCGCACCGGAGGCGAAGCCGAAGGTCTGCGCGGGAGACGAGGGCTCTGGCTTAAGCCGGTGGAGTCCCCCTCACCTCCCGCCCAATCGCTTCGCGTTCCGCTCAGCGTGGCGGGGGCCCTCCTCTCCCGCTTCGCGGGAGAGGATGAGTGTCAGGGCCGCATCAGGCGGCGGAAAAGCTCGTCGAGCTGCTCCAGCGAGCCGTAGCGCAGGGTCAGGGCGCCCTTGCCGCCCTTGTCGGCCAGCTCGACCTTCAGGCCCAGGCTGTCGGAGAGGTCGCGCTCCAGGGCGACGATGTCAGCGCTGCGGTCGGTCGGCGCGCGTGGCGCGGCGGCGCGGCCGGTCTTTTCGGGCGCCTTGCGGGCCATGTCCTCGGCCTGACGGACGCTGAGGCCGTCGGCGATGATCTTGTCGGCCAGGCCGTAGGGATCCTCGGCGGTCAGCAGGACGCGCGCGTGGCCCGCCGACATGCGCCCGGCGGCGACGTGTTCGCGCAGGTCCTCGGGCAGGGCCAGCAGGCGCAAGGTGTTGGCCACGTGGCTGCGGCTCTTGCCGACGATCTCGCCGAGCGCCTCCTGTGTGCGGCCGAAGCGGTCGATCAGGGCGCGATAGCCCTGCGCCTCTTCGATTGGGTTGAGGTCGGCGCGCTGGACGTTCTCGATGATGGCGATCTCGAGCACCTGGCGGTCGTCGAGTTCGCGGATCACCGCCGGGATATGGGTCAGGCCGGCGCGCTGGGCGGCGCGCCAGCGCCTTTCGCCGGCGACGATCTGATAGGCCTCCTCGCCGCCCGGCAGGGGGCGGATGAGGATCGGCTGGAGCACGCCCTTCTCTCGGATCGAGGCGGTCAGGGCCTCAAGCTCGGCCTCCGAGAAGGCGCGGCGGGGCTGGTCCGGGTTGCGGCGGATCAGCTCGATCGGCGTGTCGCTGGGCGCCGAGGGCGGGGCGGCGTCCGGCTGGCTCTCCGCGGCCTCGCCGAGCAGGGCCGACAGGCCGCGTCCCAGGCCTCTGTGACGGTCAGACATCTTGTTTCGCCTTTTCAAGGACTTGCTGTTCGCGTCGGCGCTTCTTCTCGCGGCGCACCAGTTCGCGGGCGAGACGCAGGTAGGCCTGGCTGCCGGCGCATTTTAGATCGTAGATCAGGGCCGGCTTGCCGAAGGACGGCGCCTCGGAGACCCGCACGTTGCGCGGTATGACCGTCTCATAGACCCGGTCGCCGAAGTGGCCGCGCACGTCGGCCTCGACCTGGCCAGACAGGGCGTTCCTGCGATCGTACATGGTGAGCACGATGCCCTGGATCTCCAGGCGCGGATTGAGGCTGGAGCGGACCAGCTCGACGGTCCGCATCAGCTGGGTCAGGCCCTCCAGGGCGAAGAACTCGCACTGCAGCGGCACCAGCACGGCGTCGGCGGCGCTCATGGCGTTGACCGTCAACAGGTTGAGCGAGGGCGGACAGTCGATCAACACATAGGTCGGGCTGATCGCCGCCTTGAGCTGCTTCAGTTTTTCGATCCCGTCGCGCAGCCGGTAGGACCGGCGGTCGGCATGGGACAGCTCGATCTCGATGCCCGACAGGTCCGGGTCGGACGGAACGATCCACAGGCCGGGCACGGCGGTGGCGACCGCCGCCTCATGCAGGGGCCGACCGTCGACCATGGCGTCGTAGATGGTCACCCGCCGCTGCTCGCGCGGCACGCCCAGGCCGGTGGAGGCGTTGCCCTGGGGATCCATGTCGATGAGCAGCACGCGCTCGCCAACGGCGGCCAGGGCCGTCCCGAGGTTAATGGCCGTGGTCGTCTTGCCGACGCCGCCCTTCTGGTTGGCGACGGCGAGCACGCGGGGCGGAGGCGCTTCACGAGGCAAATCAGAGGCTCCGGATACGAACGATGCGGCCGCGGGGGTCGCTGACGGAGGGCAGGAGATCGGCGTCGAGGCGAGGGCGGCGACGGCGCGCCTCGGCCAGCTCGGTTTCGGCCTGCTCACCCTTGAGGAAGAGGCCAAGCGCGCCGCGCTTCAGGTAAGGGTCCGCGAAGTCGAGCAGACGGTCCATCGGGGCGCAGGCGCGGGCGGTGACGACGTCGGCCTTGAGCTTCAGCGTCTCGGCGCGGGCGTCGATGACCTCGGCGGGCAACGCGAGGGCGTCCACGACCGGCTGCAGGAAGCGGCAGCGCTTGGTCTGGCTGTCGATGAGCCAGACCCGGGCGCCCTCGACGCCCTTCAGCAGGATGGCCAGGACCACCCCGGGCAGACCCGCGCCGGCGCCCAGATCCGCCCAGGTGCGGGCGTCGGGCGCGTGGTCGCGCAGCTGGGCGCTGTCGAGCGCGTGGCGGGACCAGAAATCCGGCAGGGTAGCAGGCCCCACGAGGTTCATCACCGCATTGCCCTCCTCGAGCATGAGCCGATAGCGCTCGAGGTCGGCCATCGTGGCGTCGGAGGCACCCGTGGCGGCCTGGAATTGCTGTGCGTCCAAGGCTCAGGCCGCCTCTTCGGCGCGGGCGCGCCGGACGTGGGCCAGAAGCGCGGTCAGGGCGCCGGGCGTGACGCCCTCGATGCGCGAGGCCTGGCCCAGCGTGCGGGGCTGGACTGCCTGCAGCTTCTCGCGGACCTCGTTGGACAGGCCGCCGATGGCGGAGAAGTCGATGCCGGCGGGCAAGACCAGGCTTTCCTCGCGGCGCAGCGCCTCGGCGTCGGCCGCCTGGCGATCGAGATAGCCGGCGTAGGCGGCGTCGATCTCGACCTGCTCGCGGATCTCCGCGGGCCAGGCGGCGATCTCCGGCCAGCGCGGCGCGAAGAGGTCGAGCGAGGCGCCCGGGTATGACAGGAGCTGGCTCAGGGTGCGGCGCTGGCCGTCGGCGTTGATGCTCAGGCCCAGCGCATTGGCCTCGTTGGGCGTGAGCGCCGTGCCGGTCATGCGGGCGCGCGCCTCGGCGAGGATTTCAGATTTCTGCGCAAAGGCTTGCGTGCGATTTGAGCCGACGAGGCCAATGTTGATTCCGAGGCCCGTCAACCGTTGATCGGCGTTGTCGGCGCGCAGCGTCAGGCGGAACTCGGCCCGGCTGGTGAACATGCGGTAGGGCTCGGTCACACCGCGCGTCACCAGGTCGTCGATGAGCACACCGATATAGGCCTGGTCGCGCCCGAGCACGATTTCGTCCGAGCCGCCGGCGGCGCGCGCGGCGTTCAGCCCGGCCATGAGGCCTTGCGCGCCGGCCTCCTCGTAGCCGGTCGTGCCGTTGATCTGGCCGGCGAGGTAGAGGCCCGGCAGGGCCTTCAGCTCGAGCGTCGGATGCAGCTCGCTCGGATCGACGTAGTCATACTCGATGGCGTAGCCATACCGGCGCACCTCGACGCGTTCGAGGCCCGGCATCGTGCGCAGGAAGGCGAGCTGGGTCGCCTCCGACACCGAGGTCGAGACGCCGTTCGGATAGACAGTGTCGCCGTCCGGCCCGCCGGGCAGACCCTCCGGCTCCAGAAAGACCTGGTGGCTGGCCTTGTCGGCGAAGCGGACCACCTTGTCCTCGATGGAGGGGCAGTAGCGCGGCCCGCGCCCGGACAGTCGGCCGCCGTAGACGGCGGATTCACCGAGGTTTTCCGAAATGATCCGGTGGGTTTCCTCGGTCGTGCGGGTCACGCCGCAATGGATCTGGGGCAGGACCTCGCCGCCGGGCAGGAAGGAGAAGCGGCTGGGCTCGGCGTCCGCCGCCTGCATTTCCAGCCGGTCCCAGGCGATGGTGGGGGCGTCCAGACGGGCGGGCGTGCCGGTCTTGAGGCGGCCCATGCGGACGCCTAGGCCATAGAGGCGGTCCGACAGGCCTATGGCCGGCTGGTCGCCGACGCGTCCGGCCGGAATGCGCTTCTCGCCGAGATGGATGACGCCCTTCAGGAAGGTGCCGGTCGTGAGCACGACCCGGCCGGCCCGCCAGCTGCGGCCGCGGTCGTCGGCGACGCCGACCACGCGGCCGTCCTCGACCAGCAGATCCTCGACGGCGGCGGCCTCGATGGCCAGGCCCTCGGCGCGCGCGAGTTCGGCCTGTATGGCCGAGCGGTACCGTCCACGGTCGATCTGGGAGCGCGGGCCGCGCACGGCAGGGCCCTTGGAGCGGTTCAGAAGGCGATACTGGATGGCGGCCTGGTCGGCGATCCGCCCCATCAGGCCGTCCAAGGCGTCGATCTCGCGCACCAGATGCCCCTTGCCCAGGCCGCCGATGGCCGGGTTGCAGGACATTTCACCGATGGTCTCGACCTTGTGGGTGAGCAGCAGCACGCGCGCGCCGACGCGCCAAGCGGCGTGCGCGGCCTCGCAGCCGGCATGGCCGCCGCCGATCACAATGACATCCCAATGTTGGGCCAAGGTCGTCTCCAGGGAGGGAGGCGCGTCCTACCAGAAAGCCAGTCGGGTTTGAACCGCGACCGACTGTTTCACGTGAAACAGCCGATCATTTTCCGATACAAAAGCTGGAGAAGACGAGGTCGAGCACGTCCTCCGACCCGACGCGGCCGACCACCGCCTCCAGGGCGCGAACGGCGAGACGCACGTCTTCCGCCGCCAGTTCGGGATCGACTAGCGCAGACTGCGCGCGGCGCAGATGATCGAGAGCCTCTTCCAGCCGCCGGCGGTGGCGCTCGCGGGTCACTGCAGGGAAGTCGGAACCGGTGGAGGCTGCAACGACCGCGGCGGTCAGCCGCGCACGCAGGTCCGCCATGCCAGTTCCGGTCACGGCGCTGACAGCGTTGGAAGGCGGCGAGGCCAGGCGGTCGGCCATCGTCACGATGCGCCAGGTCCTCGGGTCGGCGGCGTCCTCCGCTGAGCCTGCGGGGTCCAGCTCGAGCCGGAGATCGGCGGCTTCGGCCCAGGCGCGGGCGCGGGCCACGCCCTCACGCTCGACCGGGTCATCGGTGTCGCGCAGCCCCGCGGTGTCGGCCAGCAGGACGCGGTAGCCGCCCAGGGTCAGCTGGGCCTCGATCACGTCGCGGGTGGTGCCGGCGATGGGAGTCACGATGGCGGCGTCGCGACCCACCAGGGCGTTGAACAGGGTGGACTTCCCCGCATTGGGTGGTCCAGTCAGGGCGATGCGGAAACCTTCGCGGACCCGCTCGCCGCGCGCGGCGTCGGCCAGGGCGGCGTCCAGTTCGGCGATCTGGGTGGCGCCGGGCTCGCGGGCGCGGTCCGCCACGCCCTCCGGAATCTCCTCGTCGGGAAAGTCGATGGCCGCTTCGAGAACGGCCAGCGCCCCGAGCAGATGGGCGCGCCAGGCCTCGTAGCGTCGGGCGAGGGCGCCGCCGAGCTGGTCCAGGGCCTGGGCGTGCTGGGCCTGGGTCTCGGCGTCGATCAGATCGGCGACGGCCTCGGCCTGGGTGAGATCCAGCTTGCCGTTCTCAAAGGCGCGGCGGGTGAACTCGCCAGGTTCGGCGGGACGGAGGCCCAGAGCGATCAGCGCCGCGCTGACGGCCGAGACGACTGCGGGCCCGCCGTGCAGGTGGAGCTCGGCGCTGTCTTCGCCCGTGAAGCTGGCCGGCGAGACGAACCACAAAACCAGGGCCTGATCGAGCACGACACCGCCGCCATCCCGCAGGGTGCGCAGGGCCGCTCGGCGACGTTCGGGCACGGAGCCGGCGAGGCGCGCCAGGGCCGGACCAGACTCCGGGCCGGAAAGACGCACGACCGCCACGGCCCCGCGGCCGGGCGGGGTCGCCAGGGCGAAGATCGTGTCGCGGCGCAACGGCTATTCCGAGCGGGGCGGGGTCGCCGAGGTCGCGGCCATGGTCATCAGGTCGCGGAACTGCTGGGTCGCCTGCATCCCGAACGAGGCCCAGGAACGCATCAGCTCCTCGGGCTGCATGCGGGCGATGTTTTCGTCCCTCCGCTTCTGCATCTCGGCCACGAGGTGTTCATTCAGCGGCGCGACGTCGGGCAGACCGAGGAAGGCCCGGGCCTCCTGCGGCGTGCAGTCGATCTCGATGTTCATCTTCATCGCGGTCTCCGGTGTTTCACGTGAAACATAGGGCACGAAAAAGGGGTCCGCGAGGGACCCCTTCTCCGGCCAAAGCGGCTGGGCCGATTACTCGGCGTCGGCCTTGGCGGCCTCACGTTCGGCGGCCTGCTTTTCAGTCAGGTCCTCGCCGGTCTCCTGGTCGACGACCTTCATCGACAGCTTGGTCTTGCCGCGGTCGTCGAAGCCCATGAACTTCACCTTGACGGTGTCGCCCTCGTTCACGACGTCGGTCGTCTTGGCGACCTTGCGCGGAGCCAGCTGGCTGATGTGAACCAGGCCGTCCTTGGCGCCGAAGAAGTTCACGAAGGCGCCGAAGTCGACGACCTTCACGACCTTGCCCGTGTAGATGGCGCCGACTTCCGGCTCCGAGGCGATCGACTTGATCCAGTCGCGGGCCGCGTCGATCTTGGACTGCTCGGAGGCCGCGATCTTGATCAGGCCGGTGTCCCCGATGTCGATCTTGGCGCCGGTCTTTTCGACGATCTCGCGGATCACCTTGCCGCCCGAACCGATCACTTCGCGGATCTTGTCGGTGGCGATCTGGATGGTCTCGATCTTGGGGGCGTACTCGCCCAGCTCCTGACGCGGAGCCTCCATGGCCTTGTCCATCTCGTCGAGGATGTGCAGGCGGCCGGCCGAAGCTTGGGCGATCGCCTTGCGCATGATCTCTTCGGTGATGCCCGGGACCTTGATGTCCATCTGCAGCGAGGTGATGCCTTCGCGGGTGCCGGCGACCTTGAAGTCCATGTCGCCGAGGTGATCCTCGTCGCCCAGGATGTCCGACAGGATGGCGAACTCACCCGACGGCTCGAGGATCAGGCCCATGGCGATGCCCGAAACCGGACGGGCCAGCGGCACGC
>NZ_JANJTL010000006.1 GCF_024711105.1 Brevundimonas sp. | reverse complement strand
CGTCGAACCGGCCCAGCAGTTCGGCCCGATACTGCTCGGACAGGTCCTTGTCGCCGATGCGCGCGGCCGCCTGGCGCAGCCGCGCCTTCAGGCCCGCGCGGCGCTCGGGCGTGTCCAGCGGCTCGGCCTCGGTCTCCTTGCGGAACAGCAGGTCGGCGAAGCCCTGCGTCTCGGCCAGGGCCGCGCGCAGGCCGACCGCGCCCTTCTCGCGCAGGATGTCGTCCGGGTCCGCTCCTCCGGCCAGCAGGGCGAAGCGGAAGGACCGTCCGGGCTTCAGCAGGGGCAGGGCGCGGTCGATGGCCCGCCAGGCGGCGCGCACGCCCGCGGCGTCGCCGTCGAAGCACAGCACCGGCTCAGGCGTGATGCGCCACAGCCGCTCCATCTGCTCTTCGGTTAGGGCCGTGCCCATGGGCGCGACGGCCGCGACGCCGGCCCGCTGGCAGGCGATCACGTCCATGTAGCCCTCGACCACGACCAGGGCCGTGTCGTTCCCGCCCTGAGCCAGAATGCGCCGCGCCTCGGCCTGGCCGTAGAGGTTGGCGCCCTTGTGGAAGAGGGCGGTCTCCGGCCCGTTCAAGTACTTGGCCCGGTCATCCGGGTTGAGGGCCCGGCCGCCGAAGCTGATGACCCGCCCCCGCGTGTCGGTGATTGGGAAGATCACCCGGTCGCGGAAGCGGTCGTACGGCTGGCCCCCGTCCTCCGGCTGGATCAGCAGCCCGGCCTCGACCAGGTCGCCGACCTTGGCGCCGCGCTGCACGAGCGCGTCCTTCAGCGCCGTGCGCGACCCGGAGGCGTAGCCCAGCCGAAAGCGCGCCCACTGGTCCTCGGGCAGGCCGCGACGTCCCAGATAGTCGCGCGCCGCATGGCCCTGCGGCCGGCGCAGCGAGGCCTCGAAGTAGCGTGCGGCCAGTTCCAGCCAGTCCTGCAGGCCCTGGCGCGCCTGCTCCCGCTGCATGGCTTGGGGGTCCTCGGCGGGCAGCTGCATGCCGGCCTCTCCGGCCAGCCGCTCGACCGCTTCGCGGAAGGACAGCCGCTCGGTCTCCTGCAGGAAGGAGATGACGTCGCCGTGCTTGCCGGAAGAGAAGTCGTGGAAGAAGCCCTTGTCGTCGTTCACGAAAAACGAAGGCGACTTCTCCTTGGTGAAGGGCGACAGCCCGACCCACTCGCGACCCTGGCGCTTGAGCTTCACCGTCCGCCCGATCACTTCGGAGGGGCGGAGCCGGCTTTTCAGTTCGTCGAGGAAACGTTCGTCGAGGCGCACGGGGACTGTATAGCGCGGGACGGGCTTAACTTCTTCTTAACCTCGGTAAACGAGAGGTTAACATAACACTAGGAAAAGATTGCCCAATTTCAGTCAGATTGCGGAACTATCCACAGCTTTGAAGATTAACCATGCCGAGGAGGCGACATAAGCGCCTCCGTCTCCGGCGCGGCCGCGGACGGCGGACCGACCGGACTTCGAAGTCACCGCCATGTTCGTCAGTATCCAGCGTCCCGAAATCACCCCGCAAGGTCCCGACGCCGCCGCCACCCCCGGCGCGCCGATCGTGCTCGATCCGTCGCCCCGCGCGATGCACGCCAAGCTGCTGGCCAATGCGGCGGCGCGCCGCCTGCGGGCGGCCGAGCGTCTGGCCGCAAGCCGCCGCGATGACGCCGACTACTGGAAGGCCTGCTGCCCGATGGTCGTCGCCAAGGCCGCCGCGCTCCGCGAAGAGAAGAGTTTCGCGCCTCTGCCCTGAGCCGAACTAGCCGCCGGCGTCCACCGGCGAGCATTCCTCGGCCGCAGCGCGCTTCTTCTTGCCGCCCAGGCGATCGGCCAGGGCGAAGGTGAAGGGGTTGATGGCGATCGAGATCAGCGCCGCCGCCAGGATCAGGTCCTGGGCGCGGTCGGTCATCAGACCCAGCGACCCGCTGAGCGCCGCCAGGATGAACGAGAACTCGCCGATCTGCGAGAGGCTGGCGGCCACGGTGAGGCTGTCGGACCGCTTTACCTTGAAGATATGGGTAATGATCAGGGCCGCGGCGGTCTTGCCGAGCAGGATGATGCCCAGCACCGCCGCCAGCGCCCACGGCTCGCGCACGACCACCATCGGATCGAACAGCATCCCGACCGAAACGAAGAACAGCACCGCAAAGGCGTCGCGCAGCGGCAGCGATCGTTCCGCGGCGTTGTGGCCGAGCGGCGAGGCGTTCATGACAAGGCCGGCCACGAAGGCGCCGAGCGCGAACGAGGCGCCGAAGACGGCGTAGGCCACCCAGGCGATCCCGAGCGCGATAGCCAGCACCCCGAGCGTGAACAGCTCGCGCGAACGGGTATGGGCGATCTTGGTCAGCAGCCAGGGCAGGACACGCCCGCCGACCACCAGCATCAGGGCCACGAAGGCGCCGACCTTCAGGAGGGTCCAGCCCAGGCCGATGCTCAGCGTCTGCAGGTCGAAGACCTCGCCGCGCGCCTGCGCAAGGATCGGCAGGACGACCAGGGCGATGACCATGGCCAGGTCTTCGACAATCAGCCAGCCAACGGCGACGCGGCCGACGTCCGTTTTCAGCTGGCCGCGATGTTCGATGGCCCGCAGCAGCACGACGGTCGACGCAGTGGACAGGGTCAGGCCCAGGATGGCGGCCTCGGTGTGGCCCAGGCCCATCAGTCGGCCGACGCCCCAGCCCAGCACGGTCGCGGTGGTGATCTGGGCCAGCGCGCCCGGGATGGCGATCTTGCGCACCCGCATCAGGTCCTGCACCGAGAAGTGCAAACCGACGCCGAACATCAGCAGGATCACCCCGATCTCGGCCAGCTGCGGGGCCAGCTCCAGATCAGCCACGAAGCCAGGGGTGAAGGGGCCGACGGCCACGCCCGCGACCAGGTAGCCCACGATGGGCGCCAGCTTCAGCCTCTGGGCGATCATGCCAAAGATGAAGGCCAGCACGAAGCCGGCCACGAGCATGACGATGAGGCTGTCGTGGTGCGGCATCCTGGCTCCGGCTTGACGATTGGGGAGCCTCGGACTTGGGGCCCGAGGGCCGTCAGGTCAACCCAAAGAGGTCACCAGACCCCGATCTTCTCGGCTTCCTTGTGCGAGATCGGGTGGCCTTCGGCCTTGTGATCCTCTTCGGCCAGGAAGCGCACGGCCTCGAGCGCGGCCATGCAGCCCATCCCTGCCGCTGTGACCGCCTGGCGATAGACGTCGTCGGTCACGTCGCCCGCGGCCCACACCCCCGGGATGGCGGTCGCGGCCGTGCCGGGCTTGACCTTCAGGTAGCCCGACGCATCCATCTCGAGCTGTCCCTTGAACAGCTCGGACGCCGGGGCGTGGCCGATGGCGATGAAGACGCCGTCCAGCTCGATCTCCTTGGTCGCGCCCGTGGTGACGTCCTTCAGGCGCACCCCGTTGACGCCGCGCGGGTTGTCCCCGCCGAGAATCTCATCGACGGCATGGTTCCAGACCACCTCGATCTTGGGATGCGAGAACAGCCGGTCCTGCAGGATGCGCTCGGCGCGAAGCTCATCGCGGCGGTGAACGAGGATCACCTTCTCGGCGAAGTTGGTCAGGAACAGCGCCTCCTCGACGGCCGTGTTGCCGCCGCCGACGACAGCGACCGTCTTGCCGCGATAGAAGAAGCCGTCGCAGGTCGCGCAGGCCGAGACGCCGAAGCCCTGGTAGCGACCCTCGCTCTCCAGCCCCAGCCACTTGGCCTGGGCGCCGGTCGAGATGATCACCGTCTCGGCGAACAGCTCGCCGCCGCTGTCGAGCTTGAGGCGGAAGGGCCGGCGCGACAGGTCTGCCTCGACGACGATGTCCTCGATGACCTCGGTCCCGACATGCTCTGCCTGGGCGCGCATCTGTTCCATCAGCCAGGGGCCCTGGATGACATCGGCGAAGCCCGGATAGTTCTCGACGTCGGTGGTGATGGTCAGCTGCCCGCCCGGCTGCAGGCCGGCGATCACCACCGGGTTCAGCATGGCGCGCGCCGCATAGATGGCGGCGGTCCAGCCGGCGGGGCCGGAGCCGATGATGGCGACGCGGACGGTTCGGGGATTGCTCATGGCGTCTATCTAAGGTCGATTCCGCAACGATGCGACCGGAGAGACCCCGATGACCGAACCTGTCAACAAGAGCGCGGCCTTCCTGCCGATCGGCATGGGCGCCGGCATAGCGATCGGCGTTGGGGTGGGCACGGCGATGGACAATCTCGGCCTTGGCATCGCCTTGGGCTTGGCCATCGGCGCAGGGTTGGGCGTGGCCATGTCTGCGGGCCACCGCGCGCGCAGCCGGCGAGACGGCGGCGCCGACCCGCGTGACGAGCATAAGGACCAAGGGGGCGAGTGAAGCCCTAGCGGCCCATCCGCCGCAGGATTTCCCGCGCGGCAGCCTCGGTTTCGTTCAGCGCGGGATAGGTCCAGGTCGTCAGCCTGCCGTCGAACCGGCGGCTGACTCCGCGTTGCTCCAGCTCGGCGTGAAGGGCGTCGAACTTGGCGGAGCCGCCCTCCAGGCTCAGCACATGGACCGGCTTGCCGGTCGCGCCGGCCTCGGTGGCCATGTTCGTCGAGTCCTCGGTCACGAGGATGTGGTCGGCCGCCGCCAGGAAGGCGAAGTAGGGGTTCTCGCCCTCGCCGTCCCAGATCCAGCCGGGCACGCCGCCCAGCCGCGCCGTCATCGCCGCGCGCACCTCCGCCGGCGTCCGGCGCGAGAAGGTGACCATGACCGAGCCCCCGGCCTGGGCCACGGCCTCGGCGATCTCCGCCGCGAGCGCATCGGCCCTGTCTCGGGAAAAGACATAGGCCTTGGACGCCCCTCCGATCAGCACGGCTGTGCGCGGCGAGGGCAGGGGCTCCAGCCGGCTCGCGAAGGCCGCCTTCGCCTGCGCCAGTCGCTCCGGAGCGATCCGGTTGGGTGAGCCGGTGATCGGAAAGACGTTCGCGCCCTCCAGCCCGTCATGCCGCGGCGGTACGACGAGGTCGAAGGCGTCGAGCTGCGTGCGCGGGTCCTGGACCTGGACCACGAAGGTCCGGCCCCCGCTGCGGCGCTTCATACGGGTGGAGAAGGGCAGGCTCGCCCGGCCGGCCGCGATCATCAGGTCCGGCCAGGGAGGTTCGAGCCGGTCGGAGTTCTCGGCCAGCATGGCGTCCGGCCAGAGCCGCAGGGCGTTGGGCCAGCGGTCGAACAGCGGCTTGTAGGCCAGCCGCTTCACCGTGACCTCGGCGGGCGTCAGGCGCGCGACCGCTTCCGCCAGGCCCAGGACCTGGTTCTCGATACCGGCGCGGCCGTCGGAGACGGCCCAGATGGACAGGGGCGCGTGAGCGCTTACAGCCACTCGACCTTGACGATCTCGTAGGCCTTCACGCCGCCGGGCGTGTTGACCTCGACGACGTCGCCCTGCTCCTTGCCGATCATGGCGCGGGCGATGGGCGAGGTGATGGACACCCGGCCTTCCTTCACGTCGGCTTCGTGCTCGCCGACCAGCTGGTAGCGACCCTCTTCCTCGGTGTCCTCGTCGATGACGGTGACCGTCGCGCCGAACTTCACCTGGGCGCCGGACAGTTTGGACACGTCGATAACCTGGGCGCGCGAGATCTTGTCCTCGATCTCGGCGATCCGGCCTTCGATCCAGCCCTGCCGCTCCTTGGCGGCGTGGTACTCGGCGTTCTCCGACAGATCGCCGTGCGAGCGCGCTTCGGAGATGGCGGCGATCACGCTCGGGCGCTCCACCGTCTTGAGACGCTTCAGCTCATCGTCGAGGGCCTGATAGCCCCCGGCCGTCATCGGCACTTTTTCCATAGTCGCGGGTGTTTTCTTGTCGCCCTGGTCAAATTGCAAAGCCGACCGCGGGCGTGGCGGTCGGCGTGTCGTGTTCGATGATGATAGGCCCTGAAACGGCGCCGTTCAAGTCGAGGGCCGGATCAGTCTCCAATAGGCGCGCTTCAGGCCGATCCAGCTGAGCCAGACCAGCGCCGCCACGGCCAGGGCCGCGACGGCGGCCGCGCCCAGCGCCATGCCCAGCACGCCCGCCAGAAGCAGCAGGACGAGCCCCGCCAGGACGGCGGAGACGAGGCGGACGGTGTTGCCTTTCAGGCGGATGCCGGTGGTCTTCATGAGGGGGTTAACGTGCGGATCGAGGCCGGGTTCGACCATGACCGAGCGCACCTGATTCGGCGACTGACGTTCCCTGATGTCAGGCGTAGGCGTAGGGCCCGCCTCGCTCCAGCGCCCTGCGGTAGGCCGGCCGGGCGTGGATTCGGTCGAGGAAGGCCTTGATGCGAGGACGGGACGCTGCGCCGGCCCGCGCCGAGGCGGCTTCGAGCGGGAAGCTCATCATGATGTCCGCGGCCGTGAACTGATCCCCGGCGAACCAGTCCGACCGCGCCAGCTCCGTTTCCCAGTAGCCGATGTGGGCGTCCAGCTGAGGCTGGATCATCCGGGCGTTCATCGCCTTGGAGATGCCCTTTGCGATCGGGCGGACGAGGAAGGGAACGCGTCTGGGGAGTTCGCCGAAGATCAACCTCAGCAACAGAGGCGTCATCGCCGACCCCTCCGCATAGTGCAGCCAGTAGGTGAAGCGTCGCGCGTCCTCGGTCCCGCGCGCAGGCCGCAGCCGGCCCTGGCCGTAGCTCTCGAGCAGCCATTCCACGATGGCTCCGGTCTCGGCGACTCTCACGCCTTGAGCCTCGACCACCGGGGACTTGCCCAGCGGATGAACAGCCTTGAGGGCGGCCGGCGCCAGCATCGTGGCCCGGTCGCGCTGATAGCGCTTCACCTCATACTCCAGCCCCAGCTCCTCGAGCAGCCAGAGCACCCGCTGCGAGCGGGAGTCGTTGAGGTGGTGGACGACGATCATGGCCGGGCCTCCCGATGGCCCGTCACTCTAGCGCGGCGTATCGCTCACGGCCACGCTAGCCCACGCGCTGAGCCTTGGCCTTGAAGGGCTTCTTGGCGAACGGCTTCTTCCCGCCCGGCGCGCCGTGCGGCTTGCCGAAGGCCTTCTTCTTGAACGGCGGGCGCGGACCGTCGCCCGTGGGCCGGTCCTCGCGCTTCACGAACGGCTTCTTGAACGGCCGCGCCTCGCCGCCTTCGGCGTTGTCCCGCCTGGCGTAGGGCTTCTTCTGGAAGGGCGGCTTGCCGCCGTCCTCGCGCGGATGCGGCTTCGGACCCTTCTTGTAGCCGCCAGGCTGCGGCTGCTCGGAAGGTTCAATCCGGACGTCCTTCTCGGTCGAGGCCTTCACGGCCTCGCGGAACTTGGCCTCGTGCGTCTTGGCGATCTCGAAGCGCGTCTCCTCCGGATAGATCCGGATCGAGCCGATCTCCTTCTTGGTGATGTGGCCCAGCCGGCAGATCAGCGGGATCAGCCACTTGGGGTCGGCGTTGCGGTTGCGGCCCACGTCCATGCGGAACCAGCTGACCTCGTCGGGCTGCAGCCGGTCGCCCGGCCACGGCGCCGGCGAGGTGTCTCCCTCCGCGCGGGGACGGCGGGCGGGACGGTCGGCGCCCGGATCGAGCAGCTCCTCCGGCGGCGGCAGGTCAGCGCGCTGCAGGCGGATGAAGGCCGCGGCCAACTCGATCGGCGTCCGCTCGGCCACCAGCTTCTGGGCCAGGGCCATGTCCTCGTCCGACACCTCCTGGGCGAAGACGTCGCTCTGCAGCAGGCGGGTCTCGTCCTTGGCGCGGATCTCCTCGGCCGTCGGGGCGCCGCCCCAGGTCGCATCGACCCCAGCCGAGTTCAGCACCATCTCGGCTTTGCGGCGCCGCGTGTGCGGGACCAGGAGGACCGAGATGCCCTTCTTCCCCGCCCGGCCCGTGCGGCCGGACCGGTGCAGCAGGGCCGCCCGGTTCATCGGCAACTCGGCATGGATGACCAGGCCGAGGTCCGGCAGGTCCAGCCCTCGCGCCGCCACGTCGGTCGCCACGCAGACCCGCGCCCGTCCGTCCCTCAGCGACTGAAGCGCGTCGTTGCGCTCGCGCTGGCCCATCTCGCCGGACAGGGCCACGGCGTTGAAGCCGCGCTCCAGGAGCGACGACTGCAGGTGACGCACCGCGTCCCGCGTCGAGCAGAAGACCAGGGCGCCCGGCGCCTCGAAGAAGCGCAGCACATTGACGACCGCGTGCTCGATCTCGTTCGGCGCGATCCGCATCGCCCGGTACTCGATGTCGCCATGCGGCGTGTTGCGGTTGGTGGTGTCGATCCGGACCGCGTCGCGCTGATAGCGGCGGGCCATGTTGGCGATCTCGCGCGCGATCGTCGCCGAGAACAGCAGCGTCCGGCGCTCCGCCGGCGTGGCGTCGAGGATGAACTCGAGGTCCTCGCGGAAGCCCATGTCGAGCATCTCGTCGGCCTCGTCGAGGACGACCAGCCTCAGCGCCGACAGGTCGAGGTTGCCGCGCTCGATATGGTCCTTCAGACGGCCCGGCGTGCCCACCACGATGTGGACGCCCGCCGCCAACGCCCGCTGCTCGCGCCGCGCGTCCATGCCGCCGACGCAGGTGGCGATCCGGGCGTTCGCCTCGGCGTAGAGCCAGGTCAGTTCCTTGGACACCTGCAAGGCCAGCTCGCGCGTCGGCGCGATCACCAGCGCCAGCGGCGTCTCGGCGCGGCCAAAGGTCTCGGCCTCGCCCAGCAGGGTCGGCGCTGCCGCCAGGCCGAAGGCGACGGTCTTGCCCGATCCGGTCTGAGCCGAGACCAGCAGGTCCTGGCCCGCGACCTCGGCCTCCAGCACTGTGGACTGCACCGGCGTGGGCTCGGCGTAGCCCTGGGCGGCGAGCGCACGGTCGAGCGCGGGATGGATGGCGGGAAAGGGCATCGAAGGTCCGGAAAAAGAAAGCGCCCGGCAGGGAAATGATCCCGGCCGGGCGGAGGGGTGCGAGCCTCTACAGTGCGATAAAGGCCGAGGTGGGGCGGATCAGGTTCGCGGCATCAGCGCCCGCGCCGCGACCACCATGGCCTCCACGCCTGCGGTGACCGACGGCTCCGGCTCGATGCGGAAGAAGGGCGAATGGTGGCCGGGCGCGTCTTCCAGATCCTCGGGCAGGGTGCCGCCCACGTCCATGTAGACGCCGCGCACGCCGCTCTCGGGCGTGACGAAATAGGCGAAGTCCTCCGCGCCCATGCCGGTGCGCGGTGACTGGATCAGGCGATCGGCGCCCATGTGCGCCGCGATGGCGTCCCGCACCCGCTGGGCCGTCTCGGGGTCGTTGATCGTGGGCGGAGTGGTCTCGGTGGCCGATCGGGTCACGGTCGGCAGCATGTCCTCCGGCACGCCGAGCGCCAGCGCGGTGCCGCGCGCGACCCGCTCGATGCCGCTCAGCAGCTGCTCGCGGACCTCGGGATTGTCGGAGCGGACGGTGATCTGCAGGTCGACCCGGTCGCTGATGATGTTGTGCTTCACCCCACCGTGGATGGAGCCGACGGTGATCACCGCGCCCTCCAGCGGGTTGATGTCGCGGGTGACCACGCTCTGCAGGGCCACCACGATGTGCGAGGCCACGACCACAGGATCGACGCCCAGGTGCGGATAGGCGCCGTGGGTGCCCACGCCGTGCACCGTGATGTCGACGCTGTCGGAGCTGGAGGCCACGATATTCAGCGGCACCTGGATCTGGCCCGCTGGCGCGTCGGCCGAGACGTGGAAGGCCAGGGCGTAGTCCGGCCGGGGAAAGCGCTCGTAAAGCCCGTCCTCGATCATGGCCCGCGCGCCGAAGATGCGCTCCTCCGCGGGCTGGCCGACCAGCACGAGCGTGCCGGACCAAGTGTCCCGGTTCTCGATCATCTGCCGCGCCGCGCCGACGAGGGCGGTGATGTGCACGTCGTGGCCGCAGGCGTGCATCACCGGCTGCTCGACGCCTTCGCTGTTCGTCTGGCGGGCCTCCGAGGCATAGGCCAGGCCCGACTGCTCCTCTAGCGGCAGGCCGTCCATGTCGGCGCGCATCAGGACGGTCGGCCCGTCGCCGTTCCTGAGGACCGCCACCACGCCCGTGCCGCCCACGCCCGTGGTCACCTCATAGCCCAGCGCCGTCAGCTCCTGAGCCAGCCGAGCGGCGGTCATGTGCTCCAACCCGGACAGTTCCGGGTTGCGGTGGAAGTGCTCGAACAGCTGGGCGAGGTTGCGGTCGTAGTCCGCCTGGATCGCCGCGCGCAGGTCCGCGTCCTGGGCGTGGGCGGTCCCAGCAAGGCAGGCGGCCGCGACGGCGGCGAGCAGCAGGCGTTTCATGGTCAGTCCCCCTCTTCGTCGAAGGGGACTGTAGACCTCGTGCGCGCCCGCGCAATCAGCCGTGGCTGTAGGCCTGCAGCGGCCGGACATCCAGCTCGCCCGCCCGGATGGCGGCGATGGCGCGGGCGGCGGCGACGGCGGCGGAGATGGTCGTGAAATAGGGGATCTTCATCATCAGGGCGGTCCGCCGGAGGCTGAAGCTGTCCTGCAGGGACTGCTTGCCCTCGGTGGTGTTGATGACGATCTGGACCTCGCCGTTCTTCATCGCGTCGACGATGTGCGGGCGGCCTTCAAGGACCTTCTTCACGAAGCCGACCTCGACGCCCTGCTCGGTCAGGTAGGCGTGGGTGCCGCCCGTCGCGATGAGGGTGAAGCCCTCGGCCAGCAGGGTGCGGGCGGCCTCGACGGCGAAGGGCTTGTCGCTGTCCTTCACCGAGATGAAGGCGCAGCCCTTGGTCGGCAGGACCGTTCCCCCGCCCAGCTGGCTCTTGGCGAAGGCGCGGGCGAAGGCGGACGCCATGTCGGTCTCGCCGTCGCGTTTCCAGTCCAGGCCCATGACCTCGCCGGTCGAGCGCATCTCGGGGCCGAGCACCGTGTCGACGCCTGCGAAGCGGGCGAAGGGGAAGACGGCTTCCTTGACCGCGATGTGGTCGTAGGCGCGGTCCTTCAGGCCGAAGGAGGCCAGCTTCTGGCCGGCCATGACCTTGGCGGCGATGGCGGCGACGGGCGCGCCCATGGTCTTGGCCACGAAGGGCACGGTGCGGCTGGCGCGCGGGTTCACCTCCAGCACGAAGATGCGCGGGCTGTCCGAGTGCGGCTTCTCGATGGCGAACTGGACGTTCATCAGGCCGCGCACCTTCAGCGCCCGGGCCATTGCCTCGGTCTGGCGTTTCAGCTCGGCCACGGTGGCGGCCGACAGCGAATAGGGCGGCATGGAGCAGGCGCTGTCGCCGGAGTGCACGCCGGCTTCCTCGATGTGCTCCAGCACTCCGGCCACGAAGACGGTCTCGTCGTCGCAGAGCGCGTCCACGTCCACCTCGGTGGCGCGGTTCAGGTAGTGGTCGATCAGGACCGGATCGTCGCCGGACACCTGCATCGCCTCGTGGACGTAGCGGTCGAGTTGCTCGCGGTCGTGGACGATCTGCATGCCGCGGCCTCCCAGCACGTAGGAGGGGCGCAGCACCACGGGATAGCCGACCTCCTCGGCCTTCTCGGCGGCTTCCTCGGCGGAGCGGGCCAGGCCGTTCGGCGGCTGCATCAGGCCGATGTCGTGGAGCATCTGCTGGAAGCGCTCGCGGTCCTCGGCCAGGTCGATGGAGTCGACGCTGGTGCCCAGGATCGGCACGCTGTCCTCCTCGAGCGCGTGGGCTAGCTTCAGCGGGGTCTGGCCGCCGAACTGGACGACGACGCCGAGCAGTTCGCCCTTCGAGCGCTCGACGTCGATCAGCTCCAGCACGTCCTCGGCCGTCAGGGGCTCGAAGTAGAGGCGGTCCGAGGTGTCGTAGTCGGTCGAGACGGTCTCGGGGTTGCAGTTGACCATGATGCTCTCGACGCCGATGTCGTCGAAGGCGAAGGCCGCGTGACAGCAGCAGTAGTCGAACTCGATGCCCTGGCCGATCCGGTTGGGACCGCCACCGAGGATCACGGCCTTCCTGCGATCCGAGGGGTCCGCCTCGCAGTCCGGGACCTGGCCGAGCGCACCGGTCTCGTAGGTCGAGTACATGTAGGCGGTCGCCGAGGCGAACTCGGCGGCGCAGGTGTCGATGCGCTTGAAGACCGGACGCACGTCCATCGCGCGGCGGGCGGCGCGGACGGCCTTCTCGCTGGAGCCGGTGAGCCTGGCGAGGCGGGCGTCGGAGAAGCCCATGGCCTTGAGCCGGCGGAACTCGCGCGCGGTCTGGGGCAGGCCTGTGACGCGGACGTGGCCCTCGGCGCGGACGATCTCGGCGATCTGGCGCAGGAACCAGGGCTCATAGGCGCAGGCGGCCTGGACCTCCTCGACGGTCAGGCCGTGGCGGAAGGCCTGGGCGATCACGCGCAGGCGGTCGGGCGTCGGCCGGCCGAGCGCGCGGATCACGGCCTCGCGCGCCGAAACGCCGTCCTCGGTCCCGGCGACGCCGTCGATCTCGATCTCGTCGAAGCCGGTCAGGCCGGTCTCCAGGCCGCGCAGGGCCTTCTGCATCGACTCCTGGAAGGTCCGGCCGATGGCCATGACCTCGCCGACGGACTTCATGGAGGTGGTCAGATAGGGCTCGGACCCCGGGTACTTCTCGAAGGCGAAGCGCGGGATCTTGGTCACGACATAGTCGATCGACGGCTCGAAGGAGGCCGGCGTCACCTGGGTGATGTCGTTGGTCAGCTCGTCGAGCGTGTAGCCGACGGCCAGGCGGGCGGCGACCTTGGCGATCGGGAAGCCGGTGGCCTTCGACGCCAGCGCCGAGGACCGCGACACGCGCGGGTTCATCTCGATGACGACCATGCGGCCGTCGGCCGGATTGATGGCCCACTGGACGTTCGAGCCGCCGGTCTCGACGCCGATCTCGCGCAGCACGTTGATCGAGCCCGTGCGCATGCGCTGGTACTCTTTGTCCGTGAGGGTCAGGGCGGGGGCCACGGTGATGGAGTCGCCGGTGTGGACGCCCATGGGGTCCACGTTCTCGATCGAGCAGATGATGATGCAGTTGTCCGCCTTGTCGCGGACGACCTCCATCTCGAACTCCTTCCAGCCGAGGACGGACTCCTCGATCAGGACTTCGGTGGTCGGCGACAGGTCGAGGCCGCGCTCGACGATCTCGCGGAACTCCTCGACGTTATAGGCGATGCCGCCGCCGGTGCCGGCCAGGGTGAAGCTGGGGCGGACGATGGCGGGCAGGCCGACGAAGGCGAGCGCGTCGTCGGCCTCGTCGATGTGGTGGATGGCCTTGGAGCGCGGGCTCTCGAGGCCGAGCTTGTCCATGGCGTCGCGGAACTTCTGACGGTCCTCGGCCTTGTCGATGACCTCGGCGCGGGCGCCGATCATCTCGACGCCGTGACGGGCCAGCGCGCCGGAGCGTTCGAGCGCCAGCGCGGTGTTCAGGGCCGTCTGGCCGCCCATGGTGGGCAAGAGCGCGTCGGGCTTTTCGCGCGCGATGATCTTCTCGACGATCTCGGGGGTGATCGGCTCGACGTAGGTGGCGTCGGCGACCTCCGGATCGGTCATGATCGTGGCCGGGTTCGAGTTGACCAGGATGACCCGGTAGCCCTCGGCCTTGAGCGCCTTGCAGGCCTGGACGCCCGAATAGTCGAACTCGCACGCCTGCCCGATGACGATCGGCCCGGCGCCGATGATCAGGATCGAGGAGATGTCAGTCCGCTTGGGCATTAGTCGCGCGCGCTCCGGGGCCGCGAGGAGAGGTCCGCGCGTCCGCTTTCGATCGTGTTGAAGGCTAAGGGGCGCGTTTAGACAGGCTTGGACCGCGCCGCAAGCCGCGGCCAGGAACATTCGCGCGAAGGCCCGGTTGTGCGGACAAGGCGGCGATCCACGACCGCCCCGAAAACCAGTCAGGGAGCTACGCCGATGACCGAGAACAATCAGACCAACCAGGACCAGGATCGCCTGCGCCCGCAGCAGGATCAGGGCCGCCAGGCCCAGCCCTCCGACGTGGGCTCCAGCCTCGGCGTCCAGGGCGAGGATCGGAGCTTCGGCACCGAAGGCCGCGCCGAGGACGAACGGTCGCAGGGCACGAGCGCGACCCTGTCGCCGAACCAGGGCGGCACGGTTGGCCAGGGCGGCGGCGTGGACAATGCCGACTTCGCCGCTTCGGGCGGGACGCGCGAGCAGAACCTGGGCCGGTCCGACCAGGCCGGCACCGGCGCGACCCCCGAAGGCGGCGTGCAGAAGGACCGCGGCTAGCGCCAACCCAGGCTAGCTGCGGCTCACGGGCGGCGGTCCGGCCACCGAGCCGGGCCCGTCGTGCCGAGCGAACGGCAGTCTGCAGGCCAAAAAAAGTACTGCCGCACTGCCAAATGCCGCCAGTTTCGGGTGGCGCGAGGAGATGCACGACTTCAAAGACCGGGGGCAGTCTAGAGGCGACCGGAACGTTGAGGCGTATCTGGCGAAGGACTCCAAGGTTTCCGTTCCACGTCAGCGACATCGACAGCCGCGATGCGGGATTTCGGGCCGTCGTGCGGCCCGCCTATCCCCCTGGAGACCGATCGGGCACAGTGACCCGCTGAGGGAGACTCGCCATGCTCGCCGTCGTGATCGCCGCCGCCATTCAGACCCAGACGCCGCCGCCGATGGTCGAGCCTCTGGTCTCGACGCGCAGCACCGTTACGGGCCAGCCGCTGGCGCTGCCGCAGGGCGAGGTCGAGGTCACGGTGGCGCGGGTGACGCTGCAGCCGGGTGGAGCCATTCCCCGGCACAGGCATGCCTGGCCCCGCTACGTGCACGTCCTGTCCGGCCGGCTTCAGGTCACCAACTTCGACACCGGCGACGTCAGCGTGCTGGACGCGGGGAGTTTCCTCGTCGAGGCGATTGGCCAGTGGCACATGGGCGAGGCTCTGGGCGACGCGCCGCTGATCCTGCTGGTGATCGACCAGGCGCCGCCCGGCGTCGTCAACGTCGAGCGGCCATGATGAGCGCGGCTACAGGTAGCTCAGCCACCAGTCCTTGCGCCGCGACTTGAGATCTCCGAACCAGCGGCAGGCGGGATAGAGGATGGCCAGCACCGCGATCCAGGCGACGTAGACCCACCCAAGACCGAAGCCCCAATTCGCCGCCACCAGGTCAGACGGATCTGCCATGACGTCGATGAACAGCCCGAGCGGCAGGCCCATCATCAGGCCGACGGCCATCATGAGCAGGTGCGCCAGAAGTATGTGCGCCACATAGACGAAGAAGGGCACGCGGCCATAGGTGGTGAACACCTCCGCCACCGGCCCTTTCAGCTTCTCCAGCCACGGCATGATCGCCAGGGCGGGGCCCAGGGTCATGAGCGCATAGAGCAGGGACGGCGGGTATTTGGTCGTGTCCAGGAAATCGCCCACGAGGCGCAAGCCGTTGTCCTGGCCGGTCCAGGTGTTGGCGTCGCCATAGAGGTTGGTCGCCCTCAGGATCAGGAAGGCCGCGGTCATGCCCAGGCCCAGCCAGGTCAGAAACTTCGCCCGCTCGGCTTCCGGCGCCAGGAAGATCGCGCCCAGGCCGTAGCCGATGGCCATCACCCCGATCCAAGGCAGCAGGGGGTAGGCCACGAAGGCGATGAACTGGCCGGTCTCCGAGATGATCGGCCCGGGATCGTGCAGGACCATCCACAGCCAGCCCCAGTCGCCGAAGGTCTGGGGCGTCAGCGGATCGAGAAGATTGTGGCCGACCAGGATCGCCACGCCGATCCCCAGCACCGCCGCGCGCGGCAGCCAGATCAGCGCCGCCAGCACGACCATCGAGGCGCCGATGGCCCAGATGACGATAAGCGCCAGTCCCGGAATGCTGAAGTTCCAGGCCCAGTTGATCAGGGTGAACTCGAGCAGGATCAGCCACAGGCCCCGCGTCAGCAGGAACCGCGACAGCTGGCCTCGGCTGTCGACTCTCGCGCCGTAGAGGAAGGCCGAGACGCCCGCCAGGAAGACGAAGACCGGCGCGCAGAAGTGGGTGATCCACCGCGTCGCATAGAGCCAGACCGAGGTCTGCTCCACGTCCAGCGGGTTCATGGTCCAGGCGGCGGCGTGGAAGTAGTCGCGCACGTGATCCAGCGCCATCAGGACGATGACGATCCCGCGCAGGATGTCGATGGAGCGAATGCGGCCGATCCCGTCGATGGGCCGCGCGGGCTCGGACTCGAGCGCGAGCACAGGCCGCGCCAACGCCGATCGTGCCATGGAAGCCCCCTCCGCCCCGTTGGTCGCCCGACGTTACGTCAAGGCGCGGGGAGGGGGAAGCAGCCTACCGCGCCGCGTCCATCATCCGGGCGAAGCGCTCGAAGAGATAGAGGCTGTCGGTCGGGCCGGGCGAGGCCTCGGGGTGGTGCTGGACGCTGAAGACCGGGCGGTCCTTCAGAGCGATGCCGCAGTTGGTGCCGTCGAAGAGCGAGACGTGGGTCTCGGTCACGGCCTCGGGCAGGCTGTCGCGGTCGACGGTGAAGCCGTGGTTCATCGAGACGATCTCGACCTTGCCGGTGGTCAGGTCCTTCACCGGGTGGTTCGCGCCGTGGTGGCCCTGGTCCATCTTGACCGTCCTGGCGCCCAGCGCGAGCGCCAGCATCTGGTGACCGAGGCAGATGCCGAAGACGGGCTTGCCGCTGTCGACCAGTTTCCTGATCTCGGGCACCGCGTAGTCGCCAGTGGCGGCCGGGTCGCCGGGACCGTTGGACAGGACGACGCCGTCCGGGTCGCGGGCGAGCACCTCTTCCGCCGTGGTGTCGGCCGGGACGACGGTGATTTCCGCGTCGATGCCCGACAGCGCGCGCAGGATGTTCCGCTTCACGCCGTAGTCGAGGACGACGACGCGATAGGGCCGCTCGGGCTTGGGCTGAGCGTAGCCTTGCGGCCACCCCCACAGGCCCTCCGTCCAGGAGAAGCTCTGGCGGGTCGAGGCATCCTTGGCGAGGTCGAGGCCGACGAGACCCGTCCACTCGCGCGCCTGGGCGACCAGGGCGTCGAGGTCGAAGCGGCCTTCCGGATCGTGCGCGATGACCGCGTGCGGGGCGCCCTTGTCGCGGATCAGCTTGGTCAGAGCTCGGGTGTCGACGCCGGCCAGGCCGATGACGCCCCGGCGCTTCATCCAGGCGTCGAGGTCGGAATCGGCGCGCCAGTTGGCGGGGTCGGTCGGGACATCGCGGAAAATGGCGCCGCGCGCCGAAGTGTCGGAGCCGCCGCCGATCTGCTCGATGTCCTCGACGTTGGTCCCGGTGTTGCCGACGTGCGGGAAGGTGAAGGCCAGGATCTGGCTCATGTAGGAGGGGTCGGTCAGGATCTCCTGATAGCCCGTCATGGCGGTGTTGAAGACCACCTCGCCCAGCGCCGAGCCGGTCGCGCCGACGCCGACGCCCTGCAGGATGCTCCCATCGGCCAGGGCCAGGACGCCGGTGGCGCCTTCGAGAAGCTGGGTCATGGCCATTCTCCTATCCGCGAATCCCGGCGAACAAACGGCCGCGTGACTAGGGGCGGGGCAGGGGCGCCGTCAACGCACTATTCCGGGATGCGCTGTCCGTCCCAGGCGAAAACGCCGCCGCTGTCGGTCGGCTGCAGGCCGTCGATCACTTCGAGCAGTCTTTGGGCCGAATAGGCGGGGGTGAACAGCCGCTCCTCGGGGACGCCCTTCTGGAAAGGCGCGCTGAGGCCCGTGTCGACCGTGCCGGGGTGCAGGCCGGCCACGATCGCCTGCGGATGGGTCCGCGCCGTCTCGATGGCGAGGTTGCGCAGCAGCATGTTGAGCGCCGCCTTGGACGCCCGATAGCTGTGCCAGCCGCCGAGCCGGTTGTCGCCGATGGAGCCCACCCGGGCCGAGAGGGCTGCAAAGACGGAGCGGCGGTCCTTCTGCATCTGCGGGAGGAAGTGCTTGGCGACCAGCGCCGGCCCGACCGCATTGATCCGGTAGTCGCGTAGCAGGTGCTCGGGGTCGAGGGCCCGCAGGGAGCGCTCCGGCTTGCGGCCGGAATGCAGCACGCCGGTGGCGACGATGATCAGCTCGGGCGGCGGGCCCTCGGCGATGTGCCGCGCGGCGGCCGCGATGCTGGCCTCGTCCTCCAGGTCGAGGCCGGTCTGGGAGCGAGACAGGGCGTGGACCATCTTGAACCGGCCGGAGCCGGTGAGCCGCTCCGCGAGCGCC
>NZ_JANJTL010000174.1 GCF_024711105.1 Brevundimonas sp. | reverse complement strand
GACCGCTCTTGCCGGCCTGTTCAACGAGCATCGATCGCCGGCCAGCTGGTTCACCCTGACCGGCGGCGAGCGTCTGTTCAGCGCGGGCGATCCCGCCGACACCCTCTATCTGCTCCGCTCGGGCAGGCTGGGCGTGTTCCGCAAGGACGAGGGCAAGGAGACCGAGTTCGTCGGCGTGGTGAGGGGCGGCGAACCCGTTGGCGAGATGTCCCTGCTGGCAGGCACGGCTCACACCTCGACCGTCGTGGCGCTGCGCGACTCCGAGATCCTCGCCCTGCCTCGCGAGGCGTTCTTCGAGGCGGCGCGCAAGCACGCCGATGTCATGACCGAGCTGGCGCGCCTGATGATCCGGCGCACCCGTGACGAGGGCCGCAGCGCCGCGGACCCCAGCGTCTTCGGATTTGTCTCCATGAGGGGGCGGCCGATCCGCGCCTTTGTCGACCGGGTCGCGGCCAGCATCGTGGGACTGGGCTTCACCGTCCAGGTCATCGACCAATCGGCCCTGACCTCAGCAGCCGACTGGTTCAGCAGGGTCGAAGAGACCCATGACTATGTCCTCTACGTCGCCGAGAAGGAGGACGCCGCCTGGGCGCAGCTGTGCGCTCGCCAGGTCGACCGTCTCTTCCTGGTGGGCAACGCCCTGGCCCTGCCGACCGGCGAACCCCCCGGCCTGCCCTCGGATGACGAGGCCCATCGGCCGACCGACCTGATCCTGCTCAGGGACCCGGGCGTCGCGCCGGACAACGCTGCGGTCTGGATAGCGGCCCTGGCGCCGGCCCGCTGGTTCCACCTGCGCGAGGGCGACCCATCGGACGAGGCGCGGCTCGCCCGCGTGATCGCGGGTTGCTCGGTGGGGCTCGTCCTGTCAGGCGGCGGCGCGCGGGCCTATGCCCACCTCGGAGCGGTCCGAACGCTGCGCCAGGCCGGTGTGCCGTTCGACTTCGTCGGCGGATCGTCCATGGGCGCCGTGGTCGCGGCCGGCCTGGCGCTGGAATGGGACCAGGAGGAGCTGGAGACGCGCATTCGCCAGGCCTTCGTGGAGAGCAGTCCGCTCTCCGACATCGCCTTTCCCATCATCGCCATGACGCAGGGCCGGCGCGTTGAGCGCCTGCTCGAGGACCACTACGGAGAGACGGAAATGGCGGACCTGGCCGTGCCGATGTTCTCGGTCGCGGCCGACATAACCAATAACGGTTACCGGGTTCACCGCCAGGGATTGCTCCGCAAGGCGCTCAGGGCTTCGATTTCGCTGCCGGGCGTGCTGCCGCCCGTGGTCGACGGCGAAGCGGTGCTGGTCGATGGCGCGGTGATGAAGAGCTTCCCGGCCGACGTGATGCGCGCGCAACATCAGGGACCGGTGGTCGGCGTCGATGTCTCGCGAGCCCGTGGCGTAGATCCCGCTGTGCTGGAGAACCCCAAGTCGTGGTGGCGCTGGATTCTGTCCGGCGACTGGAAGTCCGGACCGCCGATCGTCTCGATCCTGATGCGGTCAGCCACCATTTCGACTTCGGCGGAGCTGGACGCCTATCGCAAGGCCACCGACGTACTGATCCTGCCGCGGCTGGACGGCGTGGAAATCCGCGACTGGAAGGCGTTCGAGCCTGCCGTGGCGGCCGGCGAGGCCGCCGCGCGCGAGGCGCTCGAGGCCCTGCACGGACCCGTCACCCATTTGCGCATCCGCAAGGCGGAGGCCGAACGCCGCGCCGACGAGATCGCCCTGGAGGCCTAGCCGACCAGACCTTGGGCCCAGCTCCAGGTCCGTTCGCCGATCTCCACGATGAGTTTCCAGACCAGCGCGAGGTATCCGATGCAGATGACCGTGCCGATCAGGCCCATGATCGCGGCGACGCCATCGCGCTGCATCACGGCGAACCCGAAGATGGCGATGGTGAAGGCCGGCAGCATGTCCCCAAAAGGCACCGGGAAGGCCAGCATGATGGCCAGCCCCAGACAGATCAGTCCGATCACCATCTGAGCCAGCGGGCCGGTCAGGGGCCTCATCCGGGGGCGCGACAGCCGCTCGATGAAGCGGACGGCTGGCAACACGCGGCCGAGGCCCGCGGCGTAGCGTTCGCGCGACACGGCCGCGTTGAGCGCCCACCTGGGCAGCCACAGCGTGTCCCGCTGCAGGGTGAGTTCAGAGGCCAGCAGCAGCAGCGGAACAGCGAAGACCACCTTGCCGCCCGGCGGCCAAGGCAGCAGGCTCATCAGCGAGATGAGGATCATCAGGGCGCCGAACGCCCGCTCCCCGAAGGCCTCGACCATCTCCTCGACGGTCAGGCGTTCGCCCCGGCGTCGGCCGAGCTCCTCCAGAACCTCCGAGAAGGTGCGGGAAAACGCCGGCGACGGATTCATGGGCGCTCCCGCTAGGCTCCACGCTCAAGATAAGCCCGGCCGTGGCGAAAGCTAGGCCGAGGCGTGCTCCGGCTTACCCTTGCGCTTGGTCGAAGCCATTTTCTCGAGCTCCTTCTCGCTCATGGACTCGGCCATCCCCTTGGACGGCCCTTTGAGCTTGGATTTCGGCGTATCGCCGCGCTTGGCGGACAGGGCCGCGCCGGCGGCCTTCTGTTGGGCTTTCGATTTGGCTGGCATGCGAACCTCCAGAGTTGCCGTCCTCAACCCGGAGAGTCGGGCCAGCGTTCCCCGTCGCGCCGCGGTCGGACACCGTGGTATCGAGGATCATGCGCCGCCCGTTGCCGACTGACGCCGAAGCCCGCGACATACTCGCGCGCAAGCGCACGCGTCCCAGACGTCGCCCCCCGCCCCCGATGGGCAGATCACTGGCTCCCTTCATCAAGCAACTGGATGAGCGGTTCGGCCAAGGCTCCGGTCAGCTGGAGGCCCGGTGGCCCGAAATCGTCGGCGAGCCCCTCTCCCGGGTGACTCAGCCGATCAGGCTGACGAAGGGCCGGGCTGGTCGGGGCGGCACGCTGGAACTCAGGGTCGTCGGACCGGCGGCGGCCTTCGTCCAGCACCAGAGCGCCGAAATTCTGGCGCGGGTGAACCTGTTCCTCGGCGACGGCGCGGCCGAGAAACTCCGCATCGCCCAGGGGCCGGTGAAGGTGCGCGCGCCAAAGAGCCAACCGGTCCGCAAAGTCGTCGACCGCCCGCTCGCCGCCGACCAGGAAGAAGCCCTGAACAGGGCCGTCGAGGCCGCGCCCTCGCCCGATCTTCGCGACGCCCTGCTTCGCCTGGGCCGCAACGTGCTCAAGGACGGTGGGTAAGACACCGCGACGCGTTGACAAATCTTCGCCTCACCTGTTCTCGAAGGTGATGCTCTTTAGGGCTGGACGCGGGGGAATCGCGCCAGACTGTCCAATCCAGCCGCGCCGGGAGGCCTGAATGCTGAAACTCGATCGTCGCTCGTCCCTCATCGCGGGTGTCCTGGCCGCATCGGCCCTCCTGATCGGCGCCTGCAGCGGCGACGGAGGAAGCGCCGGCGGCGGTGGCGCCGCCGAGGGCGACATGACCATGGGCTCCGCCGACGCGCCGGTCACGGTGGTGGAATACGCCTCGGTCACCTGCGGCCACTGCGCGGCCTGGAACGAGCAGGTCTTCCCTGAGTTCAAGAGCCGCTTCATCGACACCGGGCGCGTTCGCTATGTCTTCCGCGAGCTGCCCACGCCTCCGGCGAACATCGCCGTTGCGGGCTTCCTGGCGGCGCGCTGCGCCGGCGAGGACCGCTACTTTGCGATGATCGACGCCATGATGCGCAACCAGCAGGCCATGATCGCCGATCCGCGCGGCGAACTGCTGCGCATCGCCCGCACCGCCGGCATGACCGAGGAACAGTTCGACGCCTGCGTCACCGACCAGGAAGCCGCCGATGCGCTCGAAGCCCGGGTCCAGGCCGCGTCCGAGGCCGGCGTGACCGGCACCCCCTATTTCGTCATCAACGGCGAACACCTCGACGGCGCGCCCACGCTGGAGGCCTTCGAGACCGCCATCACCGCCGCAGCCAGCGCGGAAGGCTAGTCCATGATCCGGCGCGCCCTCCTTGCCCTGATCGCCCTGGCCTGGCTGCCGCTGGCCGGCGCCTCGTCTGCGCAGATCCAGGACCGGCGCGCCGACGACATGGCGATCGGCCGCGCGGACGCGCCGGTCACGGTGATCGAATACGCCTCGGTCACCTGCCCGCACTGCGCCCGCTGGCACGCCCAGGTCTTCCCGGAGTTCAAGCGCCGCTACGTCGACACCGGCCAGGTCCGCTTCGTCTTCCGCGAGATGCCGACCGGGCCGGTCGAGGTGGCGACCGCGGGCTTCATGCTGGCGCGCTGCGCGCCCGAGGGCCGCTACTTCGACGTGATCAGCCGGCTGATGCGTGACCAGTCCGCCATCCTCCAGCGTCCCTGGGACGGGCTGGTCGCAGTCGCCGCGGACTACGGCGTGACCGAGGCTCAGTTCGAGGCCTGCCTCGGGGACGAGGCCGGGGCCGCCGCGTTCAACGAACGTGTGGAGTACGCCTTCGCGCGCGGGGTCCAGAGCACCCCCACCTTCGTGGTCAACGGTCGCACGGTGGGAACGGGTGAGTTGACCCTGGCGCAGCTGGACGCCGCCATCCAGCCGCACCTGAGGCGCTGACGGCCCGCCGTGGAGTTCCAGCGCCTCCGCATCGTCGGCTTCAAGTCCTTCGTCGATCCCGTCGAGTTCCGGATCGAGCCGGGCCTGACGGGCGTGGTGGGGCCGAACGGCTGCGGCAAGTCCAACGTGCTGGAAAGCCTGCGCTGGGTCATGGGCGCCAACTCCGCCAAGGCCATGCGGGCGACCGGCATGGACGAGGTGATCTTCGCGGGCTCCTCGGACCGGCCGGCGCGCAACCACGCCGAGGTGACTCTCACCATCGACAACGCCGAGCGGCGCGCGCCCCAGCCGTTCACGGACTCGCCCCTGATCGAGGTGTCTCGGCGGATCGACCGGGGGGCCGGCTCGACCTATCGGGTCAACGGCAAGGAAGTCCGGGCGCGCGACGTCCAGTTGCTTTTCGCCGACGCCTCGACCGGGGCGAATTCGCCGGCCCTGGTGCGCCAGGGACAAATCTCCGAACTGATCGCCGCCAAGCCGCAGAACCGCAGGCGTATCCTTGAGGAGGCCGGCGGCGTCTCGGGCCTGCACACGCGCCGCCATGAGGCTGAGCTGCGCCTGCGCGCGGCCGAGGCCAACCTGGCGCGGTTGGACGACATCTCCTGCGAGCTGGAGATCCAGCTGAACCGGCTGAAGCGCGAGGCGCGCCAGGCCGAGAAATACAAGAAGATCGCCGCCGAAATCCGGGCGCTGCAGTCCGCCCTGCTCTATGCGCGCTGGGCCGACGCCAAGGCCGCGCTTCAGGCCGCCAACGAAGCGCTCTCCGAGGCGGACCGCGAGGTCGAGGACCGGGCGCGCGCCTCGACGCGCGCGCAGACCGCCGCCCTGGCCGCCGCCGAACGGCTGAAGCCGGCGCGCGAGGAGGATGCCGTCGCCGCCGCACTCCTTCACCGCATGACGCTAGAGCGCGACCGGCTGGACATGCTGGATCGCGCCGCGCGCGAGGCGGTCGAACGCCTGACCGACGACATCCGGCGGATCGGCGCTGACCGCGAGCGCGAGACCGAGATGCGCGACGACGCCGCCGCCCAGGTCGAACGCCTGTCCGAAGAGCTGACCACGCTGAAGGCCGAGGCCGCCGCCGCGCCGCAACGCGGGCCTGAGCTGCAGGCCGCGCTGGAGGCCGCCGAGGCCGGCCGCGCCCGGGCCGACGCCGAGGTCGAGCGGCTGGCCGGCGCCGTGGCGTCCATCGAGGCACGCCTGAACGCCGAGATCCAACGCCGCCGCGACGTGACCGATCGGCGGGCCCGCGCCGAACACGCCGTGGGCGCCGCCCGCGTTGAGCGCGAGGCCGTCGGACCGATGGAGACGCCGGAGATCACCGACGCCCGCTCTGCGCTCGACGCCGCGGTGGCCGCCCTGCAATCCGCCCGCGTCGAGGTCGAGACCGCCGACGCCGCCCGCTCCAAGGCGCAAGCCGCCGAGGGCCAGGCGCGCCAGGCCGCCCGCCAGCTCGAGGACCGGCTCAACCGTCTGACAGCAGAAGCCCGTGGTCTGGCCCAGCTCCTCGCCAAGGCGCATCAGGCCCAGGCGGCCGCGCTGGAATCGACCCAGGCCGAGAAGGGCTTCGAGGCCGCCCTGGCCGCCGCGCTCGGAGACGACCTCGACGCCGCGCTCGACCCCAGCGCCGCCGCCCACTGGGCGGGGGCGGAAGCCGCGCCGCCCGCCTGGCCCGCAGGGGTCGAGCCTCTCGCCGCCCACATCGAGGCGCCCGGCGCACTCTCTGCGCGTCTAAACTGGTGCGGTCTCGTGGATCGTCGCGAAGGCGACCGCCTGTCCCGGGGCCTTCCTGTCGGCGCGAGGCTGGTGTCGCGCGAGGGCGACCTGTGGCGCTGGGACGGCTTCGTCTCGCGCGCCGAGGCCCCCAAGCCCGCCGCTATCCGGATGGAGCAGCGCAATCGGCTCGCGGAACTCGAGGAGGAAATCGAGGCGCTCAAGCCGCAGGTGGCCGAGGCCCAGGCCGCGCTCGCGGCCGCCGCGGACGCCGTGAAGGCGGCCGACCAGACCCTGCGCGAGGCCCGAGCCCGTCCGGCAGAGGCCGAACGCGCGGTCGCCGCCGCCCGCAACACCCACGACGCCCTATCGCGCGCCCAGGCCCAGCGCGAGGCCCGCGCCCAGGCGCTGGACGAACAGCTGGTGCGGCTCGAGGCTGAACTCGCCGCCGCCCGGCAGGCTGAGGACGCCACGCCGGAAGGCGAGAGCGGCTCCACCGCGCTCGACGGTCTCAAGACCGAACTCTCCGATGCCCGCGCCCAGGCCGACGAGGCCCGCTCAGCCGCCGCCGCCGCCCGCCTCGAACGCGACGCCGAAGCGCGCGAGCGCGAAGGCCGAGCCCGGCGCCTGGGAGCCGTAGAGCGCGAAGTTCATGGTTGGACCGCCCGGGCCGCGTCCGCCGCCCAGCGCCTGGAACAGCTCGACCGGGAAGAGGCGCGCGTTCGCGCCGAGCTCACCCGCGCAGAGGAGGCCCCCGCCGAAATCGCCACCAAGCGCGAGGCCCTGGTCGACCAGTTCGCCGAGGCCGAGCGCCGCCGCTCCGCCGCCGCCGACGCCCTGGCCGAGGTGGAGGGCCTGGCCGAGGCCGCGGACCGCGAGAGCCGCGCCTCCGAGCGCGCCGTGGGCGAGGCCCGCGAGGCCCGCGCCGGCCTGGCGGCCCACGCCGAGGCCGCCGCCCTCCGCCTGGGCGAAGCCGACCAGCAGGTCCGCGAGGCCGCCCGCATGGCGCCCGAGGAGCTGGGCCAGAAGCTGAAGGAAGACGCCGTCGCCCTCCCCGCCGACGCGGCCGGCGCCGAGTCCCTCCTGTTCGGCCTGGAGCGCGAGCGCGAGGCTCTGGGCGCCGTCAACCTGCGCGCCGAGGAAGAGGCCGCCGAACACTCCGAACGCCTGCAGTCCATGAAGCTGGAGCGCTCCGACCTGACCGGCGCCATCGGCAAGCTGCGCGACGGCATCGACGAGCTGAACGCCGAGGGCCGCGAGCGCCTGCTGGGCGCCTTCGAAACCATCAATGGCCACTTCCAGACCCTGTTCACGGCCCTGTTCGGCGGCGGCCAGGCCGAGCTGAAGCTGGTCGAATCCGACGATCCGCTCGAGGCCGGGCTGGAGATCTTCGCCTGCCCGCCCGGCAAGCGGCTGTCGACCATGAGCCTGATGTCCGGCGGCGAGCAGGCCCTGACCGCCACGGCCCTGATCTTCGCCGTCTTCCTGGCCAATCCAGCGCCGGTCTGCGTGCTCGACGAGGTCGACGCGCCGCTGGACGACGCCAATGTCGACCGCTTCTGCCGCCTGCTCCAGGAGATGCGCGGGCGGACCGACACCCGCTTCATCGTCATTACCCACAATCCGGTGACCATGAGCCGCATGGACCGCCTCTACGGCGTGACCATGCCCGAGCGTGGCGTGAGCCAGCTGGTCAGCGTCGACCTGACCCAGGCCACGGAACTGGCGGCCTAGGCCAGCCGCCCGACGATGGCGCGGCGCTCGGGCGCGCCGGGGACGACCGGGCTCAGAACCATCCGACCCTCACGGAACGCGGTGAGAGCTCCCCTTTCCGGCCGCCATCCGGTCAGGCGATCGCCGTCCGGAGCGAGCAACAGGCCGCCGCAGGCTGAGGCGCGATCCTCCAGATCCAGCACGAAGCCGTCGCCGGGCGGGAGGCCCGCCGCTTCGTCCCACCAGCGCAGGTCATGGATGTCGCCCAGCGCCGCCAGTCTCGCTCCGACCTCTGCTTTCGGACACTCCGCCCCCTCGGCTTGAAGGCGGGCCCACTGGGCGCAGACGTCCATCGCCGCCACCCCGCGCAAGCGCAACCAGCCGGCCGTCGTCAACTTCGCAGCCGTATCCTGCCCTCGAACCCTGGTCATGGTCGCCGCCATGAGGCCCCGCCCCAATTCCGCCTCGAACCTTACAGGACCGTAACGTCCGCGCAACCGTTCAGGCTCAGGCGTAGGGTTCCCATCCTTCAGGTCTGCGGGCCCGCAGCCAGCCGGTGATGGCCAGCCGAGGCTCCCCGGCGAAGGGGGCCACGATCGAAACCGCGTGCCGCTGCGGCACCCTGAAGATGTTCAGCGAGTTGAACGCCGGCATATAGCCCTCGGCCACGTGGTCGTCTTCGTCGAGGAAAAGCAGCATGCCGCCCCAGTCGGCCCGCCAGCGCGCGGTCAGGTTCAGGACGTAGGCGAACAGCCTGTCCCGGCCCGGCGCCTCGTCGTCGTGCGCGGTCAGGAAATGTCCCGGCAGGTAACGCGTCGCCATGCAGTCGGCGTAGACGATGCGCGGCTCGCCGGTCAGCCGCCTCACGAACTGCAGGAAAGCCTCTCCGTTGAGGAAATCGCGCACCTGGACCAGGGCCGGCGAAATATCCTGCCCCTTCAGCGTGTCCTGGCTTATGCGCACGGTGTCGAACATGTAGCGAAAGGCGTCGGTGGCCGAGGCGTAAACCTGCGCCTCCAGCGCCGTCCGCTCGTCTGCCGCCATGGCCTCGAGCTCGGCCATGGGCATGTCGTAGTCCTGCCCCGGCCCCAGGTGGATCGCGCGCCGCCAGCCATCCGCCTTGCGCACCCCGGCATGGAGTTCGAGCGCGTCCTCGGCCCGAAGGAGCCCGGGCAGATGCAGCCGGCCGAAGCGCTTGAAGACGGGCGCGACGGCGTCCGGATCCAGCCCCTTGTCCAGCCTCAACACCGAGCGCGCCCCTGCAAATCAGTCGCACGGGATGGGCCGACGCGCACGCCGCGCCAAGTTAATCTTCCGTCAGAAACAGCGATTTGTCAGGCGTCGGGCGAGAGGATGAGGAATGTCGTCTGGGCTCCGCCGCCGGGCAGGCCCCAGGCGATGCGCAGGCCCGACGGCACGGCCTCGGTCTGCATCGGGCCGGTCGGCCGGATCGGCGTGAGGTCGAGCGCGTGCTCGACCTGGACGTCGGCGATCACGAGCACGCGATGTTCGCCCGCAGGGAGGGTGGCGCTGGGCGTGAGGGACCAACGGCCCGTCGCGTCCGCCTCGGTGACGCCCTGGCGTACGCCGTCGATACGGACTTCGACCTCGGCTCCCGGCTCGGCGACACCCGACAGGGCCACACCGCCGCCCGCGTCGACATCCACCACGGCCAGAAGCGGCGCCGGGCCCACCGGAAGGGACGCATCGCCGGGACGGAGCATCACCGCACGCTCGGGCGCCGCCGCCGGCGACATCAGCCAGCCGTCGGCCGGAATCGCCTGGCCGGCCCTCTGGACGTTCACCGAGAACAGACGGTCGGCCGCGCCGTCCGCATTCAGGCTCAGTTCGAACACCCCGCGCGCGTCGGTCGTCACGCCGTGCGCCGTGCCGTTCATCTCGATGAGCCGGATGCGCTCGCCGGGCTCGGCCGAGCCGATCACCGTAAGCCCGCCCGTGTCGCTCAAGCGAACAGCCGTCACCGCCGGCGGGCTGGCGTAGGCGTCGTCCTCGGCCGCTGGCGCCTCGGCCTCCCGCGCGCCCCCGCTGCAGCCCGTCAGGACCGCCAGCATGGCAAGGAGGGGAAACAGGGTCAGGCGCATCTGTCGCTTCCGCTAGGTGTCGGCGCGGGGCTTTGCTAGACGAACGCTCCCCAGGCTCCAACACCCAAGGTTTCCGCCGAATGACGACCGCTCCCGCCCGCCTCGACTCGGTCTGCGTCTTCTGCGGGTCTTCCATGGGCTCGGACCCCATCTTCGCCGAGGCGGCCCGCGAGCTCGGCCAGGCGCTGGCGGCGCGCGATATCCGCCTCGTCTACGGAGGCGGCGGCGTCGGCCTCATGGGGGAAACCGCCCGCTCCGCGCACGCGGCCGGCGGGCGGGTGCTCGGCGTCATGCCGGATTTCCTGCGCGCCAAAGAGCGCCTGCTGGACGAGGTCGAGACGGTCGTCGTGCAGAGCATGCATGAACGCAAGGCCATGATGTACGACGCCTCGGACGCCTTCGTTGTCGCGCCCGGCGGCATCGGCACGCTCGAGGAGGCCGTCGAGGTGATGTCGTGGCAGCGCCTTAGCCTGCACGACAAGCCGACCTACTTCCTCAACGTCGACGGCTTCTGGGACAATCTGGTCGCCCTGCTGCGCCACAACGTCGAGGTCGGCATGACCCCGGCCTGGTTTGTGGACAGCATCGTGGTGGTCCCAGATGTTTCTGCCCTGATGGCCGCGCTCGAGGACAGGTTCGAGGCCTGATCGCCGCAGTTTGCCTATCGGGGGTATCTCAACCTAGACTGCGCTTGGGTTGGGGGTAGTCATGCGCCGATCGACGATTATCGCCCTGGGCGCATCGGCGGGAATGGCGGCGCTACTCAGCGCCTGCGGCGGCGATCCCATCCTGCGGCATCCCTCGGCCTTCGGGACCGAGTGCCAGGCTCTGATCGAGGCCCGCGGCCTCGACAGCCACGCCGGCTACGATGCGCCCCCGCCCGTGACCTGCATCCCGGTCTATTTCGCGACCAGCCGGGCTATCGAAAACATCTCCGGCGATGACGGTGTGCTCGGCGCCGCAGACGCCTATCGTGATGCAATAGGCCCGCTGAGCTACGGCGTGGCCGACGTCTGGCTGCCGGGCTACGTCGAGACGCGCGAGGGCGTGCGGGAGCGCCGCTCGGGACACCGCCCGATCGCCGAGGGAGAAGCTCCTGGGGTGGACCGGGAGCCCTATTTCATATTCGTGACGCGCATCCAGGCGACGGAAGAAGCCGACTTCTTTCGGCGCGCAGGCGCAGAGACCGAGCGGCGCGACGACGCGGTCATGCTCTTCGTGCACGGCTACAATGTGCCGTTCGAAAGCGCCCTGCTGTCTGCGGCGCAGGTCAACCATGACCTCCGTATCGAGACCGGCATTGATCCCGGCGCGCCATTGGCCTTCATCTGGCCCTCCCAGGCTCGGCTCCTCGGCTATTTTGAAGATGAGCGGAACGCCGAGGCGTCGGAGCCCCTCCTGCGGGCCTATCTCGACCGGGTCATCTGTGAGCTGCACCCTCGCCAGCTCAACCTGATCGTCCATTCCATGGGCAATCGGGTGGTGGCTGGAGCGCTGGACGGCCTGATTCCCAGCTGTCCGACCGACGAGATCACCGTGCGCATCGTCATGGCGGCGGCCGACATGGATGTGGCGACGTTCGAACGCCTCGCCGACGAGTTCGCCCGCCTTGACGCCGATGTCACAGTCTATGCCTCCGGACGCGACGTCGCGCTGTGGGCCTCGAACCTGATCCATCTTCGGGGCCGGGTCGGACAGGTGATCTTCGATCGGCCGGTGGTCCGGGACGCGCGTGAAGTTTCGCCCGAGTCCACCTCGGTGATCGACGCCACCCTGGTGTCCACCACCCTCGATGTGCTGGGTCACGGCTACTACTCGAACGACGCATCGATCCTCGGCGACATGGGTTGCGCGATAGAGGGCCTTCCGCCCGAGGATCGCCACCTCGTGCAGGCGTCCTTGCGGTCGCGGCTGGCGGAGGTCTGGTATCTCATCTCGCCGGACAGCCAGCCTGACCAGCTCTTCTGCAATCCGCGGCGGGTCACCCTGCCGGCGGCCCCGGGCGAGGTCGGCGCGCCGCCACCGCCGCCCCCTCCGCCCCCTCCGCCTCCGCCGCCTCCGCCGCCCCCTCCGCCCCCTCCGCCCGCCTGGCAGGCGCGCGAGTACACGGTGATCTTCGACTGGGATCGCTACGACCTGACGCCCCAGGCCGAGGAGATCGTCCGCCAGGCCGCCGCCCACGCCCGGGCTGGCGGGGCGACCCGGATCCGAGTGGTCGGGCACGCCGACACGTCCGGCTCGGCGGCCTACAACCTACGCCTGTCGCAACGCCGTGCGGCCGCCGTACGGGACGCCCTTATCCTCCAGGGCCTGAACGGCGCCTCGATCTCGACCGAGGGTCGCGGAGAGAGCGACCTCGCCCGGCCGACGGCCGACGGCGTCCGCGAACCGCTGAACCGCCGCGCCACAATCGACATCAACCGCTAGCGCCACACCCGTCCGGCGTCACTTGCGCTGGGTAGATGAACATTGATAACCTATCGCCGTACAGTCCGGTTCGTTGTTTTTCGCAACGCGCCTTGACAGTTCTCTTTAACAACGCACTATGCCCCCGCGCCGGAAGCGGCGCGGACATCCACGGAGCCTCCCCATGCGCATCCTGACCGCCGCGGCCGTGATCGGCCTGGCCATCGCCGGCTCGGCCACCGCCCAGACCCGCACCTCCTCCTTCACCCTGCAGAACACCGCCATGACCCCCACCGAGGCGGTCATCATCGACGGCGCCAGCTGGCGCTGTGGCGACGACAACGTTTGCGTGGCTTCGGGCCGCGGCGCCGAACAGCCGGCCACTCGGGCCTGCCGCCGCGTCGTCGCACGGGTCGGCGCCCTGGCGAGCTTCACCTGGCAGGGCGTGACCCTGTCGGCCGACCAGCTGGCGACCTGCAACACGGCCGCCGCCTGATCCTTTCACCTTCGGTGAAATCGTAGCGCCCGCCCGGTCTTCCGGGCGGGCGTTTTCGTGTCAGCCGCCGCGCAGCCGCTCGAGGATGCGCTCGCGGCCGATCAGCGGCAGCAGCAGGCTCATGTCGGGCCCCTCATCGCGGCCCGTCAGCGCCTGGCGCAGGGGCAGGAACAGTCCCCTGCCCTTGACGCCCGTGGCGGCCTTGACCGCTTCGGTCCAGCGCGACCAGGTCTGGCCGTCCGGCTCCGTCCCCGGGGGCACGGCTTCCTCGAACGCCAGGATGGCCGAGGCCTGGAAGGCGGCGTCCGGCAGGCCCGGCCCGCGCACGCGGCCGGTCAGGGTCTCGGCCCAGTCCTTGGCGTCGCGGAAGCGGCCGATGTTCTCGCGGATCGCCAGCCAGAAGCCCTCGCCCAGGTCGCAACCCAGCGCCTCCAGCCGCGGCCGAGCCGTCGCATAGTCCATGGCGTGCAGCGCCTGGGCGTTCAGCCGGTCGAGGTCGGCGGTGTCGTACCGCGCCGGCGCCCGGCCGAGCTTGTCAAAGGAGAAGCCCTCGGACAGCGCCTCCAGCGAGGCGACGAACTCCACCGCATCCGACGTCCCGATGCGGCCGAGATGGCTGGTGATGGCGGCGGGCTCATAGCCCTGCTCGCGCATCTCGCTGATCGACAGGGACCCGAGCCGCTTCGACAGGGCCTGGCCGTCAGCCCCGATCAGCAGGGACATGTGGGCGAAGGTCGGAACCGCGGCGCCGAGCGCCTCGAAGATTTCGATCTGGGCGCCCGTGTTGGTGACGTGGTCCTCGCCGCGCACGACGTGGGTGATGCCCATCTCCACATCGTCAACCACCGACGGCAGGGTGTAGAGATAGAGGCCGTCCTCGCGGATCAGCACAGGGTCGGACAACGAGGCGGTGTCGACCTCGCAGCGGCCGCGCACCAGGTCGTCCCAGACCACCCGCTTGCCGTCCAGCTTGAAGCGCCAGTGCGGACGGCGGCCCTCGGCCTCCAGCGCGGCCTTCTGCTCGTCGGTCAGGTCCAGCGCGCTGCGGTCGTAGATCGGCGGCTGGCCGCGCGACAGCTGGACCTTGCGGCGGCGGTCCAGTTCTTCCTGGGTCTCATAGCAGGCGTAGAGCCGGCCCATGGCCTTCAGCTTCTCGGCGGCTGCGGCGTAGTGGTCGAAGCGCTTGGACTGGTTGTAGCGCTCGCCCCACACCAAGCCGAGCCAGGTCAGGTCGGTCTCGATGCCGGCCTCGTTCTCGGGCGTGGACCGCTCCAGGTCCGTGTCGTCGATGCGCAGCACGAAGACGCCGCCGTTCGCCTGGGCGAACATCCAGTTGACGAGCGCGGTGCGGACGTTGCCGACGTGGAGCTTTCCGGTCGGAGACGGGGCGAAACGGACCTTGACGGTCATGGCGGGCGAACACCTTGAAATGCGGAGCGCGTCAGTCGCGCTCCACACAGCTCAAGTCAAGGCGACGGCGGCGCGCCGAAAAGGATGCGCAGGCCGCGGCGGTAGGCGTCCGGCGCGTTGGCGGCATGGGTTCCGCCCTCGATGCGGACGCCGTGCAGGCTCCAGGGGCGGTCGGGCCGGGCCTCCCAGGTCGACAGCCACAGCGCGGCCTCCTCCTGCAGGTCGGGACGATCCAGCGTGCCGCTGGTGACGATGAGCGACAGGTCCTCGCGCCGGCCCCCCGCCGCCGGTTCGAGCAGGCTTTCGATGCCCGGGGTGATCGACGGATTGCTGGCGATCCGGCCCCAGAACAGGTCCGGATCGGTGATGGCCGAATACAGGACCATCGCGCCGCCCCGCGACTGGCCGAACAGCACCCGCCGGGCGGGGTCCGACCGATAGCCGGCCTCTATGCGCGGGATGAGTTCGGTCCTCAGGAAGCGCTGGAAGGCGGCCGCGCCCGCGGCCTCGGCCGTGACGCCCGCGCCCGGAGTCTGGAAGTCGATGTTCCGCCGATTGATCTCCGGCGAAAAGCCGCCGTAGGCGATGCCTACCACGATGGCCTCGGGCGTCCTGTCATCATAGGTCAGGAACAGGTGGTTGGCCGCCAGGATCGGGAACAGGCTGTCCCCGTCCAGCAGGTAGACGGTCGGATAGAGCCGCTCCGACGCGGGATCGTAGCCGTCCGGCAGCCGGACGTAGATGTGATACGGCCGCCCGGTCGCCTCCGACTGGATCGGGAAATAGTCGCCGCGCAGCGCCGGCAGGTGGTCCAGCGGTGTGACCGCCGGCTGCGCGGCGGTAGGGGCCGGCGCAAGCAAAGCGAGCAACAGCACGACGGCTCCGACGCGTCGGAGCCAGGCCAAGTTCAGTCGTCCCGGTGGACGCGTTCGCGGCGCTCGTGGCGTTCCTGGGCCTCCAGGCTCAGGGTCGCCGTCGGCCGCGCATCGAGACGGGCCAGGCCGATCGGCTCGCCGGTCTCCTCGCAGTAGCCGTAGGAGCCGTCCTCGATGCGGCGCAGCGCCTCGTCGATCTTGGCGATCAGCTTACGCTGCCGGTCCCGCGTTCGGAGCTCCAGCGCCCGGTCCGATTCCGAAGACGCCCGGTCCACCAGGTCCGGGTGGTTCTCCGTCTCGGCTTGCAGGTTGACGACCGTCCCGCGGGATTCCCGCAGGATCTCGTCCTTCCAGACCAGCAGCTTCTTGCGGAAATAGTCGAGCTGTCGCTCGTTCATGAACGGCTCGTCGTCTGACGGCCGATACGCGTCTTCGACGAAATCTGACCTCAAAGCGGTCATCTAACCCCTCACGCTTACAGCGCCCCCTGAGAAGCGAGGCGAGCCATACACAGGGGCGGGAGTCGGTTCAACGTCGCAAACCTGACTTCACGGAAGCTTGCGCTCAGAGGCCGAAGAACCGTGTCTTTCTGGCCTCAGGCGGATGTCCGGTAGCGGACTTTAGCCAGCTCCACGGCCGCGCGGGTGTCGATGTGGTCGAGCAGATCGGCCAGTCCGGGATCGTCCACTTGGTCGCGCTGCTCGGCCGAGGCGTGCGCGAGCGCCTGGAGCGCCGAGGCGCCGTCCTCGCCCGAAAGCATCGCCAGCTTGAGCGCATCGAGCCTGTCGAGCAGCCCCCCGCCCCGGCGCATGGCGCGCCGGCGACGCTCTTCGGGTCCCTCGGCGGCCTGCAAGGCGAGCAGAGCCTCCACCGAGCCCACCCCCGCAACGCCCGCCAGCGACGCCGTCGCAGGAGGCGCCGCGGCGGTTCCGCCGGGGACGGAAAAGCCGCCCTGCGCCTGCCTCGGACGCGAGGAGGTCTGGGACGAAATCGGGCCGGGACCGGAGACCTTCATGTGGCCAAGGTCGGCTTCGCCGGTCACCGCGAGGTTAACGCCTCGGCAGAATCTGCCGCGCGGCGCCCCGACAGCGTCATTAACCAATCCTCGCGCTGATTTCATTGATGAAATAGCCCAACAGGCTGGCATGGAATTCGCAGGCCTGGAGGCGACTTATGCTTAACAGGCGCATTTCCATGGCCCACCTCCTTCGAGTTCTCGGCGTCGCCCTGGCCGTGATGGCTTTCGGTGCCCCCGCGATGGCCCAGTCGAGAATCAAGGACATCACCTCGGTCGAAGGGGTCCGGACGAACCAGCTCATCGGTTACGGCCTGGTCGTCGGGCTGAACGGGACGGGTGATTCGCTCCGGAACTCCCCGTTCACGCGTCAGAGCCTGGAAGCGATGATGGAGCAGCTGGGCGTCAACATCCGGGACGCCAACGCAAACACCCGCAACGTCGCCGCCGTCATGGTCACGGCCGAGCTGCCGCCTTTCGCCACGCCGGGCTCGCGGATCGACGTGACCGTCTCCACCATGGGCGACGCCCGCAACCTGATGGGCGGCACCCTGCTGGTCACCGCGCTCACCGGCGCCGACGGCCAGGTCTATGCGGTGGCGCAAGGCTCGGTTCAGACGGGCGCGGTCGCCGGCTCCGGCGCCTCTGGTTCGTCGGTCACCCGTGGCGTGCCTACCGCCGGTCGGATCGCGGCGGGCGCCGTGGTCGAGCGCGAGACCGGGTTCGACCTGTCGTCGATGCCGATCGTGCGGCTGGCCCTGCGCAATCCCGACTTCACTACAGCCCAGCGGATCGCCCAGGTGATCAACGCCGTCCACCCCGGAACCGCCTACGCCGAAAACGGAACGGTCGTCGCGGTGCGGGCCCCGGCGGGGCGCGACATGGCCAGCTTCCTGTCGGGGATCGAGAACCTCAGCGTCCCGGTGGACAGTCCCGCCCGCGTGATCATCGACGAGGTCAACGGCGTCATTGTCATGGGAGACGACGTGCGCATCTCCACGGTCGCCATCGCCCAGGGCAATCTGACCATCAGCGTCCAGGAAAGCCCCGCCGTCAGCCAGCCCGAGCCATTCTCACGCGGCGAGACCGTGGTGGTTCCTCAATCCGACGTGAGCGTGGAAGAGGAGCGCGGCCGCGAGCTGCGGATCGTCAACCAGGGCGCTTCGCTGTCCGACCTGGTCAACGGCTTGAACGCGCTCGGTGTCAGTCCCAGGGACATGATCTCCATCCTCCAGGCCATTCGCGCCGCCGGGGCCCTCCAGGCCGAAATCGAGGTGATGTGATGAGCGATCTGGCCGTCTCTCCGGACCTTGTCCGCTCCGTCCTGCCCCAGGTCCCAGCCGGCGCCGACTCTGACCGGCTGCGCCAGGTAGCCGAGGACTTCGAGGCGACCTTCCTGGCCCAGATGCTCCAGCCCATGTTCGCGGGCCTGTCGACCGAGGCCCCGTTTGGCGGCGGTGCAGGCGAAAACACCTGGCGATCGTTTCTCGTCGACGCCATGGCGCGCCGCGTAGCCTCCGGCGGCGGGATCGGTCTGGCCGACCAGGTCCAGCGCGAGCTGATCGCGCTCCAGGGCGGGCCCCTCTCCCAGCCGGAGGCCGTCTGATGGCCCTGTTCGCGGACAGCCCCGACGATCGCGTCGTCCAGCTCATCACCCTGACGGAGCGGCTGACCGAGCGTCTGGCCGACGAGACCCGCGCCTTCGAGACACGCCGACCGCAGGACGCCGTACCCGGCCTGGAGGAGACCCAGCGCCTCGCCAACGTCTATCGCCACGAGTCGGCGCGGGTGAAGGCGGACCGATCCCTGATCGACGGCGCCGACCTGAAACAGCGCATGGCTCTTATGCGCGCGACCGAGGCGTTCGAGGCCGTGCTGGGCCGTCACGCCCGCGCGGTCGAGGCTGCCAGGACGGTCTCCGAGGGCCTGCTTCAGGCCATCGCCGCCGAGGTCGCCCAGGCGCGCGCGCCGGCCCGATACGGGGCAGGCGGCCTTGCCGCCGACAGCGACATGCGCGCGGTCACCCTGAACCGCCAGGCCTGAGGTCGATCCGGCGCCTCACGCCGATGGCGTCAAGGAAATCGGCGTCGTGGCTGACCACCAGCAGCGCGCCGTCGTAAACCGACAGGGCCGCCTCGACCGCGGTGATCGAGCCCAGGTCCAGGTGGTTGGTCGGCTCGTCCAGGATCAGCAGTTGCGGCGGCCGCGCGCCCGTCATGACGCAAGCCAGCGCCGCCCTCAGCCGCTCTCCGCCCGACAGGGTCGAGACCTCCCGCTGCGCCGCCACGTTGCGGAACAGAAACCGCGCCAGCGCCGCATACGCTTCATTCAGGGTCGTCTCCGGATTGATGCGCCGGTAGGCCTCGACGAGTGTCTCGCCGGGACTTAGCAGCGCGGCCTCCTGATCCAGCAACGCCGCCTCGACCGGACGGCGCACCACGCCGGCTGACGGCTCCAGGAGGCCCCCCGCCAGTTTGAGCAGAGTGGTCTTCCCCGCCCCGTTCGGCCCGATGACCGCCACCCGTTCAGGTCCCACGATCTTCAACGACGTCGGAGGCAGGACGGCGCGTCCGCCGGGCGCGCTCCAAGTCGCCGCATCCAGCTCCAGCACGGTCTTGCCGGCCGCCAGTCCGCTCGACGGCATCGGGATCGACAGGGCGCGCACGCGCTCCACGCGCTCCCGCGCCTCAGCGAGGCTGGCCTCGGCTTCGCCGCGGCGGCGCGCGGCCAGCCGATGCTCCCGCGCGCCGGAAATCTCGGCCCGCTCGGCCATGGCGCCCAGCAGGATCTTCGGCTCGGAGCCCTTCATGGCGAAGGCCCTGCCCGCGCGGTCGCGCCGCGCCTTCTTCTCGACAGCCCGCTGCGCCTCGCGATCGACCTGCGCGCGATGCCGCTCGGCGGCGTCCAGCTCGCGTTCGGCGGCCGCGCGCTCCGCGGCCTTGCGCTCGGCGTAGAGATCGTAGTTCCCGCCGAAGACGGCCGCGCCGAGCGACGACAGCTCCACGATCCGGTCCATCCGACGCAGCAGGCCGCGATCATGGCTGACCACGACCGCCCCGCCCCTCCAGCGCTCCAGCACCTCGGCGATCAGTCGCCGCGCATCGACATCGAGGTGGTTGGTCGGCTCGTCGAGGACCAGCAAATCGGGCTCGGCCATCAGCAGGGCCGCCAGCCGCAGACGGGTCTGCTCGCCGCCGCTGAGGCTGACGGTCCGCCGGTCCAGGTCGAGGCCCGCCAGGCCCACCTCGGCCAGACACTGCGCGACGCGCTCCTCCAGCGTCCAGTCGGCTTCGGCGAGATCCGCCTCGGTCCCCTCCCCGGCCAGCACGCGCCGCACCACGCCTAGTCCCGCTGCGACGCCGAGCGTGTCGGCCGCGGTCTCATCAGGTCCGATGACCGCCGATTGCGGCAGCCAGCCGACGGTGCCGGCGCGGCTCACCGCGCCCTCGGACGGCGCCGCCCGACCGGCGACAAGCCGCAGCAGCGTGGTCTTGCCCGCGCCGTTGCGGCCGACGACGCCGGTTCGCTCGCGCCCGAAGGCGAGGCTCAGATTGTCGAATAGAGTTTGGCCGTCAGGCGTGCGGGCCGCGACGCTGTCGAGCGTCACGAACGCGGATGCGGATGGCCTGGGGCTGAGTTCGGAGGAGGGCATAGGCGAGCACGAGCAGCGGAGCGGAAAGGGCGAAACCGATTTCCAGCGTGCTGATCATGACCGTTGGGCCTCCGTACGAACTCGATACGTTTTCACAATGGGGTCGGACGGCGAGGCGCGCAAGCCTGAGCTAGCCGGCCAGCGCCAGATCGAGCGGCGCGTCCGTTTCGGGATCGCGGGCAGCCGCCCGGACGGGCCTGGCATGGGCCTCGGGCCAAAGTTCGCGCCGGACTACGCGCCAAAGGCTGTTGACCTCGAAGGCCGCCTGGCTGTCGGGCCAAGCTTCCTGCGCGGCCAGGCCCCTCGCGGAGGCCGACTGGTAGGCGCTGCGCATCCGCAACCCGACCGGGCAGATCGGCAGGCCGTAGTCCGCCAGCTGCTCCAGCGCCTGGCGGATAGAGCGGGGCTCCTCGCCGTTCCGCCGCGCCGGCGCCTGGTTCAGGACGAACAATCCCCGCTTCCGCATGTTGACCACGGCCTCGACCGAGCGGGCGATGGAGCGGATGTCGTAGAAGCTCGGCCGCACCACCAGCAGGCACAGGTCCGCCGTCCGCACCGCCTCGCAGGTCTCGCTTTCACCGCCGGCCCGGGTGTCGAGCATCAGCAGGTCGGTCTCTCCGCGAGACGCGGCCTGGCGCGCCGCGAACAGGGCGCCGATACGGCCCTGCTCGACCCTTGGCCCGACCCGGTGCTCCGGGCGCTCGCGCCGCCAGTCGATGGCCGAACGCTGCGGGTCCATGTCGAGGATCAGGGTGCGTCGCTTCTCCGCCTCGGCCGCCACCGCCAGGTGCGTAGCCAGGGTCGTCTTGCCCGTCCCGCCCTTCCTCGAGAGCACCGCCAAGGTCTGCATGCGCGCCGTCCCGCCGCGTTTGGCGACGGTCCCTGCCGAAGTGGATTTCAAAGCTGACCGGCGCCCGTCTAGGACCGCCGTTACCGGACAGGGTTAAAGCGAATCACCCCGCCCGCGTCAAACCAAGGTTCTGCGACGTGGCTGGAGGCGTTCGCCGCTGGTCGGTCCCTCCGTTTCCAGCAGAGTCGGAAATACGACGTTAGCCAAGCGGTTCGACGGATTCTTCACAGCTTGGCCGTAGTCCGTCCCCATGTCGCATCGGTCACGACTCCTGGGCCTGGCCTTCGTGGCGTCGGACTTCCTGATGGAAATCGACGAGACGCGCACCGTTCGTTTCGCCGCAGGCGCCGCCGCCGTGCCGGGCGCGGACGCGGCGCCCGCCTATGAAGGCCGCCCCCTCGACGAGATTCTCTCCCGCGCCTCTGCCTGGGAATTCCGCCGCGTGCTGGCCGACGCCGCTCCGGGGCGCAGGCTCGGGCCCATCGACGTGCTGGTCCGTTGCGGCGACGGGATGGTCCGCAAGGCCGTCGTGCGGGGGTTCTGCGCCCCTCAGCTGGCTCCGTCAGTTTCCCTGGGCCTCTGCTGGGAGGGATCTCCCTTCGCCCTGCACGCGCCGCCCCTTGCGACCAGCACGGACTTCCTGAACCGGACGCGCACCGCGATGAGACAGGCGTCTGAGCCGATGGCCGTCTCTTTTGTCGAAGTCGCCGGCCTCTCCGTCCCGCCGACCTCCCAGGTCATGGATGTCGTGGCTTCGACGCTGCAGGAAGCGTCCATTGACGGCAGCTCCGCCGCCCAGCTCTCCGAAGACCGCTTCGCCGTCCTTAGATCCCAGGGCGACACGCGCGATCTAGCCGACCTTCTGCGCGAGGCCTGCGCGGCCGAGAACGTCAGCATCGCCCCCGTCGTGGAGCAAGGACAGCTAGGATCCGACCCGCTGGCCGCCCTGCGGGCTCTGCGCTACGCCATCGCCGAATGCATCGCCGAGGGGCCCGCCGAGTCGGCTCGCAACTTCTCCTCGCGCGTCGCCCAGACCCTCAGGGACGCGGCCGAATTCCGGCGCATCGCCCGTGAGCAGGCCTTCGAGGTCCACTTCCAGCCGATCGTGAGCCTCGAGTCCGGGGCCGTTCATCACCATGAGGTTCTGGCGCGCTTCGCCTCAGGCGACACGGGCGAACTGATCCGGATGGCCGAGGAACTGGACCTGATCCGGTCGTTCGACCTTGCCGTGCTGGCGAAAGCGCTGCGGGCGCTGCGCCAGCCCGGCGCCGGCCTTGCCAAGCTGGCGGTCAATGTCTCTGGCGCTTCCCTGGCCACGGACGACTTCGTGCTCGCCCTGCTGCGGCGAACCTCGGCCGAACCGGACGATCGCAGGCGCCTCATGGTCGAAGTGACCGAGACTTCGGCCCTCGAAGACCTTCCGGCCGCCCGCCGCCGGCTCGAGCGCCTGCGCGACGCGGGCGTGAAGGTTTGCATCGACGACTTCGGAGCAGGCGCCGCCTCGTTTGAATATCTGCGCGCGCTGTCGATCGACATGGTCAAGCTGGATGGTTGCCTGACCCGCGCCATACTGACCGATGAGCGGTCCCGGACCATGGTCGCCCATATCGTTGACCTCTGCCGCACGCTGGGGGTTCGCACCGTGGCCGAACAGGTGGAGACCGAGGATATCGCCCAGGCGCTGAGGTCCCTGGGCGTGGACATGGCCCAGGGCTGGCGATACGGCCGGCCCACGCCGGAGCTGGTGACCCGTCTCCCCGAAACGCTTCCCACGCGTCGGAAGGGCGCCATATCCGCCTGGGCTTGACGTTCGTTCTTTGTTCTTGCTGAATCCCCGGAAGTGATACCCATATAGCGGCGTTGCACCGGAGCCTTTGCGGCCCGGTCTGAGTTTCCGGATTCCATGAGCGACCAACAGGCCTTCATCCGCGTGCGCGGCGCGCGCGAACACAACCTCAAGGGCGTCGACGTCGACATCCCGCGCGGAGAGCTGGTGGTCATCACCGGTCTTTCCGGCTCGGGCAAGTCGTCGCTCGCCTTCGACACCATCTACGCCGAGGGCCAGCGGCGCTACGTCGAGAGCCTCAGCGCCTACGCTCGCCAGTTCCTGGAACTGATGGGCAAGCCGGACGTCGACCTGATCGAGGGCCTGTCGCCCGCCATCTCGATCGAGCAGAAGACCACCAGCCGCAATCCGCGCTCGACCGTCGGCACGGTGACCGAGATCCACGACTACATGCGCCTGCTGTGGGCGCGGGTCGGGGTCCCCTACTCGCCCGCCACCGGCCTGCCGATCGAGAGCCAGACCATCAGCCAGATGGTCGACAAGCTGGCCGCCCTGCCCGACGGCGAGCGCCTGCTGCTGCTCGCGCCCGTCGTGCGCGATCGCAAGGGCGAATACCGTAAGGAAATGGCCGAGTGGCAGCGCCAGGGCTTCCAGCGGGTCAAGATCGACGGCGAATTCTACGCCATCGAGGACGCGCCGACCCTCGACAAGAAGTTCAAGCACGACATCGACATCGTCGTGGACCGGATCGTCACCCGTGCCGGCCAGGAGAGCCGCTACGCCGACAGCCTCCAGACGGCCCTGGGCCTGGCCGACGGCATCGCCGTGGCCGAGTGGGCCGACGTCAAGGAGGGCGAGACGGAGCCGCGCCGGCTGATCTTCTCCGAACGCTTCGCCTGTCCGGTCTCCGGCTTCACCATCGCCGAGATCGAGCCGCGCCTGTTCAGCTTCAACAACCCGGCGGGCGCCTGCCCCGTCTGCGACGGCCTGGGCCAGAAGCTGACCTTTGACGCCGACCTCATCGTGCCGGACCGCGACAAGACCCTGCACAAGGGCGCGATCGCACCGTGGTCGCGCGGCCAGTCGCCCCTCTACACCCAGACGCTGCAGGCGCTCGCGCGCCACTACGGCTTCTCCATGGACAAGCCTTGGCGCGACCTGCCGGAGCAGGCGCACCAAGTCATCCTGCACGGCTCGGGCGGGGACAAGATCAAGTTCGTCTATGACGACAACGCCCGGAAGTACGAGGTCTCCAAGCCCTTCGAAGGGGTGATGCCCAACCTCGAACGCCGCTGGCGTGAGACCGACAGCGCCTGGGTCCGCGAGGAGCTGGGCCGCTTCCAGTCGGAAACGCCCTGCGAGGCGTGCCTGGGCAAGCGCCTCAAGCCCGAGGCCCTGGCCGTGAAGGTCGCCGACCTCGACATCGGCGAGGCCTCGCTGTTCTCGATCAAGCAGGCCCACGCCTGGTTCAGCGGCCTGGAAGCCGACCTCACCGACACGCAGCTCGAGATCGCCCGGCGGATCCTGAAGGAGAACAACGACCGGCTTGGTTTCCTGAACAACGTCGGCCTGGACTACCTCAGCCTCAGCCGCGCCTCGGGCACCCTGTCCGGCGGCGA